>DATDUW010000016.1:0-42672 GCA_035290185.1 Patescibacteria group bacterium
CAAGGAGGGGTCGAATGAGTTCAAACTGTTCTCTTGTGATATCGCTTGGATACGGTTGTCGCACAGAACAAAAAATAGAGGCTTATTTAATAACCTCTATTTTACTGTATTTTTTGAAAAAAGATTATAGACAGGCTCTCAGAAAAAGAAGGTAGAAAGGCTGATTTCATCCATGCAATAAAACCTCGTTCTTCGTCACGGTATCCATTTTCAGATGATTCCTCATCTGAAGAATGGATTGCATTCAGTACGTCAAAATGATCCAAAACGTATTGTAAATAAGGAGCGACGGCATCCCTCATTTCTTTGATCGTCCTTTCTTCTGCTTTTTCGAACAATTCCCGTCTCAATTTCTTTCTTGTATCAAGATCAGCGATCATAACCGACCAGTCTGTCTCTCGGAAGATTTCAGGATCATCCCATGGAAACTCTATAGTCTCTGCGACGGTGGGAACGATATTTCGAAAAAACCAAAATTCAGCCCTTTGAATCCTCGTTTTTTCCCTCTTTTCTCTCGTCTCCCCGTCCTCAACGCCTTTGACTTGTTCATCTATTATTCTTCTGTCAGTCGTTGATCCTTCTCCTCTTCTATACATAAGTACGTCTTTTAATATTCTTCATTTCCAAGAGATTGCAATGAAACGACCGCCTCCTGCATTCGTATCCACGCAAGTGACCTGGTGTCCGATCGAGGCATAGCCCAACCCCGAAACCAGACCCACATATCCGGTCCCGACAATGACAGTCTTCATACGCCGAAAAGCGTAACGGAGATCGGACGGATCGACAAGAGGCAAACAAAAAAGACCGACGAAGAACCGCCGGTCGAACGCCACATCCACCCTCGCAAGGCTACTTTCGGAATCCAGAGGGAGACTGGAAGGAAAGAGACTCCAGAACATTGGAAACCTGGCTCGGGGCCAGTTTTCCGCTCAGGACTTCTTCCCTTACCATCCGAAGAAACTCTCCCAACAACCTGAGGACGGCTTCTGCGTCGAAACTCCCTTCCTCAAGGTCCAAACGGTTTTTTAGGTTCGGGAAATGACGGAAGATCATCCCCAGCCATGCCTCCTCTTCCTCCACGATAAATCTTTGAAAGATCGCCCACTCTACCTCTATCAAAATCCGAATAACCATCCTTTCCATCTCAACTCCTCTCCAATGTCTCGAGGTAAGTGACAAGATCCTGCGGACACAGGAAGGCGTCGCTCTCTCCATCCGGAATCTCGATCCCAAATTCGCTCTCTATTGCCATCACCATCTCGACGACTGATAGGGAATCAACCCCCAATTCTTCCCAGCCCTTTTCCATATCAACGACCGCCCGAGAGTCCTCAGAAAACCCGAACCCTTCGGTGAAGATGACCCGTCTGACCCTTTCCTTAATGGATTCCACAAATCCTCCCTTGAAAGACCATCCGATTTCAAAAACGAACAACTTCGGTGCTATCTCAGCACAATCCTGAAAAAATTTCCAGTATTGCCACCCCTCCCCCTTTTTCACCAAAGACCAAAACGGACGTTCCACCCATTTTGTAGCAAAAAAACAATCATGGGGACCTTCAACTCCTCCGAAGAAAAAGAAAATGATTCTGGTTTCCGGGCCCGAAACAAAGAGAGGGGATCCATGGACCAGAAAGAAATTTTCGTATACGAAATGCCACGAAACCAGAAGCCGGAAAACTTGAATTGCATCCCTCCTTTCCCCAGTCCTGCGGACCAGGAAATGGAACGTTGCTGTTCCACAAATGTAGCCGTATGAGAGCGTTCATCGAATCGAATACGCAACGCATAGAGAGAATGGACTCGGTGTTGAAAAAGGAGTGATTTCCAAGTTTCGTTCTGAAAATTCCACTGCAGAGACAACCCCTTTTTGCGTTCGACGACTGTTAAAACCGATTCGGAACCACTGCCGCCAAGTCCCAAAAGAGTCTGCTTGATTTTTTGTTCCGCTTCCGGTTTTCCCCTTCCGGAAAAAAAGAGAAGATGCTTGGCAGCAAAATCCAAAAAGAGCGGCAGAGAAACAAGAAGGAGGACGGGGAGGGGAATGAGAAAAAAAAGTATTTCCTCATCCCCCGCATCGATCCCAAGACCTACAAACAGCATCAAAAGAAGGAGGGCCCAAACTCCCACAAAAACAAAGACGGAAATAAATAGGAGGAAAAACCTAAGGGCGGAATGGAAAGAAGGTATCTCTTCCGTTTCCATACGATTATCGCACAACGAGATTGACTAATTTTCCTCGAACGTAAATCGTTTTTACGATCTCCTTCCCTTCCAAAAACTTTTTTACGTTCTCATGGGCAAAGGCGGCTTCCTTGGCAGCCTCCTCATCCGCATCCGCTACCATCATAACCGTGCCGCGCAGCTTTCCATTCACCTGCACGGCCATCTCAACCGTTTCCTCCTTGATCAAAGCTTCATCATAAGCCGGCCACGGCGCGCAGGAAATGGAAGATGTCTTTCCAAACCGCCCCCATAACTCCTCGGCCAGATGCGGCGCAAACGGAGCCAGAACGAGCAAGAGTTTTTCGTAAATCGATTTCGGAACGGCATCCGCTTGCGAAAGCGCGTTCACAAATCCCATGAGCTGGGAAACGGCCGTGTTGAAACGGAACGCGTCAATATGTTCATCCACTCTCTTCATCGTTTGATGGAGCGACCTCACGAGAGCCGGATCTTCTGGAATCTCCTTTACCTTCTCCTGCAAATTCCACACTTTTTCTAGAAATCGGCGCACCCCCACGATTCCTTCCGGATCCCAAGACGCGGCCTCATCAAACGGGCCCATAAACATACTGTAGGTACGGAACGTGTCCGCACCGAATTGTTCCACGATCTCGTCCGGATTCACGACATTCCCTTTGGACTTACTCATCTTCTCCCCACCTTTGGCCAAAATCATGCCATGGCTCGTGCGCTTGGCGTACGGCTCTGAAATCGGAACGCAACCAATATCAAAAAGAAACTGGTTCCAAAAGCGCGAATAGAGCAGATGTAGCACGGTATGTTCCATGCCGCCATTGTACCAATCAACCGGCATCCAATAGTTGAGACTCTCTTGCGAGGCGAATTCTTTCTCATTGTGGGGATCACAATAACGCAAGAAGTACCAACTTGAACCAGCCCAGTTAGGCATCGTGTCTGTCTCCCGCTTTACCGACCCGCCACAGCGTGGGCAGGTTGTCTGGACCCAGTCTTCAATTTTCGAAAGGGGGGACTCGCCCGTATCCGTTGGTTCGTAATGCTCGACATCCGGAAGAGTGAGCGGTAAACAAGATTCAGGAAGGGAGATCCAACCAGGATTCATCTCTTCCCCTTTGGATTCCGGATTCCCTTCCCTAGCGCAGTGCTCACAATAAACCAGCGGAATCGGCTCGCCCCAGTATCGCTGACGAGAAAAGACCCAGTCGCGGAGTTTGTACTGAACCTTCCGTTGACCCTTCCCATTTGCTTCGAGCCATTGGATTATTTTTTCTTTGGCTTGCTCGACTGAAAGGCCATTCAAAAAATCAGAGTTAACCAAAACGCCGTCGTCAACAAACGCGTATCCTCCCCTCCTGACATAATCCCAAGCTAATTGATCATCCGGGATACTAACCGTTTGGGCCACCTCATCTTCATCAACCCAAACCAGGTCATGAAGGGCTTTTTCCTCTTCCGTGATTTCCCGTTGCGTGTGGTCAACCAATTCAAAAATGAGGGGGTACACATGCACCACGCGATTCACATTCTTATGTGCCGCAAAAAAACTGGCTTGCGTCTCTAAGGGAATTTTCTCGACAAAATGCACATGTTCGTATCCCGTTTCTTCCTGAATTTCACGTATCGCGGCCTCTATCTCTGTTTCACCTTGTTCAATTCCACCGATAATGAAATTTCGCGGCTTTTCTTTCCCCCACTTATCGCCCTTTAAAAATTCAATAAGGACCTCCTTATTTTTTGAATCGCGCAAGATCACATGTACCACATCGCGCTTCGTATCTTCCTTATCCGGCCGTGGCGGATTCTTCACGTCCAAAAGCGCCGGCATAATAACCTGCTTAATCGGCAGGCTGTATTTCTTCGCGAACTCAAAATCCCGCTCGTCATGTGCGGGCACGGCCATGATCGCACCGGTTCCGTAGGTTGCCAAAACATAATCCGCGACCCAGATAGGAATCCGTTCGTTGGTTGCTGGATTCACCGCATACGCGCCTGTGAACACACCAGTCTTTTCCTTCCCCTCGGCCGTGCGTTCAATCTCAGTCTTGCCGTGGGCCGAGGCAAGATACGATTCAACGTCCGCCCGCTGATCCGGCATCGTTATCTGAAAGACCAGCGGGTGTTCCGGAGCCAACACCATATAGGTGGCACCGAAGAGCGTGTCGGGACGGGTCGTAAAAACGCGAATGGTTCCCTTTCCTTCCTCAATTTTAAAATCTACTTCCGCTCCTTCACTTCGCCCAATCCAATGTTCCTGTTGAACCTTCGCCTGGGGAATATAATCCACGTCCTTAAGGCCTTCAAGGAGCTTATCTGCATACTTTGTGATGGCCAGCATCCACTGTGCCCTGTTGCGTTTCTCAACGGTCTCTCCGCAACGTTCGCAGGATCCGCCCACGACTTCTTCGTTGGCTAATCCGATCTTGCAACGCGGACACCAATTGATCGCCATCTCTTTTTTGTAGGCAAGGCCGTGCTTGAATAATTGCAAAAAAATCCACTGCGTCCATTTGTAATACGTCGGATCCGTGGTGTTCATTTCCCGGGACCAATCAAAGGACAGACCCAAACTCTTGATCTGCCGTTTGAACGTGGCAATGTTTTCTTTTGTCACGTCCTGCGGTTTGCGCCCGGTTTTGATAGCGTAATTTTCCGTTGGCAACCCGAAGGCGTCCCATCCGATGGGATAGAGGACATTAAATCCCTGCATACGTCGTTTGCGACACAGGATGTCCATAGCCGTATACGACCGCGGATGACCCACGTGAAGCCCGGCGCCGGATGGATAAGGAAACTCGATCAGGCCGTAAAACTTGGGTTTGGAACTGCCGTTCTCAGCCTCAAACGTATGGTGGGCATCCCAATAGTTCTGCCATTTTTTTTCAATTTCCTGATGGGGATAAGGCATAGGTGTAGGGATGGGTTTTCAACCCATCCTTTTGAATAGAATAGGGGAATAGTGTCCAACCGAGGTTAACATAAATTACCAAAACGAAACAAATCCGGAAAATAAAAAGAGGCGCCGAGAACCAGCGCCTCCGCAAAACGAAAAAGAACATGAAAGAACGGCCTACTTGCCGTCACCGAAGAGTGTTTGTTCATCGGAAGTCGGTCCTGGAGACGGAACCACGACCGGAGGAAAAACCAGTTCAATTCGGATAACGACCTTTTCGCCTGGAACAGATTCCGAACTAACAACCTTACCGCTCCATGTCTCCGAACCGACCCTGAGAACACACAAAGTTCCTTCAACGAGGATACTTTTTTTCATCATCCCTCCTCTTTCTCTTTGAACGTGAGATGGACACAAACAAAAATGGCCCAGGGACATTCCCTTGGCCCTCTTCCCCGCCTCTACTACACACAAATCTTGTCTACAAAAATAACGTAAGAGAATCTCATCCTTGTGTCAAGGGGGATCCTACCCTACCATAGCAAATGTATGATTTCTGAAATCTACCCATCTGTTTGGCGCGCTTCCGGATCTCTTCCAGGGCCAAACATTTTTCTGATCGGCGGCACGCACGGAAATGAACGTACAGGTATTGAAGTTATTCGTGTTCTGCGGGACCGCTTGCGGGGTGGATCCCTTTCCTTGGAAAAAGGAACCCTGACATTGGCTGTTGGAAACGTAAAGGCTGCCGAAGAGAACGTGCGCTATTTCGACGGACGGGATCTAAACCGCTGTTTTAATCTGGACCGGCTGGCCGCTCCGCCGGATGGGACATACGAAGACGCGCGGGCGCGGGAGCTCTCCGTGCTTATTCGGGAAGCGGACGTTACCCTAGACCTACACGCGACCAATAAGCCATCCGTGCCCTTTGCGGCTTCCAAACGGGATGCTGCTCACGAACGCGTCTACCGTTGGTTTGCAACGGAAATCGTTCTTACCGATCCGCATTACATCCTGGGGGGAGAGCCTGCTACGACGGATGAATACGCCGATGCCGTTGGAAAAATTGGCATCTGCGTGGAAACCGGCCAAGCCTCCGACGTTTCCGTTCTTCCCCGTGTTCTTCAGGCTCTTGACGGACTCCTGCGAGACTTCGAGCTTATCGCAGGCCCTGTTCCCGAACCTCCACCAGAACCCACTTCTGTCTACGTGCTTGACCAGGCAATCATCCTTACATCGAAAGGATTTCACTTCGCCAATGGAATGGGGACGCATTCATTCCAATCTGTAAAAGTCGGAGATATTATCGGTTATGTAGGAGAGGAAACGCTCACGGCAAAAAAGAACGGCGTGATTCTTTTTCCAAAAACACCGGAATATCAGACAGAGGGAAAACCTGTGGTCTACCTTGCTTCGCAAATGGACTGAACTCAAAAACAAACAGCCACGTTGCCGTGGCTGTTTGGGTAATCGACTGCGGATGGATCCGTTAGGCTTGTGCTTCTTCGTCTTTTTTCTCTCCTTGTGCTTCAGCGTCGGGAGGAAGAACCGGTGCTTCCTGTTCAGGAGCCGCTTGCGTCGTCTGATCGTCTGTCGTTGGGTCGGACATAAAAGGGAGCGCTGCGCGCATTAAGAATGAACAGCCTCAAGAGAGACCTCATCCAACTTAACAGTTCTGCGGTGACGGGTCAACCTTCCTTCTTTCCTTCCTTCTTGAACGAGTCGAATAACTGATAAGGTTCCTCCTTCCCTGAACACTCAAAAAAATAAAACCATTTTTATTTCTCCCTTCTCGTATGCCCTATTACGACAAACTCGTCCGCGACCGCATTCCGGAAATCATCCAGAAAAAAGGAGAAACTCCCGTCGTTCACGTTGCAGATGAGGCCGAATATCGCCGGCGTTTAAAAACAAAACTTCAGGAAGAAACTGAAGAATTTTTCGCCGCGGAAAATCTGGAAGAATTGGCTGATGTTCTCGAAGTTGTCTATGCCTTGCGCGACCTTCTCACGCAAAATCCGAAGGAACTGGAAAAGGTCAGATTACAAAAACGAAAAGAGCGAGGGGGGTTTGAAGGACGAATTGTGTTGGAAGAAACATCTCCGTAACAAAACTCGCCCAAAATAAATTCCTTCCGAAACCCCGGAGGATGATTTTTTGTCTCTTTTTTTACCTAGTGAGTGGGCCGGACCTTTTTCGTTACATTGAACCCGAGATACTTCCCCAACATGAGCCGCGTCTGAGCATCAATGGCCGGGAAGGCACCGAAAACCGTAAAGGTTATCGGAACAAGAAGCCATTGGAGGAGCATAATAAAAGAAGCAAGCGGACGAACGGTCTTGGGGCGCGGCGGAAGCAGGGCTAGAGATAGGAACGCTGTGGCAAACACACCAAGCATGGCCAACCGCATGATCCACTCCAACGTAAATGGGGCTATTTGAATAAGGGCTTCCCCATTATTGCGCGCCACGTAGAATGGAAGTCTGCCAAGAAAAAAGATAAGAATGGGAGCAGTCGCCCACGTGTACATCCCCTCCGTGTGGTTCCACAAATACCGAATTTTCTTTCGCCAGGGGATAATAGAATCCTTCCGAAAGGCTTCCACCATAACCGGGAAATGTTCCACGCCCCAGGCCCAACGACGCTGCTGGCGGTAAAGGGCGGTCAAACTTTCCCAATACGTCCCTCCCACGACTGTATCCATGGAAACAGGAAGAAACAGAGGAACAACCCGATAATGTCCGTGATAATGGAGAAATCCCTGCAAAAAGATGCGGGAATCCTCGGAGACAACATCCTTCTGCCAAAATCCAACGTCAAGCAACATTTTCCAGGGCATGGAATGGGAAGAAAACGTCCATAGGCGATCAGGCCGCCCCAATTCCGTCATGAGCCAGAAGGTCGTTCCAAAAGCAGCGACACGTACCGGTGCTGTAGCCGTCCAAATATTGTTGGAAAAAAGCGCGACCGGCTGATAAGAGGCATGGAGTGGATCGGGAACGGTCAGATAGAGATACGTAAGATAGGAAAAATAATGGGGATGGACCGCGATATCGACGTCGAAAGCCGAGACCACGACGTCCTCGGGTCGAAGATCCGGCTCTTCTCGCTCCAAAATTTCCTTCACGGTGCGACCAGAAAAATGTAAATTCGATCCCTTCCCTGGAATTTCCCCAGGAAGATCCTTGGGGTGTTCTGTAATAATGAGACGTCGAAACGTTTTTCCAAACTCCTTTTCCATGACTGCGGCCGCGGCCAGAAATCGCTCATGGTCCCGCTCTTCCCCGGCCAGAACAATGATCAATCGATCTTTCGGATAGGCCGAATCGCACAAGGACTGGAAGGCTGCACGGATAACGGAAACATCTTCCTTATAGGTCGGCAGAAAAACCAGATGGATGATTTGCTCCCATCCTTTCTCTTTCCGAACACGGCTCGCCCAGTCTATTCGGATAGTCTTTCGATACTCCCTCCAGGATGCAGCCAAAAAAACAACGAAATAGGTCACCCGAAACAACCAGTAAAGATCAAAAACAATGATGAGAACCACGGCGGCTGACGGAGCAAAAAAAGAGAGGGCAACCGCCAAGGCGAAGGTTCCCCAGATAAACAGTCCTGGAACAATCTCCCACCGACGCAGAGTTCCGTGGGCGGAAGGGTTTGACACAAAAAGAAGTGAGGACTCAAGAGAGATTAATAGGGGGGTCTGTTCACGACGGGGGTTGATCGGAAGAGGATCCCCTCTCCAGCCGGTCCAGAAGCCGACCCGCATAATCACGACCACCCAAACCGAAGGCAATGCCCCCGGCAAGCGCGAACATAAGGACAAACCCCATAAAGAGGATCTGAACCAATTGTTCCGCAATCCGAAGTTGATTTAAGGCTGCCAGAAACGTAAAAAGGAGAATCGCCCACCGGGCCAAACCGGAAAGGAGATCAGGCGATGCCAAGTGGCCTGCCTCTGCCGCAAAACGAACAACACGCCGCACGGCCGTCGCGACAGCAAGTCCAATGAGAACGATCAGGACGGCAATAACGACATTGGGAACGTAGAGCGCCACCTGCTTGAGATAATCCGTAACCTGATTCCACCCCAGAATGTCAGTCGCGGCCACAAGAGCCACAATCACCAGAAACCATTTGACGATCCATCCAAACACGGCCCCCACGCGCAAATGGATGCCATATCGCTCAACGGCCTGGGACACCTCAAATCTCCGAGCGAGCTCATCCGCACGAAGCAGGATGAAAATCCGTTCCACAACACGCTGAAGCACAAAGGCCGCGGCAATGCCAATCAAAAAGACGACAGCGGCTGCCACAATCGTCGGGACCGCTTTCACAAATGGCCCACCCACCTCAAATAGAACTTGCTGAAAAACGTCTGTATTCAAATCTTTTCCCATAGATAGGGTGTTCAAAGAAAAAAATTCCTAGATGAGAGGACGGTTTCGTCGAAGCGTAATATGGGCAGGACGGTCATAAACAGGCTGGACAAAGGTCCCGGGAGGTGCCTTCCCCAAATCCTCCGGCCAAGACGGGCTTTCCATAAGGTCGCGTAAGGGGCGCCGCTCGGAATTTTCCCATCCGAGGATCGGAAGGTTTCGAACAAAAGACAGGCCGTTCATCATCGTCACGGCCAAACGGGTGGACGTAAAGGACCCAGGACCCGTAATAACAACGACTCCATCCAAATCCGCTGTTGTCTTTCCAATATGCGCCAGGACTTCTTGCGTCAAAAAAAGCATTTTTTCCGGAGCAGACTGAAACGTTTTGCAGGCAAGCAATTTTCCATTGTACTCTGCCAACCCGATTTCGACCGTACCCAAATCCTGGGCCATGAGAAAAAGGACCATAGAGAACGCTTCTCTTACCGCGCCGCCGCCGGATCAACACCTGTCACTTGAAGCCGGTCAACCATAACCACCTTCTCTCCTTCGAGAATAGAAAAAAGAAACCGATCCGTTATCTGCCGACGATACTGAAATTCGTCGCGTGACATAAGCGTGTAGTTGATTTCACAACCCATTTCTTCCTCAAACGCCATAACAACCTTTTGAAGCGGGTTTTGGGCAATACTCCCGATAATAAGCAGATCCGTCGGAACCGTGGCGTTATCCACGAACCTCCCTGTAAAAATCAAAACATCTACCTCCCCGTTGGCTTGAATCTCTTGAACAAGACTCTGTTTCAAAAGGATGTGAACCTTTTTAAAAAAACCCTTCAAGTCATGCGAAAGAAGGAAATTTTCATTCAGTCCATAAAACCTTTTCCGATCTGCAAGAGATTTTGGACGACGTATAGACCCATCTTCCACTGCGGCTCCTGGAAATCCTTTATCATCCAAAAACCCGAGATCCACCAAATTTTTTAATTCTCTTCGAATGGAATTTAATTGTGTATTCAAGCGACGTGTCAATTCCCGAACGTAAAAAGTCTTGTCGGGATTCTGGAAAAAAAGAGTGAGCAATCGCGCCCTTGTTTTTGATCCAAAAAGCTGTTCAAGACGGAATCCCGATGGTTTCATAAAAAGGAAGAGGGAGGGGCGTTTCAATTGCATGGAAATGCAACTTAGTATAATGTACCTGAAAAGGAGGAAAAAGAGCAATATCCGATCCATGTCCGGTATGACGGTCTCCTCCGTTCAACTCAAAATAGCGCGCCTGGACGGGCCTGCCGGTTCGTTTGTTTTTAACAAAGAAATCCGAGAACCTTCCGGATGGCTGTTTGGTATTTTTCCATCCCATCCCTTTTCTGAAGCGATCCAGTCCGCGATCGGCCTGATTCTAAACACCTTAGAGGAAACAGCCGAAAATCCGGAAGTCCGAGAAAGCCAACATCTTTTTGAATGCCTTCTCCAACGCCTAAACGAAACCGTGGCAGAAGCGTCGCTTTCCTTCCCGGTTTCTGCTTCACCTTCCGATTTTCGAATCGTCGTCGGCCTAGCAACAGAAAACAAACTTTTTCTTTCGGGAACAGGGGAAACATCGACCCTCTTTCTCCACCGGCTTCCGGATGAACGTTTTCAAGTTTTCAATCTCTCTCGTGGCCTTCAAACGGAAAGTGGCCTTCCATCTTGGGAAAAAATCTTTGCCGTGGCCCTGGAAGGAGATCTCTCCCCGGGAGATGTCTTCTGCGCTTCCAATCTTCAACTCCAACAAGAAATCCCGGCTGATGAACTTCATGCTGCTTTGACGACTCTGCCGCCGCAAGGAGCCTCGGCCCAAATCCGCCAATTTTTTCCAGCAGAGACGGATTGTGCTCTCTTCATCCTCAAAGTTCAGGCGCTTGGAGACGAGCATTTCCTCCCTTTTGAATCTGAAGCGGACGAATCCGCGGCTGCATCCTTGTCTCGTTTACAAGAGGAAAGAAAACAAACCGCGCGCGTGCTGGCAGACCAGCGACCCACAATCCCGGCCTCCTTTTTCCGTTTGGTTGCAACCTATGGGGAACGCCTAAAACGAACGTCGCGTGGTCTATGGCGTGGACCCATCCGCCGAGCAGCTTCCTTTGGGTTGTTGGCAACGTTGCGTGGGCTTTCTTCCGTTATTCGGGTGTTTCAGCGGACGTTTTCGGCCAATCGATCATTCCAACGCAAAACCGCCCCGGCTCCCGCCCACCCGGATCGTCTCCGGCGCGGATTACGAATGCGCTTTTCCCTCATTGCAAACCATTTCAAACACCTTCCGCGCGCGACACAATGGACCTTTGTCGGAGCTGTTTTCCTTTGTCTCATTCTGATCTTCAGTGTGCGCGCCGCTGCCCGTTCCCAGGCCCACAAAGCTGCCGAACAGGCGTTTCTCCAAGCTGTCAGCGCCGTCGAAGGCAAGCGCGACGAAGCGGCTGCGGCTTTCATCTACAAAGACCTCCAGAAAGCCGCTTCCTCTTTGTCAGAAGCCTTCGCTCTCCTGCCGTCCATTCCGATAAAAATTGAGGGAGAAAAAGAACGTGTAGACACGCTCCAAAAAGAATTAGAAGGAATGCAAAAAAGGGCTCAAAAAATAACATCCCTTTCCAATCCCGCACTCCTCGCCGACCTCTCAAGTTTGTCTCCCGATCTTTCCGCGACGTCCTTGGCCTGGGACGGTAAGACCCTTATTGCAGCTGGCAACGACCGTCGTTGGTATGTTCTCAAGGATCGCAAGCAATGGGAACGAATGGAAATGCCGGAACCCCTTCCTCTTTCCGAACGCCTTTCTTCCGATGACGGAACCGTCTATGCCCTCCATACACCAGGATCCGTCTCTCTTTGGCAAGCCTCTTCAAAAATCGGGAATGCGTCCATTATCTCCGCTGCTGAAGGACATACATGGAAAAACGTCTTTGCGTATGCGGATCGCCTTTACCTCTTGGATCAGCAGACGGGAGGAAATGCCCCGAAAATTTCCATCCTGCGTTCCAATCGTTCCGGTTCTTCCCTGTCCCAACCCGCCCCCTGGCTCAAGACCAACACGACCGACCTCTCCGATGCCGTGGCGTTGGCCGTGGACGGAACCGTTCTTGTCCTAAAAAAAGATGGAAAAATCGTTCGTTTTGTGAGCGGCAGCGAGGTTTCCTGGCCTCAAAAGAGTGTGGAGCCGGCCATCGCGAATGCCGTCGCAATTCAAACGAGCGCGGCGGATGATTTCATCTCCCTTCTCGACTCGGAGTCAGGACGTTTAGTCGTTTTTCACAAGGAAACAGGCGCTCTTGAAATCCAATATCAAAGCGAGGTCTTCAAAGGTGCCTCAGATTTTATTGTGGATTTGGAACGGAAGGAACTACTTGTCTTGAACGGATCAAAAATTTATAGCATTGCAGCCAGTTATCTAAAGTAAAACGGTTGAGTGGAAGACATAAAAAATTATGGCTCTCTCAAAAAAAGAAAAAGAAATTCTGTCATCAATTCACGTGGCGTCCGAGAATGACCCAAACAAGCCAGAATTTCCTGCGGATGATCCCCGATTTCCCGCAACCCCAACCTATAAAATAGACGTCCCTGGTTTTTCAAATGTCTGGTTAAAAGACGAAAGTTTTAACCCAACGGGAACGCACAAAGACCGTATGGCTTGGGAGATCATCGTGACCTATCGTGATTTTCTCATCGCAAAAAAAATGGGCCGGGTCAAGAATCCTCTGCCCACGATGTCCATCATCTCATCGGGATCGGCTGCCATTGCCATCCAAACCCAATTAAAAAAATATCGACTGCCAGATCTCCGTGTTTTAGTTGACACGAATATCCGTCGAGAAATCCTCCCGTCGATGAAAAAAATTGGATGTAGAATCTTTCAAACAAATTTGGGCAAAAAACCCCTCTTTTGGAAAGATATTTTGACCTTAACCAAGAACCCAAGGGGTTTTGACATAACTTCAAGTGAAGCGCTGGATCCAACAACGAGATTTTATGATTGGTTAAGTTATGAAATCATTAATTCTTCCCCGGAGTATTGTTTCATCCCTTTCGGAACAGGAAATTTATTCGAAAATGTCCTGAACATAAACAAAAAAGAGCTCTCAACACAAAATCATGATCCAAGATTCAAAGGAGATATTGAACAATTAAGAAGGTGCCATTTTTTGGGGGCAACAACCGATTCTCCAAAATCAAAAGCAGAGAAACTCTATTCACCCCATTTGCCTTTTGTTCATTACGATGAGCCGTGGATAAGACTTTATCGGTATGCCGGTTTTTGCGGTCCGGAGTCCAACGTCTATGTGATAAAAGAATCCTTCTTAGATCAAGCAATACAACTGGCGGAAACCCAAAAAATAAATTTTGAACCTTCAGGAATTGCCGGATTGGCCCTCCTTCTTCAAAGGAGAAAGACCATTCCTAAACAGAAAAAAATTCTCATTGTGAATACAGGAAAAACCAAGTATCCCTAAACCAGCAGCGAACATGTTTCCCCTCAAAAAAACCCCGCCAGCGACGGGGTTTTCTTTTCGGGTTGGGTTTACTTAAGGGTGACTGTTCCGCCGGCTTCTTCGAGTTTCTTTTTCATCTCTTCAGCCGCGGCCTTATCCACGCCTTCTTTCACGATCTTGGGCGCGCCATCGGCCAAATCCTTAGTTTCCTTCAAGCCGAGGCCGGTCAGTTCGCGTAACACTTTAATCACAGAGATCTTGTTGCCGCCCGCGCTCGTCAATTCGACGGAAAAGGATGTCTTCTCTTCAGCGACCGGGGCTGCGACCGGGGCTGCGGCCATCATCATCGCCGGAGCCGCCGCACTAACACCAAACTTTTCCTCAAACACCTTCACGAGTTCGGAAAGGTCGAGAACGGACATTTTTTCGATCTGTTCGACAAGGGTTTTGAACTTCTCTGGCACTTCGACGGTCTTTTGTTCGTCGGACATAACTTTGAAAATTAGCCTTCCTTGCAGAAGAAAAATAATAAAAACGAATTGGGGAGACCGTTTTACGCTGTCGCCTTCCCTTTTTCCTCCTGGATCGCGTGCAGGACTGTGACAAGCCCACGGATATTCCCCGCCAGCACATTCACGAACCCCGAAACCGGAGATTGGATGGAACCCAGAACTCTGCCAAGCAATTCCCGTTTCCCGGGAAGGGCGGACAGATTCTTGACCTGTACGGCATCAATAGAGACATGCTCAAGGATGCCTCCCAAGAGCTTCATTTGATCCTTCTCCTTGGCCAAAGAGGCCAAAAGCCTTGCCCCAGCCACTTCGTCATCAAAGGAAAAGGCGGCCAGAATGCTCCCATCAAAAACGGATGGATCAAAACCAGAAATGCCGGCTTGATCCGCAGCAAGCTTCAGGATCGTCTTTTTGGCAACAGCGACGTCCACGCCCGCGGCCTTGCCCTTGGCACGCAAAGCATCCGCGTCCTTCATGGTGAATCCATGCACGGAAATAAAGGCGCCGCCTTTCATGCGACGAAACTTCTCTGTGAATTCCTCCACGTCAGCTTCTTTTTGTTGGCGAGATTTCGCCATAGAGATTCGACCTTTAAAATTCTGTCGCGCAAGAAGGTGGGTGCGTACCCTACCGCCTCCAACCTCTGCCCAACAAGACTAAATAAAAACTGCGACGAAGGGCCGCAGAACATGAATGGCCAAGCCATTCTTCCCTTCCGAAAAATCGGGGGGAATTTCGCCTCGATGGGACTTATGTCCGGCCTTAAGGCCGGACCACCCATGGTCTGCGGCGATTCGATTGCGAGAATATCCTATAACGGATCTTTTTTATCGTCAAGACAAAAACCCTGTCTCTTCCGTTGTCCCAATCACCGTCCCAGCAAACCCTTTCCCGGAAAGAAGGTGGGTCAAGTTTTCCAAATTGCGTCCGTTGGCCACCACTACACTGATGTTACTGTGGTCTGCTAGACGCGCGGCCACAGGATCAAACGGCACGTTCATGCCCGGATTCCATTTCGTTCCCATCATGCGACGAAATTCCTTCCAAGCCATACGGCAGATCGGTTCTGCGTCCGAATGTTCTTTCGGATTCTTATCATAAACATAATCCACGTCCGTCAGGTTTACAATCACTTTGGCCCCAAGCCGTCGCGCAAGGCGGACTGCAACATAATCTGTCGACCATCCCGGTTTCCAGCCAGCGGCAATCAGGACCGGTCTGGTCCAGTCACGCAGGGGACGCGACGGATCTTTCACCACGGTCGGGTGAGCCGTGCGTCGAAAAACCGTGCGTAGAAGATGAGCGTTCAAGCGTGTGGCATGGATGCCGAGCCAATCCAAATCTTCATTAACAACGACGCCAACCTGTCTGGCAGCCTCTTGATAACGTCGGGAAGGGGCGCCGCCGCCCACCACGATGACAAAACGCCATCCGCCTTTCGCAGACTTTTCAATGAGATTTTTAAATTTTTGGAGAAAGACCGTATCAATCCCTTCCTTGGGAGCGACAATCGAACCGCCGATCGAAAGGACAAGAACTCCGGATTCGGGAGCCACAAGACCCGGAACGCCGGAAAAATCCTGAATCATAGAGCACAAAAGACAATCAAAAAAACGCGCCGTGCGCGTCAGGGGGAACGGTCGAGTGTTTCTTCTCCGTCCAGGACGGTTTCGGAAAATCGATCCTTGATCTCGCGGATCCTATTTTCGACCTGTGACAGATAACGTTTGCAAACCTGCGCAAGTTCAAGCCCGCGTTCGAATTTCTTGAGTCCTTCTTCCAAATCGCCGGATCCTTCCTCGAACCACCGGGTGATGCCCTCAAGCTCTTCAAAGGCTTTAGAAAATGGCAATGGTTTTACCGAAGATCTTGGAGACATACCTCATTTTTTTACAGGAGTTTCTGGCGGCCCCTTCCATTCACCCGAATAACCTCCGCCTCAAAGGATCCGCGAGCTAATTGTACCGTCACCTCCCTGCCGGAAGCAAGGGTGGAGGCGTCGGTTACCACACGCCTTCCGTCTGTCACAATACCATATCCGCGCGCAAGCACGCGTTTGGGATCCACGCTGCCAAGCACGCGTTCCTGCTGCCGCAAACGCTCGTCCCAGCGCTGGCACCAAGAAGAAGTGCGCTCATTGAGCCACCGAACCGAAATTTCAAAACGGCCACGATTACGTTCAAGAGCGAAGGTCATAGTCCGAGCCGCATCTGCAATCAGCCGATGGCGTTCAGCTGCACTCGATGTCAACTGGTCCTCCATAAACCGCACAATGGATGTGACTTCCCGCGCAACATCTACACGGCTGGGGAAGAGACGCTCGGCTGCATTCGAAGGCGTTGAGGCGCGCACATCCGCCACGAAATCACAGAGGGACTCATCCCGTTCATGCCCGACCCCACAAACGACTGGAATCAAAGATTGGAAAACGGCACGAGCAACCGATTCGTCATTGAAGGCGTGCAAATCCTCAAGAGCACCCCCACCTCGGATGAGAACGACAACCTCGGGCCGCTCTCCTTCAGACATCCGACTGAAAAACGCCAGAGCCGAAACAAGACGTGCGGGGGCATCCCTTCCTTGAACAGGCGTTGGAAAAAAAAGAATTTCCGCTCCACCCCAACGGTTGCGCGCTACGCGCAAAAAATCGCCATAAGCGGCCGCGTCAGGGGAAGTAATGAGGGCGATCCGTTCCGGAAACCGCGGCAATGGACGCTTGCGCGATCCTTCGAACAATCCTTCCGCCTGCAATTTCTTTTTTAAAAGCTCGTACGTTCGCCGAAGGGCTCCCTCTCCCACGAGTTCCACTTCCTGAACACTAAATTTAAACGTACCGTAACGAGGATAAACGTTCGGACACCCACGAACCCGAGCACGCAATCCATCCTCGAGCGGGACGTGCATCTGCCAAACGGTCAAAAAACACTTCAACACAGCTTCCCCCCCATCATCCTTCAAATCAAAACTGACCCACTTTCCCTGTGAAATGCGAAAATCGGAGATTTCCCCTTCCACGGTCATTTCTTCGGATGGAAGCTCCGACCGAAGGACATCGTTCACGAGCGCAAGATATTCAGAGACGTGCAAAATACGCATAAAGGGATCTCGGTGGGAGAAAAGAAAATTTTCCCTCTCTTCAAAATCGTTATCATTACCAATAAACAGGCTCGCTCAGCCGAAATGCAACCCAAAGGCCGGCTCCAAAAAGGAAAAACGAAATAAAAAGTTCAAGCCAAACCCATTGTCCTAATTTTTTTCCAAACCATCCGCAGCGCAAGACAGGAAGAAGGGCTCCTCCGACCAAGATCCAGAGGACAAGAGCAAATCCTGCCAGGGAAAAAGGCGTATACGGTTGCCCTATAACTTCGGGCATTTGTCCGACAAAAAAAGAATACAGAATACCGAACCCGAATCCCAAACTAACATGTACGATCAACGCTACGAGAAAGACGGCAAAGGAAGAAAGCCGTCGACCGCCCGCATGCCGAACATCAAGAAGAAGGGGAAGATCCTTCACGTTTCCCTTTTCAAAAACCTCAAGCAGAAACGCGGGGACAGCCAAAACAAAGGCGACAAGACCACCCCAGGATCCGCTAACAATGAGTTGAGAAAACATATCATTCAGGATACACAACCAAGACGACGTTCTTTCCATTCTCCACATCCCCGCCATTCCAATCATGTATGGCACCCATAAGGACATCGAAGTAGTAAACATAATCCGCTCCGTGCTTCGTTCCAGGATCGTTGGTGATAAACCCGTCTTTCGTATAACCCTTAATGACAAGCATGTGGTACAGCGGACCAGGCTGGCGGAAATAGGGATTTCCCAACTGACGGCCGGCAGATGGAACAACGACAGGATGCCCGTCCGCAATAAAACGTTTTATCTGTTCCACGGTCGGGTTCTCCACCACATCGTTCTTTCCATAGCCGTAAAACTGTTCGGCTAGAACAGCTGTCTGTTCGGCGGTTGTTGATTCGAAGTATCCAAAGAAGGCTTCCTCAAACTCTACCATCTTCAACATTTCCGCCTCTGCCTCATCCGCTGGAATCTGACCAGCGGAACGGCCCTGGTAGTACGCATGGACCATCAAAAGGGAGGCTTCCTCGCAAGCGTCTTGGTATGGTTGATCCCAATTGCCCTCCGGAGCCTGCGACGTAAACGGAACGGCCAGATTTACTTGTTTTGGAAGAGGTTCAGAAGAAGCGTCTGTTGACGGAGATCCGACATCCGGCGTTTGAGAAATGGGAAGGGCCTGGGACGACTCTAAAAGAGCGGGTGTCAGATCGCTGTCTTCGACGAGAGAATCGCTTAGTTGAGGGTCGGTGACAACAGGCACCGGTTCTGATTCTTTCTCGGTGAAATTTTGAACGGGCGCGGGTTCCTTTCCGTCCGGCTGGTTTACCAAATAGGGTTGAGCTAGCGGGAGGGAAGAACGAACCCACATGCGGCGTACGCGGCCTTCCACATCGGAGAACACAAAAATCGACGCCGCTCCGGCCACGAGCAAAAAAATCACCAAAAGGAAACCGCTTCTTTTTTTCATAGCTTCTTCAAACGGACCTGGTTTATTCGTCCCTTTTTTTCTGCTATTTCCTCCCTTTCTTCTTGTTTGTATTGAACAGCGGCCCACTGTTTCACTGCCCACGTAGCCCGTACATCATCCTCGTTATAATCCACGATTTTTTGAAGGATACTCCGTTTCTTGCCCTTGCTTGCGAGCCACTGTTCGAACCAAAGGACAGCGTTCGTCCCCACAGCCTCCCCGCCTGCCCGCCAAGAAAACCCTACGTACGAGGCAATGTCTTTTAACGAATAGAACGGAAACGGAAAAGCCACGCACGGCCGCAAGAGAGAAAGCAGATCGATCATGTTACGGTTGAAGAGGTCACGCACGGCCGCTGAGGTGCCATATTTTGATGAAAGTCGGCGGACCGTTTCAACCTCAAACCACCCGTAATGATAAATAGGGGCATCTGGATGCTTTTCGATAAAAGCGACAAATTCCTTCCAGGCCACACCTTCCTCTTCGGGCTTGCGCGCCAGGAATGCCCGATACTCTGCTTTCTCCTTCCCTTCCCGGACTTCTAAGACACCAAACAAAAATTCGGTGTCGCGCAAGGGATCGCTCTCGATGTCAAAATACAGTTCCGTTTTCGCCTGCGGAAACGGAACAGGGGCCAAAAGACGATGTGTCCCCTCTCGCAAAGCCTGGGCCTGATGCCAAATGATCCCAAGACGGACAGGAGAAATCGCACCCCCGACTTTCCGTTTCAGCTTGGCAAACGGAAGTGCGGCCAAGGCATGGAACGTCTTGAATCCAGCCTTTCGCAACAGGTCGACTTCCTCCCGCCAAACACGATTAACCACAGAAAGGTCATCGCACGATTCCGATTCTAATCGACATTCGGAAAACCATGGCGACTGCTTACAGCCTGAAGTAAGGAAATGGTTTGGCTTCTCTCCAGCCACGATCCGTTCAATCGCATCAAGAGTTAATCTGTAAGTGGATTCAAATTCCTCAATGGCATAACCAAGGACAGTTCGATCCGGGGTAATAACGTATCCATGCAAAGGCTTGATCCCTTGGATCCGCTTGAGAAGCTCCGCGTAAAAACAGCCCTGAAACCTGTGATCATCCTTCGCTTCATGCGTATGTTTCACGTCCGCGGCCACATAATAATACGGACCAAAGGACGAACGCCCTTCCACTTTTGCCAGAACGTCCGGTGTGCCAACCCAATGACCATCGACGAGCGCACCGCGATAGATTGTTTCCCGTCCTTCGCGCATAAAAGCAAGCGTTTGCCGAAACGCCTCTTCCGGATCCTCGAACGTTACTTCGGCAAGATCTGGCCGATCGCTGATAATCTCCTTTTCCTTTTCAGGGATGAGACCATCGTCGGAAAGACGTTCCAATAACGAATCGTGCAATACTCTCTTGCCTTGGGAAGCGTCAAAATAGACCCAGGTCGGACAACGCAGGTATTGATAAAAGCTCTTTTGTGTGATAAGGCGTGGCATAGCAGAAGCACCCGAAGTATACCATCTGCCCCAAGAACCATAAAAGCGGCGGCTAGACAAAAAATGCACAAACCTTATTGACAACCGCATGGATTCTCTTTTAAGGTTGCCCCGTTCAAAAAGGTTCTGACAGATGAAACACCGGCCTTTTACAACACCGAGACTTTCTCGGTAAAGGAGTAGAACATGGGAGAAGACCAAAAGGGTCTCGTGGACCTAAACAATCGGGTCGTTGAAATGACGCGGGAAGGGAAAACCTTTATGGGGGTTGTTCGAAGCAACGCGGAAGGCGTGGTTTTCCTCTCGACCGTCGATGAGGAGAACGGAAGACTCGTCAGGTTGGCCTTATCCCTCACGCGGTGGGATCTTCGTGAGGTTTCCACACCCTACGTCGGTCTCGGGGGTCTTCTGTGGAAAAGAGCTGCACAAGACGTTGTGTGGATCGGCGAACCCGTTTTGAAAATTCTCGATCTGGGAAAAAATCAGGAATTCCTCTTTGCCCTGGTGGAACGGTCCTGTCAAATGGAGGAAGCTGGGCGGCTCTCCGATAACGGTCACAGCGACCGCAACGCCATCATTGCCTTGTTGTCCGAGCCAAGCCTCGGCAAAAAACTGCTCGAAACCCACGATGACACCCTGATACCGTGGGACGATCTCTTTCGACGCGTCATCCTTTCTGAGGCGACCACACCGGCGAAAAAAATAGCGCTTTTGGATGAATGGGGAGGAGTTGAAGAAATTGTCTTGGCGGACTTCAAAGATCCAGACGAACTCTGTTCTTTCCTTCGACGACTGGAAGGTTCCATGGATGGGGACGAAATTTCGGCTGAGGCAACGACAGTCGTTATCGAGCGCCTGATCGAGCTCAGGGCGACTGATCAATTGACTAATCTGCTCGAAGAACAGACTCTGGAAACAGAGCTCGGAAGAGAAATCATCCGCCTTCTGGTTCTCCGCGCCCCTGAAAGGGTCGTGGAATGGTTCCGTGGCAGGAACCAGCTGTTTCCAACGAACCTTCCCAGACTCGCGCTCGAAATGCAGATCCTCCGGGCGTTCTTGTCTGGTCCCTCTTCGAAGAAAGCGATCGGGTGGGTGGTCACGTTGTTTGACTCTTTTATCGCCACCTCTACAAATGATGAGGGTGATCAAAGGATCAGGTTGGCGGAACAAATCCTCCTTTCCGCCCCCGACCGACTGTTTATTGAAGAACTTGCATTGGAGAATCCAGCCTGGAGAACCTGGATTATTCAGAATGCGTCTCTCGCGGATGAAAGACTTGAACGGATAATCAGGCAGTGTTCTGACCAGGAAGATCTCTTGGATGCCCTGCGAGCGATGCATTCGCGTGCAACGAGGCATCGCGTGGCTAAAGAGTTCAGGAAGGCCATTCCGAGAGAAGCCCGAAAAGAATTCGGACTCAGCTGGTGGTGGCCTTGGTAAGAGCCCCCTTCCCGAACGTAAAAAATGACCGCCGAAACGCTTCGGCGGCCTTTTCTTTTTTTAGATTTTCGATAAAACCTGACAGATGGATGGGTTAAAAACCCATCCCTACATCGATTCAACCGTCACCTTTATGATCTCATCCCCAACCTGGATTTTGTCTACGACATCCATCCCCTCAACCACTTTTCCGAAAATTGTATAATTCTTCGGAAGCGGCGTGTTGCCCAGCATAATGAAAAACTGCGAACCGTTCGTGTTTGGGCCGCTGTTGGCCATGGCCACGATGCCACGATCGTAGGTATACGCATCTGCTAATTCGTCTGAAAATTTGTATCCCGGACCCCCGTAACCGCTGCCGAGCGGATCACCTCCCTGAATCACAAATCCTTCCTCGCGACGATGGAATGTTAAACGATCGTAAAATGTCTGCTTCGTCAGATAGACAAAATTCGACACGGCCATGGGTGTCGTATCGGCAAAAAGGTCAAAAACCACGTCGCCTTTTTCGGTCGTGAGACGGATGCGCTTGTTTTGGATCTCCTCCGCTGGGAGGATTCCGGGAAAGGCTAAGGTCATTTTTTGTTTTAAGGGAGAATCGGACGTCTGCGGAACAGCCTCCGGCGGGACTTCACTGACTACCGGCACCTGAGCACACCCGGCTCCCGAAAGAAGCAGGGTAACGAACGGAACGAGAAAGAATCGCCTCATACGGATGGCGGGAAATTTTTGGGTTCCTTTTTCATCTTCGAAAAAACGAACAGATAGAGTATCTCCAAAACACCGACGGTCTGCAAGAGCAGAAGCACCACAAACCAAACTTTTTCTCCTTGACGTGCCGCTTTCCAAAGAGCCGCGCCCTTCCAGGGCAGAGACCAAAGAAGAAAAAGGGTGGCTAACGGATTCTGTTGAAGCCAACTATCCATAAAAATTACACAGCGTTTAAAAGACAGAAAGAAAGAACAAGGACAAACACAGAAAGAACAGCAACGGCATGGGAATGGACGGCTACCACGTGACAAGAAGTCTTTTTCATTTCAACAGCCCGAAGAACCGGCGTGGAAGAAGGTTTAGATGGTGTCAACGTTCCGGCCTTTAAAACAGCTTTCGCTTTGACGGAAGCGGGCCGTTTGGCAGCAACGCGCTTTGCTGTTTGTCTAACAGGTTTCGAAACGATCGTCTTCGTTTCTACGACGGCAGCGGGCACAACGGCTTGCAATCCGGACATGGAAACCGACGCTTTTAACGCTTTGGACGGATGGGGTCGACGTTTCGCCGACTTTGTAATCACAGGGACGACGATCGGAAGGACGGAGGTGCTATCCGCTCTTCCTCTTCTTTTGGTTGACATACTCCCCCTAAAAAAGGAACATAAAAATAAGATAAGAAAAGTTTAGCAGACTCCATCAGGGAGGACAACGTTCTTTCTTCCCATCAAGGATCGGGTTAGAATACATTTAGAACCACTCGCCATTCAAAAATTTTTTCTATGTCTTATCAACCTCAAAATTTTGACCACCTCCTTGGCACAGCAGGATTTAGTGACGATCTTCTCAAAAACCATTTCACGCTCTATCAAGGATATGTGACGAATGTCCAAAAGCTTTCCGACGAACTCCGCGTGCTTACAGATGGCGGCAAGATCGGCACGCCGGAATATAACGAGCTCAAGCGTCGCTTTGGATGGGAATTCAACGGCATGCGCCTGCATGAACTTTATTTTGAAAACATGCAAAAGGAAGAGAAAACTTTGGACGAAATGCCGACCCTCCAAATGAACCTTGAAAAAAATTTTGGAAGTTTCGCTGCCTGGCAAAAGGATTTCAAAGCTGTCGGAAGTATGCGTGGCATTGGTTGGGCCATCCTCTCTGAGGATCCGGCAACGGAACAGTTGTTCAATGTCTGGATCGATGAACACGATACGGGACACCTCGCCGGCAGCACGCCCTTGCTCGTCCTGGACGTATTCGAACACGCGTACCTAACCGATTATGGCATCAAGCGAGCTGATTATCTCGAAACCTTTTTTAGGGTCATCGACTGGAAAATCGTGGAGGATCGGTTCAAAAAAAGAGGTTAGTTTTCTTCCCACGGAAACCCTTCCCTTCCGAAATGGCCGTAAGCCGCCGTTGCTTCGTAAAGCGGGCGTTTCAAATTCAAACGTTCGACCACGGCTTCGGGACGGAAGTCGTATTGCTGTTTTACAAGGT
Organism: Patescibacteria group bacterium; assembly: GCA_035290185.1. GTDB lineage: Bacteria > Patescibacteriota > Patescibacteriia > UBA9934 > GWF2-40-263 > DATDUW01. The sequence goes on from DATDUW010000016.1 coordinate 24,136, forward strand.
TCGTAAAATCCATAAAGACACCACGACTCTTTGGGCCAGTCCCGCGGGCCGTCAGCATCAAGGGGTCCGGGCGTCCCAGAGTATAAGCGGCCGTGATCAGGACAGTATCAGCGAGTCCTTGCGCGACCAGCTGCTTGGCAACAAACCGCGCCATGTAGGCCCCGGATCGCTCGGCCTTGGACGGATCCTTTCCAGAAAGTGTGTGGTCGCCGTGCGGAATGAGCCCGCCATAAAAATCCACATGGCACTTGTTTCCACTTGCACCTGCAACCGCTTGGAAACCGCCGACAATAAAAGAGCCCGCGGGGTTAACAAGAATCTTTACTCCATCTGTCCCTGTTACCGGTTCCACGATACGTTCCAGAATGCGCGCCTGCGCGTCTTGAGGCGAGATATCTCCAGCGTGCTGGACGAGGACCGTCACATCCGTCATCTTCTTTCCTTCCATAACCACCTGAACTTTCCCGTCCGGACCCATCCAGTGAAACGTCGGATCCGCGTGACGTACGTCATCCAGCCGACGCGCAAACGCGTGGGCGTAAACGAGCGGCAGAGGAAGAAACTCCCGCGTCTCACGCGTGGCATACCCGTTTACGACAATGAGATCTGCGGCTCCGTGCACAGATTGCCTTTCTTCGGACGGCTGCTCGACATTCACAAATACCTCCGCTTCATCTGTATATCCCAAAGCCACATAGGCCCGCTTGGCCAAAACAGAGAGATCAAGATCAACCGTGGACCGCACCTCTCCGCCAATCATAATCATGCCATGACACCCCATCACCTTAAGGTCTACACGGCTGTCCGGGTCGCGACGCAAGTATTCGTCCACGATCGCGTCTGCGATCCGATCGCAAGTTTTATCAGGTTGTCCGGCCATGACAGATTCCACGGCTTTGAACATAGGATCACAATGAAATGATAGGAAAAGATGATAACAAAAACGGGGAAAAAATCAAGCCTGACTGGCTGCTAAATAGAAAAACCCGCCAAGTCCGAAGACGTGGCGGATTGAGTCAAAACGACGCGGGGAGGAAGAGGCAGCGAGCTCAGTAACAGCGCTGGACCAGCTCGAGCTCGTCCAAGTTTCCTGCCTTGATGAACTCGGCACAGATCTTGAAACGCTCGTCGATCCCATCAGCGGCCTCGAACCTTCGGACCACCTTCTGCAAAGCAGGGAGGTAAGGACGGATATCCTCAGCCGTGAGACAGCCATCGCAGATGCAGTGCCCAAGTTGGTGCTTGGACGTTTCACCGGCACGCCCGGTGATCCCAAACGGATACTGCCGGTCGCCAGAACCCACAAGATCTCTGTCGGCCAACTGGGCGAGCTGAGCGATCTCCACAAGCTGTTTGCTTCTGAGCTCCGCCTGATACTCGTCGGGCTTGGAGACCTCATCGAGCGCCGCGAAGATTCCCATCGGACCGGAGAGGATCAGTCGCTGTTCATCGAGTGCTTTCTCGAAAGCCTCGACGAACTTGGCCTCGCTCTCCCTGGTAGGTTTCTCGAGCCTCGCGACACCGAGATACTCCATATACGGCTTTCGGTCGTGCCCACCGGTCCAACGGATGATCGGGAGCTTTGGAAAATTGTGGCGCACGACACAAATGAACCGTGTCGAAGTCACTCCTTGGCCGAAATCCTTGTCGACCAAGAGGACATCAGCCTCTTTGAGGGACCCCTTGACTGCTTCGTCCAGGGTCTCCGAGACAAACCGTTGAGGGTCGAAAACCGGCCGGGTTTCAACTATATACCCAGCTTCCACGAGCAGATCCCTACCGCGGTTGAGCCACAACATGCTGTCATCAACGATCAGAACCCGCAGTCTTTCCATTATTCGTTTCCTCCACTTTTCAATTTTCGATTATCGATTTGCCTCGAGAACTAAAACCCAAGACATTTTGAGAGAACTGATGGGAAGTAAGACAGAAAATGTTCTGTTTGTCAATACGAATGAGTAAAAATGTCCTGGTCAGACGGCTTTACGTTAATCCACAAAAAAATTCTTGTTTCTCCACCAAACTTATCCACACCTGTTTGGAAATCCCAATAAAAACCGACCTTGTGTTCGGTTTTTGTTCGTTTTATACTACGAACATAACACGAACAACTTCTATGTCATCCCCCCTCACAAAAAAACAAATGGAGATTCTCTCCTATCTGCGTTCCTCCATTTCCGACCTTGGGTACGCACCAACCTATCGTGAGATTGCCAAACACTTTCGTCTCTCGTCGCCTGCCACGGTTCACCAATACATAAAAACGTTGGTGGAAAAAAACGTCATCCGAATGGGCGAGGATGGCGAGGCCCGCTCCATCGAAATCGTGCGATCAGAAAAAGAAACGACCCCTTCCCTTCTCCTTCCCCTGGCAGGCCTTATCGCCGCTGGGGAGCCCATTGAGGCGATTGAACAATATGAAACAAAAGCCGTACCAGCTGATCTTGTTATTGACGGGACAAACGCCTACGTCCTAAAAGTCAAAGGCCAATCTATGATTGACGACGGCATTCTCAGCGGCGATTACGTTGTTGTGGAACGCAATCCATCGCCGCGTGACGGAGACGTCGTCGTGGCCTTGCTCGATAATACCTATGCGACCCTGAAACGGTTCTACCGCGAGAAAAGCCGCATCCGCCTTCAACCTGCGAATCGCTCCATGGATCCCATTTACGTTAAGGACTGTATCATCCAGGGCGTGGTTCGGGCCGTTATCCGGCAATTCCAACCGGCCTTTTTTCCCTAGAGGAGGAGCGGCCGGAGGTCTCAAGTCCTCTGGCCGTCCCCTTCGTCCAAACATTTCTTCTCGTAAAAATAAAATCCGTGCGTTTGCGTCTCTTTCAATGAAAGGAACGCAAAGGCAGGGGTCCTTAAATAAAAAACTATGTCCCTTGCCACTCTTCGCTACTACCGTTCTACCGTGGCTTATGTCCCTGTTCGTCTTCGGCGACGCGTGCGACAGTTCATCCGTATTTTTTTCCTTTCGATCAGTCGGCGAAAGACAAAACAACTTGTGAGAAAATTCTTTTCGCGCCCTCTTCTCTGCGAAATCTAAAACGACCATTTCTCTCCTCATCATTAATTTTGGAACTCCCCTTCCAAAACATGCGTCCCGGGAAAAGAATCGGGGTCTTTTTCTTCGACAGTAACAACCACTCGTTCATACGCTCCATACTCTTTTCCTCCTTCCCCGCGCCACTCCAAAGAATAATCTCCCTCTTGAATATTGATCAGCTTTCCTAAAGAAAAAAAATCAAAGGGTGCCTGACGTACCAACCATCCTTCGTACGACTGTTTTTCTCTCTCAGGCTGTGGCAACGTTGCGCGAAGAGAAAGAACATATAGGCCATCCTTTGCTTCGCGTGTAGCTGTACCAGATGCGACTCCTCCCGTAACATCGGTCAGAACAGCGGTGTTGTAAGAAAGAAAAACTTCTTCTCCCGCCAACGCAGAGGAGAGAGGAACGGGGTCGACTGTTTTAACCACTGGGAAAGAAAGAAGAGTTGCCTTTGAAGTGGGGGAAGGGGGCGACGGGCGCTTTTGAAAACGCCAAACTCCAAAGAGAAACAGACTGAAAAAAATCAAACTTATGGCCACGGTTCCGCCCAGCCTTCCCGAAGATTGATTTCGATGTTGACAGCCGCGCCTTTTGGAAGACGCGACGTAAACGGGTGACATACGTATTTCTCTCTCTCACATTTTCCCTGCGGAAGCTGTTTCCGCAACCTTCTTTACGGCATCTGCTACTGTTCGTGCTACACCCGTCTCAAAAACCGACGGGAGGATACGATCCGGTTGGGGATGAGGGACGAGCCCTGCAATGGCCCGCGCTGCTGCAAACCATGTTTCTTTCGTAAAACGCTTTGTGCCGCTCTCCAAAGCCCCAAGGAAAATCCCAGGGAATGCTAATACATTATTGGCCTGATTGGGAAAATCCGAACGCCCGGTAGCTACAATAGCTGCCCCGGCCTCTTTGGCTTCTTCCGGCATGATTTCTGAAACGGGGTTAGCCATGGCAAAAAGGATGGGATCCGACGCCATGCTTCGAACCATTTCAGCCGTTACAAGACCTGGCTTACTAACGCCAAGAAAAAGATCCGCGCCCTGTAGGGCTTCCGCCAATGTTCCTGTCCTTCCCGTCGGATTGATCTGCTCTGCCACGGCCTCTTTATAGGCATTCATTCCGTTTCGGCCAGGAGCAATCATTCCGCGCGAATCAATAATGGTCATTCGTTGTACGCCAGCATCCAACAAGAGACGGGCAGAAGCTAACCCAGCCGCCCCTGCTCCCGAAAGAACAATCGAGATATCTTCCAGACGTTTCCCCACCACCTTTAAAGCATTAAGCAGCCCGGCCAAAATGACAACAGCGGTCCCGTGTTGGTCATCGTGCATCACGGGGATATCCAAGGCGTTCACGATCCGCTCTTCCACCTCAAAACACAGAGGTGCCGCAATGTCCTCCAAATTAATGCCTCCAAAAACAGGAGCAATCCGTTGGACGGTTTCTACGATCTCATCCGGATCCTGCGTGGCCAAACAGATTGGAAAGGCGTCTAATCCGGCAAACCGCTTGAAAAGAATTGCTTTCCCTTCCATGACTGGCAGAGCCGCTTCTGGACCGATATTTCCCAAACCGAGAACGGCAGAACCGTCTGTAATGACGGCGATGGTCCGACCCTTGATCGTTAGGTCATACACCTGCGATGGGTCACGGGCAATGGCTTGGCAAGGAGCAGCCACGCCGGGCGTATAGACCGTAGACAAATCGTCGCGATTCTCAATAGGGACAACGGAAACCATCTGAAGTTTCCCTCTGTGTTCCCTGTGCATACGCAGGGAGGCTTCTGCATAGTCCATAAAAGTGGCAAAAAAAACAAAACGCAAATCCATTTTACAGGTCTTCGAGCGAACGGAGAAATTCCCCTGTCTTCCTTGGCCTTTCGGTCTGACGTTCTCCTAGTTCATCAAGAACAATGATACGGTCGTCATCCCTGTCCGAAGAATGAAAAAAAGAGGACGGATCTGGATGAGCGCGGACATCCTCGCACACTCCTTTGGGAATCTCCTGAAGGAACAGAGACGGCTCTTGGATCGTCATGGCATCGTAACCGCCGGAAACCGGATACGTCAAAAAAAGTTTTTCTTTGGCCCGCGTGGCGGCCACGTAAAAAAGGCGGCGCTCCTCTTCCAATCCCCCTTCCTCTTCCAGGGCGCGCGGATTTGGAAACGATTGGCCAGTAAGCCCGATCACGAAAACAGCTTCCCATTCCAAGCCTTTGGCCTGATGAATGGTTGAAAGAACCAAGCGGTCATCTCCCGTATCGCGTCGGGATTGGCCGATTGACCCAAAGGATTCCGTCAAACTCACGTCATCCAAAAAAGCGCGCAGATCTGTGGTCTCTTCGGCGAAGCGGGCCAACTGTTCAATGTCGTCCAATCGGTCGGCTGCGTCCGGAAATTCCGCTTCCGCATAGTCCCGATAGCCGCCCATGACGACGTTACGAATAAGGTCGGACGGCAGCCGAGACCCAGCCAACGCGCGCCGCAGCAATTCCCGACAACGAACCCATCCCTCTGAAGCCCGCGCGCCCAGGTTGGGATCTAACAAGAGCAAATCTTCAGCGCTCTGGCAGGTCCGGACATACTCCACGATGTGTCCGGCGGTTGAAATTCCGATTCCCGGCTGAATACCAAGCACCCGAATCCAAGCTGCCTCATCGCGCGGATTGGCAATGACCCGCAGATGGGAAACAACGTCTTTGACGTGTGCCCGATCAAAAAACCGAAGGCCGCCTCGATACTCGTAGGGAATCCCGCGTTGCATGAGTTCAAATTCAAGGGCTTGTGAAAGAAAAGCCGCACGAAAAAGGACGGCCATGTGGGAAAGGGGGGTGCCTTCCCTCATAAGCTGCCCTACCCGATCAGCGATGTAGCGCGCTTCGGCCTTGGCGCTCACCGCAGGCGCGCGCAACGGGCGCAAGGCTGCCGGTCGGATGGCTTTTAATTCCTTGCGGAACTGATCCTTGTTGTTCGCGATCACGGCGTTAGCCAACTTCAGAATGTCGGGCGTCGAGCGATAATTCGTCGTGAGTCGAAAAATATGCGCGCCGGGAAACTGGTCCGGAAATCGAAGGATATTGCGGATGTCCGCGGCTCGGAACGAATAAATGCTCTGAGCGTCGTCTCCCACAGCCAAAAGATTGCCATGGACAGACGCGAGCATACGGACAATGTCGGCCTGAATCGGATTCGTATCCTGATACTCGTCCACCAGGATGTATCGGAATCGGGAAGCCCACTGATCCCGCACGTCCGGATGGTTAGCAAAAAGTCCGCGCAGAAGAAGAAGCAGGTCATCAAAATCAAGCGAATTTGCTTCCTGTTTACGCGCCTCATAGCGAGCATCGATTTCTTCAATGGAACTGATCAACGGTTGAAACGATTGGGACTTTCGCAAAACAGCTTCGCGGACAGGACGAGAAGCATTGCGCGCATAACTGAGAATAGAGTGCAGCGCTGCGGGAGAGGGAAAACGCTGCGCGCGGGAATCCACACCCACCTCTTTTATGCAAAGTTTGAGAAGTTCCCGGGCGTCTTCCTCATCTAAAATGGTAAAAGAAGACGTGCGACCAATAAACGGAGCGTGTAACCGAAGAATTCTATTGGCCACGGAATGGAACGTGCCTCCCCAAATACCGGCGGCCGCGGGACCGGCCAACTCTTGCACACGCGAAAGCATTTCTCGGGCGGCCTTGTTCGTAAACGTGAGCAGCAAAATTTGGGAAGCTGGAACGCCGTGCTCCAACAAAGAGGCCACCCGATACGTTACGGTTCTCGTCTTCCCTGATCCCGCACCGGCAAGCACAAGACAGGGGCCGTCCGCATGTTGGACTACATCCAATTGTTCCTCGTTGAGTTCGGAAATATAATCAATCAGCATAGCCCGCCTATCTTACCATGACAAAAGGGGAAGGAAAGAAGGAGACGGAAAAAACAACAAAAAAATGTGCGCCAACGAGAACATTGGCACACAAAAAATCTTGGGAGAGTGTCAGTGGGTCATGGGATCTCGCGGAAGGCAACGAACCACCAACGTGCATCCCAGCAGTGATCATCCACGTTGCCTTCAATACTAATAAGGCCAATTCCACGGCCCTTCTTCGTCTTGAAAAAATCCGGCGCGAAGAGAACACCAGACTCCGGGTCGCGCCTGAGGCGCTCATCCTCGGGGATCGAAGTCCAATACCCATCAGGGTCATGCTCTCCGATCCACGCGAGGAAGGCTGCGGTATTCCCCACAAACCCTCCGTTTTTACGGAAGTGCGCGCGGACTTCATCCGAAGGAACCGGCCATCCCGGATACCAAATTTGTACCTCAAATTTCTTCCCTCTCTCTCCCTGCAGGAAATTCCACGCGATGAGACTGGATTGAATATGCTCTCGAGTCTTAGTAAGACCCAATCTCTCATCAACCCAATTCACGATCTCCGGCCCCGATAGATCGGGGACTATGACTATCTCGCGGTTCTTCCCACATCCTACAACAACTGCAACTAACAATGGGATTACGAACATCCATTTTTTCATCTGAGTTCCCCTCATCAAAAGACCGCCGCAGTCCGCAACACCGCAGACACCAACGGTCCGATTTTAAAAGACCGACCGCACATTCCATCACAAAACAGCAGATTTGTCAACGCGCCAAGTACAAATTTTTATTGACGTTCTGTTCCTCGTTCGTCCTCGCATAATGGACGTTCCCTTCCGCATCCGTCAAAAAATACCAAGCGCCGTTTGGTTCGGGAAAAAGCGCGGCCTTCAGGGCGGCAAGGCCTGGGTTACAGATAGGCGTTGGGGGAAGACCAGAATATTTGTAGGTATTCCAAGGCGAATCAATTTCCCGGTCTTTGTTGGAAATGGAGGGGGTCTTCTTTCCCGTGACGTAGTTAACCGTTGAATCGGCTTGGAGTGGCATACCTGCTTCCAGACGCCGCCAGAAAAGATCCGCCACCTTGGCGCGATCCGCATCGGTCCGAACCTCACGTTCGACAATAGAGGCAAGGGTAACGATCTCATGAATCGTACGGCCGCTGGCTCCCGCTGTTTCGCGCATCTCCGGTGTCCATTGCTGGTCGAAATTGTCTAGCAATTTTTCCACGACCTTTTTCGCAGACGTATCTTGAAAAAAACGGTACGTATCCGGAAAGAGATACCCTTCCAAACTGACTTCCGTTGGTTTGGAAGAAAGCAAAGAAAATCTAGAAAAAAAATCTTCTGAGAAAGAAAGAGGTTGGGAGAGAATGCTTTTGGAAATAAACAAATTTTCAACCTGTTGCAGGGTGAATCCTTCAGGAATCGTTACGGAAATCTCCCCGGCTCCGGGACGCGCCAACTCAAAAAGAATGGCCGCGCTGCTTAGGCCACGTTGCAAGGCAAACGTGCCGATTTGAATCCGGCCAGCCGTCTTTGTCCAACGCGCGGTCAATCCGAACCAGAACGGATAGGAAATCAAATCGGCTTCTTCGAGACGCCCGGCAATCTGACGAATACCATCCCCGTTTTGCACCTCAAAAGAAATGGTCCCGGCGTCTGCAGATGGATGGCGCCAAAAAGATTCGTAAAAAAACATGGAGACGATCACAGCCATTAGAATGACCATCGAACATCCCGAAATTCCGATAATTTTCCAACTCATAAAGCGTCTTGATGATTCAAGCGTTCCAACTCTTTAACGACCTCCTTCACGCGCTGGGCTTCCCCGCGCGGACAAACAAGAAGCGCATCACCTGTATCCACCACAACGACATCCTTCATACCGATGACAGCCACCGTCTTCCCTTCCGGGGCATAGACCAGACATCCTTGTGCATCTAAAAGAACGGAATGTCCTTTCGCAACATTAGCTCCGGCAGAAGGTGCGAGCCGGTCATAAAGCGTGTCCCAAGCCCCGATGTCGCTCCACCCGAACGCCCCCTTGAGGATACAAACCTGGGAAGGATCCAATTTTTCTGTAATCGCGTAATCAAAAGAAATTTTTGGAATTTCCCGATAGAGCGCTCCAACGGCTTCGGCATCCTCGGCTGAGACAGCTGCTTGGATGCGTCGCAAAATTCGAGCGGTTTCCGGCGCATAGGTCTCAAATGCTTCAAGGAAACGCCGCGGCGTCCACATGTAATAATTCGCATGCCACAGGTAGGAGCCATCCTCAAGATACGTTTGTGCCGTCTCAAGTGGAGGTTTTTCCGTGTGTCCCTTAAAGGCATAGATTTCCACGCTTCGGCGTTCTCCCAAGCACGGTCCGATTTGCGTGTACCCAAGCACCGTGCTCGGAAAGGTCGGCTGGACACTGATGTCCACAAGGGAACCTGTCTCACGGATAATTTCTTCCCCAATACGAAGGCATTCGAGGAAAAGTTCCGCATTACCAATGAAATGATCCGAAGGAATAAAGGCAAGTGGTTCATCCGGATCTGACCGTTCCAGCAACGCGGCCACATATCCCATTGCCGGTCCTGTATCGCGCCGTTCGGGTTCAAAAAGAAGGTGGTCTCCTGCAACATCCGGAAATTCCTTACGAATCAGGTTTGCAAATTCGGGCGTGGCGGAAAAATAAATCTGATCGGAACGGAAACCGCCCAGCAGACGCTGATAGGTTTCGCGGATAAGCGGCTCCTTTCCAGCAACAGGAAAAAATTGTTTCGGACGATCCCGCCGGCTCATGGGCCACAGACGCGTCCCGGACCCCCCGGCGAGAATAACGACATTCATAGGTATGGTATTCCGAATTTCAAAATTTAAAACTCCTTATTTTTTTCAAAAATTTTATCGGAATCGGAAAGTTCGACAAACTTCGCTGTCATTGTAGGATTGCCACGCGTGAGTCTCTTGATTGTCAGATCTTCTGCTTTATTATTAGCGAGACGAAGATTATTTTCAGAAGACAAGAGGGCATCTTTGGTTTTCTGGAGATGGTCAATGGTTTTGTCGATTTCCTCAATAGCTGTTTTAAAACGAATGGAGGCACATTGATAATTTTTAGCAAACCCCTCCTTAAACTTATTCATGTTTTCCTCAAAATTGGTAATATCGATATTCTGGTTCCTGACCAAGGCAAGCTCGACTTTATATTTGAGGGAGTTCATGGCCGCGTTGCGTAACAGGGTTATCATGGGAAGAAAAAATTGTGGGCGAACGACATACATTTTGGGGTATTTGTGGGAGACATCGACGATGCCGGTGTTGTATAACTCATTTTCGGCTTCCAGAAGTGTAACAAGGACAGCATACTCACACTTTTTTTCAACGCGATCTTTGTCGAGCTCGCGAAAAAAATCTTCGTTTCTGTGTTTTGTAGCGGTCTCGTCACCCTCATTTTTCATCTCAAACATGATGGAAATGATTTCATTGCCAGCCTCATCGATTTCGCGATAAATATAATCACCCTTGCTACCCGTTTTTGTGTCATTGTCTTTTTCGAAATAGGCATTCTGGAAACCCGTTGCACGAAGTTTGTTAAATTCGGTCTCGCAGTGTTGTTCGAGGGTTTCGCCAACCATTTTGGTTGAGAGCTTAACTTTCATTTCTTTGCGAAGAGCAATTTCCTCGTCTTTCATTTTAATGATGTCGTCCTTCGTCTTAAGCTCTGCAAAAAACTTTTCCTTTAATGAAGTCTCAATCAATTGTTTCTCGGTATCTTTACTTTTCAGCTCGCCGACCAATTCGTCACGCTCTTTTTCGACCTTATTTACAGCCTCCGTAACGGCAAATTTTTTCTCAAGCTCTGCATTATGGAATTTTGATTTCATTTCAGCTAGCTCCGTATCCTTCTTTGCAAGGTCCTTTTGCAAGGTATTTGTAATATTAGCCTCGGCGAGTTTGATAGCATTTTCTTTTTCTTTTTCTGCGATATTTAATCGCTCTAGTAATTCCTCCTCAAATCTATAATCTCTAACTTGTTTAAGGATATCAGCAAAACCAGCTTCATCAACTTTGAAAATTTTTTTACAATTTGGACAGATAATATCGTTCATATTTTTATTTCCCAGATTTTCTTCGATTATCGTCTTTACACAACAGTTGGCAATTCTCTGCTGTCGTTTTTCCACCCTCGTACCAAGGGGTTACATGATCGGCTTCCATTTCTTCGAATTCAAAAGTTTTTTTACACCAAACGCATTTACCTTTTTGTTTTTCAAAGACTTTTCTTTTTGTCTTATCGTCAAATTGACGAAGATTTAGATGCTTTTCTTCACCGGTCAAAATATATTCGTAAATGCCTTTTAAGCTCTGCACCTCATCGTCATCGATAAGCTTGAGCGTTTTTTCCTCAAGTTCTTTAGCATTATAGGCAACCTTTTTATACTTGTTATACAACCTGCCCCACTCAACTCCCTTCATCTCTTTGCGGTATTTGGGAAAAGTTTTACGCACCCAAGCGATGACATTCTGAAAATACCGCCATAGTTCATCCGCGTTTTCATCGTGCTGATGTTTTGCCATGTAATCTTCAATTTTGCCGTCGTTAATCCACGAAAGAGCGGTTTCCAAATACTCTTGCCGAATGGGTGAGCCATTTACCAGTGATCCGCCATCATTTGCCAAAAGATACGCCGCGCAGTTTGATTTACTGAATTTTAATTTGGCGTCTGAGAGCCATGATCCGGTATAGACCGCATTGCGCAATTCTTGGTCAGTCAACTTTTCGCCAGCGATATTGATAATTCTAAACCAATCCAGCCGTTCTCGGTCCGTGCCCTCGCAAAAATAAATCATCAGTTCATAATCCAAAATTTTGTTTTGTTCCTCTTTGGTCAGATTATGAAAGAAACGATCATTAAGAGAAAAATCACCATCAACATATTGTCCGATGCTGATGGTGCGCTGTTGGCCGTCCATGACTTCAAAATTTCCTTGATCTGTTTTAACCCAATACATCACATTGAGCGGAAAGCCATTTTTAACCGTTTCAAGCACAGCATTTCTCTGCTTGCCAGTATAAACAAACTCCCGTTGATATTTTGGGCGAATATCAAGTTTTCCCCCGTAAGCCACCACGCCTTCTTCGGCGCTATCTTTGTAGCCGACAATCACTTCGCGAATTGGAATTTTGTGTAAATCAATTTTCATATTATTTTTTTCCTCTCTTGTTTTTAATAACTATTCGAGCATAAGGAACTTCAACAATTCCATTCGTAATCATATATAAATCCCCGTCAACAGCACCTCGTTTTTGAATTTCCTTTCTATATTTTTTGTGTTCCTCTTTATATGGTTTAACTCCGATTTCAATTCCTGAATTTGAAATACCTAAACCAATAATTTCAAATTGATCTGGGCTATATTTATTAAGGAAAGTGATTGGCACACCCATCGCGCCGTTATAATCTACTGGAATTTCAGAAACCTTATCGACATTGATTGCGCCATAATTATCATATTTTGGATATTCGTCCGGCGTAAATTTTTTATATAAAATCAACTTTTCGTGTCGCTTTTCAGTATCCAAATTCGTAAACCACACACAACCTTTAACAAATAAATATTTTTCACCATTTTCTATTTTTGAATTAGCGACATTTTCGTTTATTGGGTAGTTGTTTGGTACTCGAAACCATTTATTTCTCCCATCCATCGTAATCCCTAACCACATCTTATTATCTTTAATAAACCTGAAACACTCCTTATAGGTAATGGCGTTAAGACTCCCAATAATCAAAAACCTTTTATTGTGTTCAATAATCTGGGCGACATATTCACGAAAGAGTGAAAATGGTGGGTTCGTTACAACAATATCCGCCTCTTTGAGTAATTCCACACACTCCTCACTACGGAAATCTCCGTTACCCTTAAGGGAGGTGGCGATGTTAGCATTGTTTTTCAAAAGCCACTTCACATCAGTAAGCCCCACCGCACCGTCTGCATCGGAATCTGTCACTTCATTAAGCTCAATCTTAAACGGCTCTTTACCTTTCGGCCTTAAACCCTTGACTTCAAAGAGTGGCAACTGCCCTCCGGCAATTGGTGACTTTGTAAAACTGGTAGTGATTAATTTTTTAAGACCAAGCGCGTTAAAATTGGCAGCAAAATATTTGAAAAAATTACTTTCAAATGGGTCATCGCAATTGCAATAGACAACCTTGCCCCGAAACTGGTCTTTATAGTGTTTCAGTTCTTTTTCAATATCAATAAGTTGAGTATAAAACTCATCCTTTTTTGCCTTGTTGGCTCTGTGCAAATTACTGTTTAACGACTTCGTTGCCATAATTATCTTCTCGTTATCAAATCATACGCCAAGCTGGCGAGTGATATGTAGTGGATTGCCAAATTTTATCCAAATCTTTGGCTGGGGTGTGTGCTTTTTCGTTTCTCAAAAATTGAATTGAATGGACATGTGTAAAAATTTCACTCCCTCGAAAAAGTCTTTTTCCTCTTCATTTTTCGGTTTGTGTCCGAAAATCTTTTCTTGGTTCGATTCCGTAAAAGTATAGTGGTCGGGTTTGACTAGACCACTATACACCGCCCATCTGGAATAATTTCTCGAGTATCTGTTTTTCAAGTGTTGTTAAGTTTGCCATAATTTTATTTCAACTTTCTAACAGATTTTTTCTTTGGCAAAAAATTGTCTTTTGAAACGACGGGGCGACCGAGTTCTTTCTCCAGTTGTTCCTTGGCAATGCCGGCAATCCTCCCGCCTCGTTTAGCATCTTGCGCAAGTTTTGGAACCCCTTGGGAATGTTCGATTTTATGAATTTCTGTGGTGGACCGTTCGCCAAGCATAGTAAAAATCAGCTCAAAATCATCCATGTGATCGCGCAAGTTCTCCCGTTTTAATCCTTTTATTTTTTTGTATTCACTGGGTGTGATGCCAAAAGTGGCTTTGGAAATTTCGGTTGTCAGAATCTCATAATCTTTCTGTTCCTTCGCGCCGCGTTTCTGCCATTCATCCGTCAGTTCTTCGCGAATCGCAATACCGCGTATTCTTTTTTCTATCCAGTCTTCCGGATACCCCTTGAGTTTATAGAGTATTCTTATCCGCTTAGTTGCCAGTTCTGGATTTTCAATCTCTTGCACCCGTTCATAACCAACTTTGGCCAGCCATCGTTTGAACGGTTCGGCTTTTGGTGAAGGAACAGACTGAACAATGCGCAAAATACCTTCGGTATCGGCACAATCCGTTTCGCGTATTTTGCCGTCCTCTGCGGGCAATTTCAACCGTCGACAAATTGTCGACGGTTCAAAACCATCTTCTTCCTTCACTCGTATTTTCATTTTATACCAATAATCACGAGGATCCGCGCTATCTGTAAGGACAAAAATTACATCCGTAATCGAAAACCACCACTCATTTTGAAAAAGTGTTTTGCGAATTTTCTTGCCTTTGAATAAAGCAATTTTTGTAGTTTCCATAATTTAAACCTTAAGAAAAAAATTCCCCTCCCCCCTACGACTAACCCCACTACATGACTACACGGACGGCCCAGCTTACCAAAAGCCCAATGGCCGCGCCAACGAAAACATCGCTCGGGTAATGGACACCCGTACAGACGCGACCGGTCGAAATAAGACCAGCGGCAATCACCGCTATCCATCCGACCCAACCGAAACCGAACCAAAGGAAAAAACCCGCGATCCCAAACGAAGCCGCCGCGTGTCCGGACGGAAAAGATCTGGTTTCAAACGTAGGCTGCAGGATACGCGTGATCGGAAGCGTCTGATACGGGCGCTGCCGTCGCATACTCATACTTACCAAGGTCCGGACGATCCAAGCCCCGCCTGAACACAAGGCCAAGAGGCCCATGCGCTCACCTACCGCTTCTCGTGCTCCCAAGGTCCAGGCCGCGCCAAAGGCAAAGACCACAACGAAGAAAAAAAGATGGTGACCGGCAAAAACGGATGCATAACGCCAGGCCGGGCTCCGGACCGCCAGGGCGTTAAGCTTAGAAGCGATCCATTGATCTGCGTGAACAATGCGTCCGGACATACATCAAGAAACCGGCGCAATGACGCAACGGCGGAGACTTTCAATCTTTTGTTCCAACTCTGCCGCTTTTTTCATGATCTCTTCCGCATGAGCTGGCAATTTCAAAATTTTTCCTGGAAACCGACAAAAAGACGCAATGGGGCACGCCCAACACCGAGGTCTTCTGGGCACACAAACCTTGCGCCCAAACTTCACAAAAACACGATTGACGGTTGACTTCAAACGATCTGGAACCAGCACCAGAAGGGCGCGTTCCGTTTGCTCAGCCGTACGGGTCCTGACCCACCCCAAACGATTTGTAACACGGTGAACGTGCGTGTCAACGGCAACGGCTGGAACGCCGAAACAGGAAACAAGAAGAATACTTGCGGTTTTCCGCCCTACGCCTGGTAACTGAACCAAACCTTCCATGCTTGAAGGGACCCTCCCATGGAATGACACGCCGATCATTTTGGACAATCCTACAAGATTCTTGGCTTTTTGTCGGAAAAATCCAAGGGAGGAAACGATTTTTTGAACAGCGAGGATCGGAGCCTCTGCAAGGGTGGATGCGTCCGGGAATTCCTTAAAAAGCCTCGGAAGAATTTTAAGGACCTGGTCGTCGCGTGTTCGAGCAGAAAGGACAACGCCCACCAACGTCCGGAACGGCGATCCGAGTTCCATCGTTCCCGGACCAGAAAAGTGTTTTCGAAGCTTTAGTAAAACATCCACGATCTCTTCTTGTGGGGCGATCCTCTTTTTCCTTTTCATAATCGAGAAAAAATCTCTTGCCCTTCTCCCTTCCGCCCCCCCTATAGCAACGATTGTCCGGTCATTTCCGTCGGTTGGGGGATGTTCAAGACGGAAAGAATCGTCGGAGCCACGTCTGCCAACATACCCACGGGAGGGACAAGGGAAAGATCCCCATCTGGCACAGGTCCAGAAGGAGCCTGAACGCCCTCAAACGCCTTTCCGATCACAAGAAAGGGCACAGGGTTGGTTGAGTGTTCCTTGTCCATCTCTCCCGTCCGGAGGTTGCGTACTTCCTCGACATTGCCGTGGTCGGCCGTGAGGAACGCCACGCCCCCTTTTTCAAAAACAGCCGACAAAATCCTGGCCAAACACGCATCCACGGACTCATTGGCCTTAATGCTGGCCTCCAAATTTCCCGTGTGACTCACCATGTCTGGATTCGCAAAATTCACAACGAAAAAATCATTGTTTCCTTTTTCAATTTCCTTCACCACTCGGTCCGTCAGTGCATAAATACTCATTTCTGGCGTCTGATCGTAAGAAGCCACCCGTGGGGACGGAATGATGGCGCGATCCTCACCTGGAAACGGCTGTTCCCTCATCCCGTTGAGGAAAAAGGTCACATGGGCATACTTCTCTGTTTCCGCAAGGTGTAGCTGTCGAAGCCCAGCCCCAGAAAGAACCTCGGCTAAACACTTCTCAACCATCTGTGGGGCATAGGCAACCTCGACCGGCAATCCTTTTTCATATTCGACCATGGTCACGGGAAAAAGATCGCGGACAGGTCGGCGGGAAAATTTTTCAAAGTCTGGCAAAACAAATGCCTTAGTCAACTGCCGCATGCGATCCGGACGGAAATTGAAAAAAATGACAGCGTCACCCTCGTTGACCGAACCGATGGCCTGGCCGTCTTCAACCAAGACGGTCGGAACGAATTCTTCGTCAAAAACCCCCTTGGCATAGGAAGCTTCCAGAGCCGCCACGGGATCTTCCGCGATTTCTCCCTGGCCGAGGGTCATGGCTTCATACGCCTTCTGGGTACGATCCCACCGATGATCACGATCCATGGCATAGAAGCGCCCGGAAAGCGACGCAATCTTCCCGATTCCAATTTCCTTCATCTTCTCCTGCAGTGTCCGGATGAAATCAATGCCTGCATTGTAAACCGTGTCTCGCCCGTCCAAAATGGCGTGGACCCGCACATCCTTCAAGCCCTGCTGGTCCGCGAGACGAAGCAGAGCATGACAATGCTCGTCCATGGAATGGACGCGCCCGGCACTCACTAACC
Organism: Patescibacteria group bacterium; assembly: GCA_035290185.1. Taxonomy (GTDB): domain Bacteria; phylum Patescibacteriota; class Patescibacteriia; order UBA9934; family GWF2-40-263; genus DATDUW01. Next base: position 41,139 of record DATDUW010000016.1, read on the forward strand.
CGACCAGGTGAAGCGTGCGGCCATTCTTCTTCACTTGCTCTATCGCCTGCAAAAAGGCGGGGTTTTTAAAAAAGGCTCCGGCAGCAATATCCCGGTTAATGCGTGGAAATGTTTGATAGTACACGCGCCCAGCGCCGATCGCGAGGTGGCCCACTTCAGAATTCCCCATCTCTCCCCAGGAAAGCCCGACCTCTTCCCCGCTGGCCCGCAACGTCATGGCCGGATAGGTTTCGACGAGTTTTCGAAAAAATGGCATCTTGGCTCTGGTTACGGCATTGCCCTCACTGTCCGGTGCCACACCGAACCCGTCGATAATGAGGAGAACCGCTGGTTTTGGGCGTTTGAAAGACTGATTTTCCATAAAAAATTGAATGCCTTATCATTGTAGCGGATCCAGGTCGGAAAAACGATATGGAAATGAAAGATCGGCTTGAGAAAGCCAATTTTAAGACCCGACACTGGTGTGTCGGGTCTTACGTTTGCGAACTCAAGTTGATTTCCGTTTTCAGAAGAGTCCAGTTCTGGAAACGACCCCGTGGGCCTGCCTTGTGTGGCCGCTACTCGACGACCTTTCCATGGGCATCGTAGCCCATGGCAGCTTTCCAGTAGCCGTCGACAAAGGTGGTCGAAAGGGCCCCGGCGGGGATATCCTTCTCGCTGAGCATCTGCTCAAACGAGGACAACACCACATGGTGAACCCCTTTTTCGTAGGCGGTCACTACGTCGCTCGCCCAGCCAGCAGGAACCCAAACCTGGTTCCATTCACCAGAGGCAGGCCTCCGACCTCGGATCATTATTTTATTCAGGTCCGGAAGCCAGGCGAGATCCCCATACTGTGGGGCATCCTTGGAGAGATTGAAATATCTCCTCCAGACACACCACGGTTTCGTCCCGACCACCCGGGCCACATCCGAAAGCCGAACCCAACCCCACGGGTTGACTGGGCTGTCCTGGACCACCCCGTACTTCCAGGAGTCCCGGAACATCTTAACCCTGACAGCCTTATCCGGGCTGTCGAAAAGATGGTCGTTTCGGGACCTCCACACAAACGCGGAGGAGTTGAAAACATCTTCGAACCTCTTTAGCTCGAAATACTCGAGCAAGAGGTCACAACCAAAAATCTTCTCCACTTCCGAACCCCTCCCCCATCCTCTGTCATCAAACGGGGAGGGTCCCAACAGACGTGACAACACCCTCCCGATCTCGATAAATTTCTTCGCATCCATGGCATTCTCCTTTCACAGATCCCGCTTGTTGCCATTTCAAACGGGCGGAGGTTGTGCCAGCTCCAACCAAGAGCCGGCTTATGCAAGACCAACAGACGCTGATCTGCCTACAGAATACAACGAATTTCTATCCTATGAGCAAACCAGGTCTGTTAAATCAAAAAAAGCGAGTTAATAGACATTTTGGGTTGCTCAAAACATTGTTTTTTGGCTCAGGTAAGCCTAGAGTAGAAGATATTTTGTATGACACATAAAAAACTGCCCTTTTTGTGGCAGTTTTTCCGTTAAAAAGAATGGTCGGAGGAGAG
>DATDUW010000017.1:0-5053 GCA_035290185.1 Patescibacteria group bacterium
CTCTCCTCCGACCATTCTTTTTAACGGAAAAACTGCCACAAAAAGGGCAGTTTTTTATGTGTCATACAAAATATCTTCTACTCTAGGCTTACCTGAGCCAAAAAACAATGTTTTGAGCAACCCAAAATGTCTATTAACTCCGTTTTGCTTTTTTGGTCATAGTCGATACTTGTCGCATAGAGATCAAGCACTTGTCGATAAAGAGCTTTTTCGCTGCTTCGAATATCGCGAATGCGATCTAATAGTTCCTTCCAGTAATTTCCACCCCCATTCCCTTTTAGCCGTTCGTCATCTAAGGCAAACCCCTTGACGATGTATTCGCGGAGCCTTTGCGTTGCCCAAATACGGAACTGGGTTCCGCGAAGTGACTTTACGCGATATCCAACGGAAATAATGACATCAAGATTATAGTGTTTTACGATGTATTCTTTGCTGTCAGCCCCAGTTCGTCGGAATTCCCGACAAACTGATTCTTCACTCAATTCGCCTTCCTTAAAGGCATTCAAAATATGTTCAGCAACCGTTGAACGTCCTTTTTCAAACAACTCCGCCATCTGGTCTTGCGTCAGCCAGACCGTTTCTCCGTCCATTTTGACCTCTACCTTTGTTTTTCCATCGTCGGTCTGGTAGAGGATGATTTGAGAGTTGTTTTGATCCATATTTATAAATTATGGTTCAAAACTCCAAGAAATACAATTTAAGAAGTTAGGCTATCTCATTAGTTTGAACCACCAGCCAAACGGTATAGAACTCTCTGAAACAAGCCACTTTATGCGATAAGGATTCCACTAACTCACCAAACGGTCGATCAAAGCTAGAACCGTTCCCATCTCCACAAAACCGCTAACTTATACAGTAAACAAGCGCACTTCGCGCAAAACAAAAATCCCTCCGATTGGAGAGATGTTTGATGGTGGACCTGAGGAGAATCGAACTCCTGACCTCTGCAATGCGAATGCAGCGCTCTACCAGCTGAGCTACAGGCCCGTACATTTTTCTCTTTTCACCTTTCCGACCCCTTTTTTAAAATTTTCTTTTCTGGTGCCCCCAGAGGGAATCGAACCCCCATCTCTCCCTTAGGACGGGATTGCTCTATCCGTTGAGCTACGAGGGCATTTTTACAAACAAACCATCCGTTGCTTGCCCTCAGAAGTTCCACCCATCGCAGGGAGTGGAACGAAAGGGGAAGTTACGGGGACGAAATATCCCTTCTTTCTTCATTGTCGTCAACCGTTTTGGCGAGGGAAGGTCTGCCGTGTAGAATACCCTCATCCGTCCCGGAGCGTTCGCATCATAGCTGATTCTTTCTCCTTTGGTCAATCTACTTATGGATCCCATTCTCCTTGCTGTTGCCATTCTTTTGCTTGCCGCCCTGGCAACGGGATTTTTCATTCTGCTTCAAGCTCTCACGCGTCACATGGGCGAAATCAAACAGCTTCAAGCCCAAGGCCAAAACGATAAGGTCCTCCAGCTCCTCAATGAAAACATGCGCGGAGTCCAGGACAAGATTGACCGAACAACGGAAGCCCTCAACACGCGCCTGGACCGCGCCGCACAGATCATTGGACAGGTGAACCGCGAGCTTGGATCCATGTCCGAGATCGGCCGCGGACTCAAAGATTTCCAAGCGTTTCTCTCTTCGCCAAAACTGCGCGGTAATCTTGGAGAACAGATCCTTTACGAAGCGATTGACCAGGTCTTTTCCTCACACCAATACGTCAAACAATTTAAATTTAAGGATGGTCAGATCGTAGATGCTATCATCAAGACAAGTGATGCCCTCATTCCGATCGATTCCAAGTTTCCCATGGAAAGTTTCAAGGCCATGTATCAAACACCGACCGAGGAAGAACGCATTCGCTGCAGCCGCGAATTCGTAAAGCAGGTCAAAAAACACATCGATGACGTCGCACGAAAATACATTCTGCCCCATGAAGGAACCGTGGACTTCGCGGTCATGTATGTGCCATCCGAAAACGTCTACTACGAAATTGTGGCCAACAACGACGAACTTATGGACTATGCAAAGGGTCGCAGTGTCCTCCTCGTTTCTCCCAACAGTTTTTTTCATTTCCTGCGCGTCATTCTCATGGGGCTTGAACGGTCAAAAATCCAGGAACAGGCCCAAAAAATCTGGGAACTGCTTAAAGGTGTTCAACAAGAAAACGCTAAATTTGGCGAATCTCTCCAGCTTGTAAACCGTCATCTCACAAACGCCAAAAATGCTCTCGATTCCGTTGGCCTTGAATACACAAAAATTTCAAACAAACTCGATCAGGTTCAACTCATCGAATCTGAGCACACGCCAACAACTTAAAAATCTGGCTTGTTCTACTCACGACTCATTGACACGTCCGACTTTCGATAGTATTGTTTTCACCACAGTATGTCCCCATTGCAAAACACCCAAAATTTTGGCTCGTACTATCCTCGGCTGTTTGTCGCCGAGTGATAGGTTGTATTTCACATGCAGTCTGTCATCCGGCGATAACCGCCGGATTTTTAGTCCCTTCGCTCAAAAGGAGAACTGTCGTGGAATACATCGTGGATTCTTTTTCTGGAAGTCTAACAAGTTCCGCTCTTGACTGGCACATTCAGCTCGCGGACCTCACCCGTGTGGCTTGGTCAAGTCCTGATGGGACTTGTTACTTCCCATACGCGCCGCTTACGGATCCAGGTTACTGGTACCGTACGGTTGCCGCGCAGTGGCAAAAAGATGAAATGCGGTCGTGGGCGCTGCTCGCCGATAATAAGATCGTGGCGCATGCCGCGCTCGTTCGCAAAAGCCCGCAACATTGGGAACTTGGCCGCTGGGTCGCCTACAAAGATGCGCCGAAGGGCGCAGTAACCCGCCTTTGCAAGCATGCCCTGCGGACCGTCGTGGGTCAGGCAGTCCACGTAGAGTGTACACAAGCACACACCGGCTCGCAGGCAATCTGCGAACGGTTGGGTCTACGCTTCGCGGGGATCGGTATCCTTGGTCAAACGAACAACGTGTGGTTGGATATCGTGTATTATGATAACCAACACCATCAGCTGGTGCCGTTTTCCGTCCAAGAAGCGGCAATACTTCGCGTGACCGGCAACCCGCTCGGTATGCCGAGCGGAGTAAAGCCCGAGCACTGGCCGAGACTGCAAGCAATCCCTGCAATCCTCACAGACGATCGCGGAGGCGCGCTGCCGCCGACGCAATTCCACGTCCTTGCGCACCGTCTCGAAACGGTACGCGGGATTCTACGCGTTGTTCTCCGCTAATCGTGCCCGCCGGGATCCTTCTCGGCGGGCGACTCTTCCCTATGACGCTGACTCCTACAGAACAACTGCTTATCGACCTCTTAAACATTCCGTCCGAATCAGGACACGAAGAAACAATCATCGACACCTTAGAACGCATTTTGAGAGAGGACTTTCGAATTCAACGAATTCCCGTTGATGACAGACGTTCGGCTCTCTTGTGTACGCATGGAGAACGTCTGGACTCGTTGTTAATTGCACACGTGGATACAGTAACCGGCCAACAAGAGGTGAACGTCGACAAAAAAAATATTTACGGCCGCGGGAGTTGCGATAACAAGGGTGCGGCAGCGGCGATGATTTGCGCGGCACGAACCGCCCTCAAAGAGAACGTCTCGAATTTCGGATTGCTTTTCACTATTGGTGAGGAAACAACTTTCGACGGAGCACGGGCCGCTGAACAATTCTTGAACCTTCACGCATTACAACCCAAACAAATCATCATCGGAGAACCGACGGATTTGGAAATCATCAACGCCCAGCACGGGATATTTTGCATCGAGGTCTCCTGCAAGGGAACGCGAGAACATTCTTCGATTTCCCATCCAGATTCAGCAATTCACAAACTCGTACACGTTCTTCATCATGTGCTGTCCGCACCTTTTGCTAATACGACTTTCCATATTGGAAAAATACAGGGAGGAGTCGCAGAAAATATCGTTGCCAATTCCGCAAGCGCCGTACTCGTTTTCCGTTCGGCACAACCAACTATCGAAAATCTCGTCCGAACAGTCCTCAATCAAACCAGAATCGAGTATGCGATCAAAGTTCTAAAAAATATTCCGCCGTGTGACCATTCCACGTCTCCCGCCGACCGACGCCGCGTGGCCTATTTCACGGAAATGGCCTTCTTTCCCAACAGTTTTGTCCTTGGACCCGGCAGCATCGCGGACGCACATTCCTTAGATGAAAAAGTGGCAAGGGAACAGCTAAGAGAAGCTACGGAAATTTATGTCCAACTTCTCAAATCCGGACTTACGGTAGCGACCTAAAAAAAGAAGACAACTCGTATACGAAAGTAAGGGAGGGTTTTTAAACCCTCCCTTACGTTTATGGACCCACGTCTGTGGAGCAGGTCTCTTTTTCCATTCATCCGCCCACAATGCTTGGATTGTGATCGAATGATTGGGCCGAAGGAAGAATCCTTCGGCGCGTTGTTTGTGTCTCACGGACGACGACCCCGCGGTCGACGACCTGTGGTCGAACGAAGCGGAATCGGTGGTATCCGACGAGGACCTACGAGACTTCGCCAGATCGACCGAGCTGCTAGAACGATCAACCGCCAGAATCCACGGCCGCTCGCCCTTGCCAGCCGTTCCGCCAGCCGGAGCAGTCCCCTACCGGCCCGACGCCCCCAGTAGAGACTGTCCAAAACCGGCGGTGTTCGAACGCCCAGGATCATACAAAAAATCCTGGGGATAGAGACGAAAAGAGCGGTCAGAACCACCGCGCTCACCAGTCTCTGTTCGTTGATGCCCTGGGTCAGGATCCAGACGGACCCTTTCCACATCAGAACAAGGGGTGGGAGGAGCGACAAAAAGATCATCGCCCCAACAAGACGAACACCAAACTGTTGGAGTTTCTTCTCCATCGCCTCTTCTCCTTTTTTCTTTGAAAGATCAGCCGACCGGACACGAGCCACGATGACTCCTATCCATTCTGCTGGGCCGGAAGTTCGAGTGTGAACCTCCGGCAAGCGCGTCCGTGCCTGACCACGGAAGGTTGAGGTTTGCTCTCCTTGTCAGGGGAGGAGAGCCGA
>DATDUW010000018.1:0-28319 GCA_035290185.1 Patescibacteria group bacterium
GGTGGTGGAACGTTCTTTTGGTTGGCTTGAGAAATCCCGTCGTCTCTGGAAAAACTGTGAACGAAAACTTTCCACCAGCCTTCAGATGGTCACCCTGACTTTCCTTGTTTTACTGTTGAAAAGATTATAGACAGGCTCTTATTACAACCGCACAGCCCATTTTCGGGACTGTTTTAATTGATCCATATCTCGCTAGGACATTTCAGATCCTTTTTGAAGTTCTGTGGAAGAGGTTAGAATAATGTTTCACGTGAAACAAATGATGGAATCGAATATTAATGAATGATAAAATTGTAGAGAATTCACACAGTCAACAATTGATTTCTTCCCAATTTGAACAAAGTGAAAATTAAGAAGATTCTTCGTTCCACTCAGAATGACAATTTTTGGAGTAGTAATAATACCTATTAATTTTTTAAGATTTTCGTATTGTCATCCTGAGGAAGTAAGTTTTTGAGTGACGACCGAAGGATCTCTGTAAGCTGTTAGAAAAGTTAGAAAGTTCTAGAACTAACATTTTTGGGAGTAATAATGGTTATTAGCTCTATGGAAAAGAACGTTCATTTTAAAACGAAAGGCGGTTATCAGATTTATGGAACATTAAAAATTCCGAAGAAATCAGCCAAAAATCTCGTTATTTTTGCTCACGGTCTGTCAGATCACCGAAACACCCACCTTATTTTTAACGGATCAAAGTATTTTCAAAAGAAAGGCTGGACGTCATTTCGGTTTGATTTCTATTCAGGTGAAAAAGGTGGTAGGAAGTTGCAAGATGTAACTTTGCGGTCACAGACAGAAGATTTAGAAAAAGTTGTGGTGCATTTTCAAAAGGATTTTGAGAAAATCTTTGTTATTGGGCACAGTTTGGCTTGCCCGAGTATTCTTCAAATGAATTTGAATCAAGTTGCTGGTGTTATTCTCCTTGAACCCTCAACAAGACTTTCAACTTCTGTAGCAAAAAAGTTTTTTCCTTTTTCTTCAAAATTTGATTGTCCTATTTTTACCTACGGCAGTGAGATCCTTTTAGGAAAAAATCTTTTAAGAGAGTGGGTTTCGTTACCCAAACCAAAAGAACTTGTAAAAGATATGCAGAAGCCGATTCTTATTGTTTCAGCTGGTCGTGGATCTTTAAAGAAGAGTGGAAGGGAATATTTTCAAACGGTTCCATGTTTTGAAAAGAAGTTTTTCTGTGTTGTTGGTGCTACGCATTGCTTTGATGAGGAAGGAACAGAAGAGACGATTTTTGAAGAAGCATTTAAGTTTCTTTCCATGGTCCCTTAAATGTTTCACGTGAAACAAAACTGTTTTTGACAAGATGATTTTTTTATTCATTTTTTCTGCAATGAAAGACTCTATTCTCGTAGGTTGGACAGGAAATTAAAATGGTTTGGAAAATAGTTTTCATTCATTTAAAACTATCTTGTCTACACTAGACTAGTCAAATTTTAAATTTGTGGATAAGTAGGAGTTAAAAAGTGGAAAAGTCTGGATAAAAGTGAGTTATCCACTTTTTTTAAGACAAGCCATTATTTTTTTTCTCTAAATTTAAACAATTTTTTGATTGACCAAAAAAAGTATTCATGGTAAAATTTGGACAATTATCCGAGAATTATGCGCTCACTCGCACTCGGTCTGGCAATTATGGGGATTTTTTTGTTAACGGAAGCAACGGGGGCAAGCATGACCTCTTCGAGTTATCGAATTGAATGGGATGCCCTCAGTCAGGGTGGGGGCGAACAGAGCGCTTCTTCTTCCTATAAGATAAGGGACACAGTTGGAGAGGTTTCGCCGGGCATAGGGGAAAGTTCTTCTTATCAGCTCGCTGCGGGTTATCGAGCCGGCGTCTACGATCCAATGATTACCTTTGATCTTTTTGTCCAGCAGACAGGAACCGAACGGGTAGTCACAACACTCTCAGAACGGACTGTTACAACTTCAACCGACGGTTTTTCTGTTGGTGACATGATTGCCGTTGTTCAGGACAAAGGAGAGAGTCAGATTTCGGCGTTTGGGAAGATTATCTCTCTTGGGGCCGGAACCCTCACGGTTGATGCTTGGAAAAACGCAGGGGTAACTCCCGTTGTTGATGGAACGGATGATGTGGTTTATCGCTTGAGTAGCAATGCGATTGATTTGGAAACATTGAGAACAAGCGCGGTTCGTACCGCCCTTGTTGGATTTGAAGTCTCTTCTGATATTGGAAATGGATATGTCGTCAATGTTCTTGAGGATGGAGAATTGCGGGCGGCATCGGATTTTATTGATGACGTCTCTGATGGATCCGTGACAGTGGGTCAGGAGGAATATGGGGCACGTTCTTCCGACAGCAGTCTTTCTTCTTCGACATTCGATTCTATTGATTCGGCTATTACGTCTTCTTTTCAAGAAATTGCGACGGATACACAGTCTGTTTTGGAACGTCGGAATTTTTTGACCCTGAAGGCAGCCATTGCTTCTACCACACCGGCGGGAACCTATGGGCAGAATTTGTCCTTGGTTGTGTCGGGGAATTTTTAGTATGAGGAAGAAACAGGCTTTTGTGGCCGCCCTCCTCCTTCTCGTTGGATCCTTTGCAGGCAAGCAACCCGCAAAGGCCTTTGGTATTTCACCGGCTCTTTTGGATTTTTCCGCCCAACAGGGTCAGACCCTACGCCGAGTCCTTACCATTGCAAACACCGATGCGTACGAACAAACCTTTTTTTTACGGACGGTTCCCTTTCGCCCATCTTCCTCTGGAGGTTCCCCGGAATTTGTTTTATCCGAAAACGATCAAGGGGGTTTTTCCCAATGGATCACGTTTGACCGTTCTTCTCTCACTGTCGGGGCTAGGACAAAAATAGATGTTCCATTCACCATCATCGTTCCACCCGACGCCTCAGCTGGGGGCCATTATGCGGCCATTCTTGTTTCCGACACTCCTTCAGAGGTGGTAGAGACCAACGGGGCGAGCGTGAGTGCGTCTGCGGCTCTTCTCCTTTTTCTGGTTGTGGAAGGAGAGATGGATTTTTCAGCCACCCTTTCAGATTTTTCCGTAAAGGTAGGAGATTCACCCCCTTCCCGTTTAGAAGGAACCTTTTTTTATCGTCTTCAAAATCAAGGAAATATCCATGCCATTCCAAAAGGAACCGTGACGTTTAAAGACGTTTTTGGAAGGACCCTTGGAGCCGCAGATGCAAATCCGAGTGAAGCGCGCGTACTTCCTGGGAGTTCTCGCCTTTTTGAAGCGCCTTTTGGTTCTTCGTCCGGCGGGTTCTTTTCTCTTGTGAAGGATCAGGCTCGATTTTTTGCCGTCGGTCCTGTTACGGCTATCTTAGAAATTTCTTTGGATGGGAAAAAAATGTTTTCCGAGCAGGTTATTTTTTGGCTAATTCCATGGCATCTTTTGGTTCTTGTTATTGGAGGGGTGCTGCTCCTTGGGTTTCTTTTTCGAATGCGTAGAAAAAAAGTTTTTCTTCCGCCTGTTTCAAAGGGATAAATTTTTTGTGTGGATTTGTTCTCAAACATTTTGGAAGGCTGTTTCAACCAGCATGCTGGTAAGCACGTTGGTTGTGGCGGCTGTTTCAGCCCGGGCGGCAACCGTGCCGTCTGTCAACGATTATCCGACCACGCTTGAGGCCGGAGCCGTTGCAAATCACACGGTGGTCTTTACAACTTCTGCGGGAATTTCAGAAGGGACAACCCTCATCATAACTTTTTCCTCCGGATTTGATCTGTCCGTGATGGAAGAAGACGATGTTGATGTTGAGGACGACGGAACAGACCTTACAACCGCGCCGACTTGTGCCGGAGCGGAACAGGTTTCTGTTTCCGTGACAGGAAACCAAGTAACAGCGACGATGTGCCCCGGAGACGGAGGGGCAGTCGCTGCGGGAAGTCAGGTAACCGTGCGTTTTGGCACCAATGCAACAGGATCGGGAATCGGGGTACATAACATTCTCAATCCGACGACAACAAGAACTTCTTTTGTCTCCATCGGGGGCACGTTCGGAGAATCCGGATCCGTCGCTTTGGCGATCGGCGGGTCGGACACAATTTCCGTCACGGCCCGCGTTGAGTCGCCTGGAAGTGGAAACCCGGTTTCTGGCGGCGGTGGATGCGGAGATACCACGTCTCCCGTGATTACGTCCGTGATTGTCTTGAATGTAACGGCTGCGTCTGCAACCGTGACATGGGTAACCGATGAGGCTACGGACGCGCGGGTGGATTATGGGAAGACGGAAACGTACGAACTTGGAACCGTACGTGATACCAGTCTGTCCGTAACACATCAGGCCATTTTAACAGGGTTGGAAGAAGGGACGACCTATTTTTTTCAGACCGTTTCTTCGGACCTGTGTGCCAATACGTCATCAAAAGGTCCTTTTGTATTTGAGACGCCGGATTTTATGCCCCCACAGTTGTGGAATGTGCGGGTAGAAGAAATCACCCAAACAACGGCGCACGTCCGGTGGGAAACGGACGAACCCGCGACAGGCCTGGTCTCTTTTGGTCAGACGATTGCTGATGGAATGGTGGCGGAGGATAACGCTCTTATCATTTCTCATGACCTCCTTTTAAGTGGATTGCAAGCCAAAACGACTTATCATGTTCTGGCTCGTTCGCGCGATGCATCGGGTCATGAGGGATCCTCGGAAGACCTTTCTTTTGAAACACTTTCCGAACAGCCCATCTCTATTGAGCCTGTTAAGGAAGAAGAGGAAGACGGGGAGGAAGTGACAGAAGAGCCCCTGATTTTTCTTCCTTCTTTCGATGAGAAAGGTCAGGAAAAAGAAGGAGAATCAAAACAAGAAGAGTCAGGCGAGGAATCCACGGCCACAGCCATCGGGGGCGGCCTTGAAAACGAAGAAGAGAGTCCGTCGAGGGGAGGCCCTTCTTTAACAGAAACTGAAGGCACGAACTCAGGAGAAACCTTGACATCAGGAAATGTGACCCCTTCCACACCCGCTTCTGTTTGTGGAGACGGAATCTGTGGAGACGGGGAAACACCGATGAATTGTTCGTGGGATTGTGAGGAGGAGATCCTTCTCGCTCCCCCATTGATTGAGGAAGGAGAGACACCTGGAGAAATGGTTTCTTCTGCCATAGGTACGGTTCAGATAGTGGTGAAAGCTGTGAAGCCGACCGTTGCCCTGACGGCACAGGCTCTTCGAGAGGTGATTTTCCCGGCGGTCGAGACGGTTCTGCAGTCAACACAAAAGGCTGTTGAAACGGCCCGTGCAAATCCGTCGGTACAGACAACAGTACAAGTTGCCGTTCCCCTTGTCGTTGTCGGAACGGCTGCAAGCGCCGCGACGCTTGTTTCCGCCTTTGATCTCCTCTTGTATCTTCAGTCCCTCTTCACGTCTCCCTTGCTTCTTTTGCGACGACGCAGACGGAAGGGTTATGGCGTTGTCTATGACGCTTATACCAAGACCCCCATTGATCTTGCTGTCGTGCGTGTTTATCGCGCGTCCGATCACAAGTTGATCCGAAGCCGGGTTACGGACAGGGGCGGGCGCTATTTCTTCCTTCTTCCGCCCGGAGCGTACGTTCTGACCGTGGCAAAAGTCGGCTATGTCTTTCCCTCCACTTTTCTGAAACAGGTGAAAGATGACGGCGCTTATTTGGACGTCTATCACGGAGAAACCATCCAAGTTACGGAACAGAGTGTGAGTATTACTCCCAACATTCCCGTAGAGTCAGAGGCGCTTGAACAACACCAGACCCCCGCGCGTATCCGGTGGCTGCGCGGCATGCGCCATTTTCAAAACGCCGTCGCCGTGAGTGGTCTTGTTTTAGCCCTGGGTATCCTCCTCCTCTATCCATCTGTTTTTGCGGCCATCTTGGCAGCATTTCAGATCGCGATGTACCTGTTTATTTTACGTCTTGCAAAGCCGCGCAAGCCCAAGGGATGGGGGATGGTAAAGGACGCACGAACAGGACAACCGATCGAAAATGCTGTGGTCCGCATTTTTGAACCGACCTATCGGAAGCTGCTTGAGACAGCTTTGACAGATCGGCGCGGGCGTTACAGCTTCCTCCTAGGACCGAGCAAATATCTGTCTTCTTACGAACAGAAAGGCTATGAAACGAAAGAAATCAGGGATATTGATTTTACCCAAGAAAAGGAGCCGAAAGAATTCGTCAAAGACGTAAATCTCAGACCGCTTCTTTTTCACCAGACGCCTCCAGGGACATCGGAGGGGTCGTGAAAGGAAAGAAAAAAGTATGGCGTGGAGCCGTCGATCAAAAAGGCAAATTTGTCAGACAACCATCCTCTGTCTTTTGGCTGGCGTGCTTCGTATTGGTTTAGATTTTTCTTTTATTTCCAACGTTTTTGCCGTGGCTCCGTCGAATATTTTGGCCTATCAAGCCAGGATTCTCAACACAAATGGCGTGCCTGTTACAGATGCCTCCCTTTCCCTGGAGTTTCGTTTTTATTCAGCCGTGAGCGGAGGAACCTGTCTTTGGTCCAATTCTTCTTCGAATTGCGACGGAAATACGCCAGCATCCACCACATCGAGGACGGTTATACTTACAGATGGGCTTTTGACAGAGACCTTAGGGGATACGTCGCTGGCTTCTCCTTACGCGGCCATAGCGACGTCTGTCTTTGCGGAGAACGCGGACGTCTTTTTAGAGGTAGAGGTTGCTGGTGAGATCCTTTCGCCACGCAAACGCGTGGGGGCAGCGGCTTATGCTGTGAACGCGCAAACGTTGGATGGACAGGACGCATCGGATTTTCTTTCCAATGCCGGAGATACGGCTACAGGGACGTATGATTTTACTGGTTCAACCCTCGCGGGTTCTTCCCCGATCGTTTTTGAAGGAAACACCGCAAACGATTTTGAAACCACGTTTACCATAACGGATCCGACAGGGGACCGGACGATTACTTTTCAAAATGCCAGCGGGACGGTTGCCTATTTATCGGATCTCACTTCATTAGATAGCTGGATAGACACCTCGGGTGACACCATGACCGGTACCCTTTCGTTTGGGACAGGAATCAACGAACTCGCTATTTTTAACGGGGAAGATTTGGATTTGACCGATGGGACGAACAGTCTTTTAACCGTTACGGACAACGGAACCACGGCCACACTCGCTGTAAATACTCTTTCTGTTTCTTCTCTTACGGTTGGGACCGACACGATAACGGATCTTACAGGAGCAGGCCTTGTTATTTCTGGTGGAGTTCTACAGACAAGCTTAGGAACATCTATTGATTTGGCTTCTGAGACTACGGGAACCCTTCCTGTGACAAGTGGCGGGACAGGCCTTTCCTCTCTTTCTGCAGGGGACATTTTTTATGGTTCAGCGGCCAATACCCTTTCTGTTTTGACAGGTCCGGCTTCGGCAAATCAGGTTCTGCGTTCTTCTGGTTCTAACACCTTTGCTTGGAGTTCGCTGGCAGCAAGCGACCTCCCGTCGGATGGGTATGCCTCCACCTATGTGAATGTTTCGGGCGATACCATGACAGGATCGCTTACCATAAATAAAGATACAGATGACGGGGCTCTTTCCGTTGAGGGCTCCATCTTTGATAGCAATTCCTTAGATTTTGTTGGAGCAGGGTCTGTGACCTCAGCCGCAAGCTCGGCTTTGACGCTTACCGGCAACGCAACCTCTACGTGGTCGATTGCCGGTGCTTCCTCTGATCTCACTCTATCAGCCGGGAGAGATCTGAAGTTTGACGATGACAATCTCACAGCTGCCGTTCCCCTTGCCGTGGCTGATACGGCCTTGAATGGAGCTCTGGCCCAAGGTCTGGTGGATGCTATCAATGATGTCTATGATGTTGCCTTGGCTGGAGGCGGCAGTCTCTTTACCGATGGTGGAGCTATTACATATCTCACAGCAACTGGAGATAATCTTGCTTTAGGTGGATCAGCAGATATCTCTCCTTTTTATCTTAATACAACAACAAATACTCTTCGCCTTGGAGATGGAATAAGCGACACCAATGATCCGACGATCACGTTTTACGCCTCTGATGCGACCAATAGTGGAAGTTTGTCATACTTGGATACAGACACTTGGTCTTTCAGTGGAGGAGATGTTTCCATGGGGGGAACGTTGGGTGTCACAGGTATTGCCACTTTTGCCGCCAACGTGAACGCTAATGGTGGAATAGACGTCGATGATGCCTTCGTGGTCGCTGATGGAGGAATCCTTACCACTTCCCAAACAGCCAACTTTGATGGAACAGCTGATTTTGATGGTGACGTTCTTATCTCCGATACGAATGTCGCCTTTGATGGAGCTTCTACAACATTCACCACAACCGGTGCTTTCACTCTGACTCCTGGTGGAGCCGTGATTCTTGGAGATGGTGGAGATACGCTTGCCATTGATTCCAATCTTTGGGATGTAGCTACCTCAGGCGCCATTAACATTATCAATAGTGCTGATGTAGTTGGCCTCACCATTGCCCCATCCATTGCTACAACAACAGCCATTGACCTTTCTGATGCAGATATTGGGACTGCCTTGACCCTTGGTTCCAATGATGTGATTGTCGGAGGAGCAACCCTTTCCTCTTCAGAATTTGCTGTCCTTGATAGCGGAATTGCATTAGCAGATGAAACAACCGGTAACTACATTGCCACCTTGGCAGATGCCGGAAGTGCAGACCTTACCATCACAGGTTCTGGTTCTGAGAATGCGACCGTCACCATCGACATTGCAGACGATGCACTAGACTTCACAGAACTCTCTGATGCTTTGACCTTGGATACTGCCACAACCATTTCTGGCAACACCCTCTCCATTAATACGGATTCAAACAATGCCACCAACATCAACACAGGAACTTCCAATGCAGCGGTTGCTATTGGTGGAGGTTTTGGAACCGTTGCTATCAACTCCTCTGATTGGGATATCAATGCTACGGGAGACATGAGTGGTATTGGAACATTCGGATCAGACGGTATTGCCACCTTTGCCGCCAACGTGAACGCTAATGGTGGAATAGACGTTGATGATGCCTTCGTGGTCGCTGATGGAGGAATCCTTACCACTTCCCAAACAGCTAACTTTGATGGAGCAACGGATTTTGATTCAACAATAGATGCAACAGGAGGCGTTTTTCAAGGAACGAATGTTCTGGTATTTGAAGGATTAACGGCAAATGATTTTGAAACAACCTTTGCAATTACTGATCCAACAGCTGACCAATTAATTACTTTTCAGAATGGAACAGGGACCGTGGCATTTTTAACAGACGTTGTGGGAGGAAGTAGTCTCTTTACTGATGGCGGCACGGTTTCCTATCTCACATCTACCACAGATGATTTAGCAATCGGGAATACTAGTTTAGTAGCTCCTTTTTCTGTGGATGTGGACATCAACACTCTTCGAATTGGCGATGGAGCGAATGATGAAAATAGTCCTACCATCACTTTTTATGCGTCGGATGCCATCGATAGTGGAAGCTTATCGTATTTGGAAGCGGATGGATGGTTTTTTAGTGGAGGGAATGTCTTTATTGGTAATGATACGGAATCGATAAGCGCAACGGAATTTTCTCTGAGCGGGAATGATGTTTATTTGGAAGATGCTCTTGGGGTCAATGGGACGATCTATGGAGATGATGGTTCAAAAATCCTTGGAGAATTCAATCAAGATATTGGTATTTTAAATTCTGGAGGGACTCTCACAACAGGGGTGACAGGTATGTTTAAAAATACATTCACAGGGACATTGAGTGCGGCCAGGCAAGACGTTGGTCTTTATGCTTCAGTCCGATCAAATGTGAGCGTTACTTCGCAGGATTATACCCTTGTCGGAGATTATGTCCGTACGCAATGGGATCCAAATGCTCCAGGTATCACTCCAACCGGAAGTGCAAATATTTATGGCAGGCTTACAGATTTTACAACAGGAAATATTACAAATTTAGACAATCTTATTGGCCATCGATTCTCGATTGGAGAAGGAGATTCCATTGGTAATACAACTATTTCAAACGCTGGATTTATTGATGGGAGATTTCAACCAGGTTCCGGAACGGCTGTAACAAATTTCAAAGGCATTTACCTTTCGGCAGATGATAATGCTGGGGCCGGGACCATTAATGACGCCAGGGGTCTTGACGTAAGTTTCACCGATGCTGATGCTGCGAGTTTTACTTCGGCTTATGGGGTTTATGTGAGCGAAGTCCAAGCAACGAATGCCTATGGTGTGTATGTGGCAAGCGTGACCGGAAGTTCAAATGATTATTCGGTTTATACCGCAGATAATGCTGGGAATGCGGCCTTTTTAGACAACGTTTTTGTTGGTGCCACCTCTGAAGATATTACCGATGGTACTTTTTCTGTGGGCGGCGACGATCTTTTTGTCAGCGGTCAGCTTGGAGTGTCAGATCTCATGCGTCTTGAAACAAATTTTGCCGGCTTTGCCGGAGGATTTTTCAATGATGGAGGTTTAGATGATCGACAAGGAGTCTATGTTCAAGGGTGTATTGATGCGAGCCCAACTTCTTCCTGTAATCTTCTTGAATTGCGCGATGGAGATGGGACGGTCATTGGCGCTATTGAAGGAAACGGGGCCGGAGGTGTCACCAATGCTTCATCTGGTTCTGACTACGCCGAACTTTTCCCTGGAACACGGTCTTCTTTCAGCACAGGGGATGTGCTTGCTTTGGGCAGTGACGGAAATGTCCGTTTAGCGGCGATCGCTTCTGAAATGGTCGGGGCTCTTTCCATTTCTCCTAATACCCTTGGAAACTGGATGCAAGATTGGGAAGTATCGGACGCTTATGTGCCTGTTGCTCTGTTGGGGCAGGTACCGGTAAAAGTTTCCGACGAAGGTGGTTCCGTGGCCGTGGGAGATTATCTCACCCTTTCTTCCGTTCCTGGTGTGGTCAAAAAAGCAACGGGCGTCGGGTTTATGATTGGACGTGCTTTGGAGCCATTCGTGTCCGGAACAGGAATCATCAAGGTTTTTATCCAACCCACCTGGCATGGGTTAGATATGATTCTTAACGAGAACGGGACAACGACTGTTTCCAGAGATTTGAAACTGCGTTCGCTTTCCAGAGCCAGTTCAGTTCAGCCGGTCATTTCCTCCCCGCTCCTTTCCCTGCACGGCTCTGTATGGAACGGGACAGATTCCGAGGAGAAAGGATTCTCTCTCTCATCGGTGGTTACTGCCACTGATCAGTATCGTTTGTCTATTCAAAATACGACTGGTTCCGAAATTGCCTACCTTACATCGGAAGGGACATTTCGTGTTGCGGGAGATTTGGTCGTGGGGGGGCGTTTGTACCCTTCCAATCAAGGAATACCTCAAACAGAGAAGTATATTTATTATGAAGGGACATCCGGTCCGGGAGGAGACTTTATGCGCACCAATGCGTCTGGGTGGGCAACCGGATCCTATGATTTTGCGGAAATGTTTCCTTCAGACGAAGCGCTTGAAGCCGGTGATGTCGTCGTTTTCGGAAGCGTGAAGGAATCTGTTCAGCGTTCTTCCCAGGCGTATGACGCCCGCACTGCTGGCATTGTTTCCACCCGTCCTGGATTTTTGACAGGCGAGAATACGGCCGGACAGTATCCTGTTGCGCTTGCGGGCCGAGTTCCAACGCGGGTGACTTTGGAGGGCGGACCCATTGCTGTGGGTGATCCTTTGACAACGTCTTCTGAGTCAGGCACAGCCATGAAGGCAACAAAAGCCGGACCGATCGTTGGCTATGCTCTTGAACCTTTTGATGGTTCTGATGTTCAGGATGGAAAAATTATCGCGTTTGTTCAAGCCGGCTACTACGGCGGTGGGCCTGTTTCGACAACGCCAGGGGCTTCCACAACCGCTTCCCAGCTTGGGGGCGCGGGTATGACCAGTCTTACTTCTCTCAACATGGAGGGAGCTATTTTCATGAATGGTTCGGATATCCTCAACGTTCGACGCCTGAGTGGTCTTTCTGACCGTTGGTCCCTTGAAGAAGACGGAACCATCAAAACAGAAGGGCTTGTGAAGAACGTCATTACGACGTATCAAAACACAAAAGTGGAAGCTGTGGCCCTGGTTTCGCCGGAGGTCTTGGTGACGCTTGTTGGGACGTCAGAACTCCAGAATGGAGAAACTATCATTCGTTTTGAAGATGTCCAGCCGGATTTTAATGATGTGATTTCTACGGTGGCTCCGATCCGAATCATGGTGACTCCGAACAGCCCTGTTTCTTTGTACGTCTTCCAAAAGGATTCGAATGGTTTCACTGTGCGTCAGTCGAATGGATTGGATTCTGGTGTGACCTTTGACTGGATGGCGGTTGCCTACCGTAAGGATTATGAACCAAAGTTAGAAGAATCTCTGCCGGAAGGGGGGACGACCACAGATATTTCTTCGGACGCTTCGGAAGGAGAGGTCGTTGATTCGGTAACGGACGATTCAGATCTAACCCAAAAGAATCTAATAGATGGAACGACCATTGAATCAACAGATGAAGCCCAAGTGATTTCTGAGACAGATGTTTTGGAACCGGCTGATTCACGACCAGTCCAAACAGAGCAAGAAAGCCATTCAGAAATAATGACAGAGATGGCACTGCCGGCGAGTCCGGTTCAACCAAACGATTCAGCTGAAGGGAATGATGACGGCGCATCAGCCGATGCCATTCCATCCAGTTAAAAGAATCGGATTTTTTCTCCGTCACGGATAGGGCGATCAAGAAATAGCTCACGCGAGAAACAGTTGTCTTCCTGCGAAGCCCCTCTATCCGCGTTGGAGAGCAGCTCTTTCAAAGTAGGACTTTCTCCTCTGGCGCATAACTTTGTCGAAATCTCCGTTTTTTGATTCGCTGTACGACGAGTACAGCTCACAAAAAGCCTCGATTTCTCCTCGTTCTGCATCCAAAGGAGAAAGTCCTCAGAAATGAATTCCGTTTTATCCTCCTCCATGCTTGGGGGATGAAAAGCAATCTTTGCATGGAATTCAATAGGTTCTGCCCTTTTGACGCCATCTTGTAAGGGCTGTTCGGGAAATCGAACGGCGTTTGCAAGACCGGGGAATGTGTTTTGTTCTTTTAGGCCCCGGAACAAAGAGCCAAAAAACCGCGAGACCCCATACTCGCGTTTTTGGCGTTAAATAGGATTCGAGGTCTTGATTTTTTTGAGGAAACTGCTAGTTTCAGAGTATCTGGGCGGTTCGTTTGGGAGACCGAACTGCTTTTGAACATTTAAAACTCAGAAAGGACCGGATTCCGGTCCAGGAGGAATGGAAATGGTGAAGAGAATGATGGTTCTTGTGGGGGTCTTTTTTTTGGCGGGGTGGTGTAAGTGTTCCGAGGAGAGGTGCACCACCGATTGGGAGGAGACCCCGGCGTCGACGGAGACGGTTCAGACGCCGGAGGATGAGACTCAAAATCCGACCAATGTCCCGACCTTTCCACCGATGGAGACCTCGCCACCCATGGAAACACCGCTCATAACCCCGGTCGACACACCGGATGAGACTCCGGCGGAAACGTCAACCCCCATGCCGTCTGTGGCGGTCACTCCAACGCCGGTCGTCACCCCGACTCCTCAGGTTCCGGCCCCAACACCGACGACCAGACCCGCCAGTGATCTCATTGATGCGAAAACCGGCTGCCCAACGGGCTGGATTTTCGTTTCGGGTGGGGATTACGAGGTCGGGATGCCAAACTGTGAGAAAGATAAGAGGTATCCGGATGAAATTACCTGTCTTGATACCTATACGGTTACGCCGTTCTGTATCCAACCCTGGCCTTTTCCAGGAGAAGAGGGGGATCTTCCTCCCCAGGACACCGTCAGTTACATAGGGGCACAGGCGCTTGATACGCTTTTGCAGAGGTATCAAATGAGGTTAGCCTCTTTCACACAGTTGTTGGCTTCAGCCTCCACGCAGGCCAACGATCGGTTCCCTGGTGGCGCTTCTTCCTGGGAGGAAGCGGAGTGCGACCCCGATCCTTACCATCCGTCTCATTATGGAGACTATCCAGGTTGTTGCTCAAAGGGAGGAGTATGCGGAATGTTGACCTTCTCCTTCTGGTCCTGGCTTGATCCTGTAGCCAGAGCCAACCTCTATGAGTACACCACTCAGGATATGGACTCCTACGACTATGTCGTGTGGGGGGGAATTCCTCCGGAGTATTCACCGTTCTATGGCTCGGATCATGACTCCGAGCATGACCACGGGAAAAAGGACGGGTTTTACTTGGACGACCGTGGAAGCCGAGCAACATGCACGCCTTGGGGGGTTTCGGAGGAAGGTGTGCGAGGATTTAATTCCGTTGTTGCTTTTTTCAAAAGTCACGGATCCCTTTACTCTTCCATCCTGTCTGAGGGGGCTGGCGTGCCTTCCCTTGAAAGGATGTATAGTCCTCATGGATTCCGTCCATGAGAGATTTCGATCTTCAGCCGCGGTCTGGTTCTTCAGATCGCGGCGTTTGCTTTTTTCGTCTTTTTAGATTAATGTACTCTTATTCTTTATTTTTAGTTCCGTTGGGTCGAGGCTGGGTTCATCCTGGTCTTCGCCTGCCGGCCTTTCGATATGCCCAAGAAAAAGCAGATCAAAACCACGAAGGAGGACCAGAGTGAGTTCGGGAAGCTTCTGAATGAGGGGACCTATCTCAAAATTCCCAAGGTTGGAGACACCATCAAAGGGAAGGTGATCTCTGCCGGACGACGCGAGGTTCGGCTTGATATTGACGGGTATACGACGGGCGTCATCCGCGGACGCGAACTGTTTTCCGAAGCGGCTTTTTATAAAGATTTAAAGGAGGGCGATGAGGTGGAGGCTACCGTCATAGATCTTGAAAATGAAAATGGAGAGCTCGAGCTTTCCTTCCGTTTTGCCGGACAGAAGCGGGCGTGGGAAGAACTGGTCCAGGCATTTACGGCCAAGACCATGCTGCCAGCAAAAATTCTTGAGGCAAACAAAGGAGGCCTCATTGTGCGTGTCAATCAGATGAGTGGATTTTTGCCTGTTTCTCAGCTTTCACCAGACCATTATCCGCGCGTAACCGGCGGGGACAAGGCCCGCATTCTTGAGAAACTCAAAACATATGTGGGCGAGACGTTTGACGTGCGGGTTATTGATCTTAATGAACGGGAGGAGAAGTTGATCGTTTCCGAAAAATCCGTTTGGGAGGAATTCCAAAAGGATGTGCTTTCAAAATTCAAAGTAGGTGACCAGATTCAAGGCATCGTGACAGCCTTGGCTGATTTCGGCGCTTTCGTGAAGTTCGACTCTTTGGAGGGTCTGGTTCATATCAGCGAAATTGCCTGGCAGCGCATTGACCACCCCAAGGACATGCTTGCCGTTGGTGATCAGGCGCGTGCGGAGATCATTGGGATTGAAGGAAGCAAGATTTTCTTGTCCATGAAAAAGCTCATCGAAGATCCGTGGGCGCGTGTGGCAGAAAAGTACCATGTGGGTGATGCTGTCAAAGGAAAAATCCTGAAAGCGAACCCCTTTGGATTCTTCGTAGAGCTTGATCCGGAGATCCACGGACTTGCGCACGTTTCTGAATTGTCAGAAAAGCCTGTTGCTGATCTTTCAACCATTGGCAAACCAGGGGAAACCATGGAATTTAGGGTTGTGTCCGTGGAGCCGAAAGAACATCGGCTCGGACTTTCCCTTAAGGTTCAAAAGGAGAAAAAAAACAAAGAGGCGTCCGTTGAAGAGGGTAAATAAGAAAAAAGAACCATCGGCAAGGGTATGAAACCTCTGTCAAAACACATTCTTTTATCTTTGCTTTTGCTATTGGCTGTTTCTGCCGCTTTTTCAAGTTTTCGATCGCGAGAAGAAAAACCGAAGGAGACGTCTTTAAGCGCTGTTGTTGAGCAGGTGCGTGAAGGCCGGGTTCAGGAAATCCGTCTTTCGGATGATCAGCTTTTGGTCACACTGCAGGATGGTTCCCAGGAAAAGGCTTTGAAGGAACCTGGGAGTTCGGTTCCTGAATTGTTGAGCCAGTATGGGGTTCCACCAGAACGAATCCAATCGGTCCGTCTGACAGTTGAGGAGGCGAGTCGAAGTTCCTATCTAACAGGCATCCTGCTCCCCACATTGCTTCCACTGCTTGTATTGGGAATCCTCTTTTGGTTTGTTATTCGACAGCTTCAAGGAGCGAACACAAAAGCTCTGTCGTTTGGTCAGGCTGGAGCACGGGAATTTTCCCGTAAGTCCAAAGATCGTCTGACGTTTCAGGACGTGGCCGGGGCAAAGGAAGCCAAGGAAGAGTTGATGGAAGAGGTGGAATTTCTTCGCAGCCCCAAGAAATTTGTGGATTTGGGAGCCAAAATTCCAAAAGGCGTCCTACTTATGGGACCGCCTGGAACGGGAAAGACCTTGCTCGCTCGCGCTGTGGCTGGGGAAGCAGATGTTCCTTTTTTCCATATCAGCGGTTCGGAATTCGTTGAGATGTTCGTGGGTGTTGGTGCGGCCCGCGTGCGTGATCTGTTTACAAAGGCAAAAAAGAGTGCCCCCTGTATTATTTTTATCGATGAAATCGATGCGGTTGGGCGCCAGCGTGGCTCCGGGCTTGGTGGAAGCCATGACGAGCGTGAACAAACCCTCAATCAGATTTTGGTGGAAATGGACGGGTTCGATCCGAATTTGGGTGTCATTATCATGGCCGCTACGAACCGGCCGGACGTTCTTGATCCGGCACTTTTGCGACCCGGACGTTTTGATCGGCGGGTCGTTATTGACCTACCTGATCTTCAGGATCGTCACGACATTCTAAAAATCCACGCGAAGAATAAGCCGTTTGGCGAGGACGCGGATTTGCGACAGGTGGCTGAACGCACGCCGGGGTTTTCCGGAGCGGATCTTTCAAATCTCCTTAACGAAGCGGCCATTCGTGCGGCCAGGCATGATCGAAAAAATATTATCCTTGAGGACATGCTCGACTCCATTGAAAAGGTTTTGCTTGGCCCGGAAAGGAAAAATCACCTCCTTTCTCTGCACGAACGTCAGGTTACGGCCTTTCATGAAGGAGGACATGCACTCGTAGCCCAGATGCTTCCGAACGTCGATCCAGTTCACAAGGTTTCCATTATCAGTCGCGGACGAGCGGCAGGCTACACGCTCAAGCTTCCGACCGAGGACAGACGGATGCACGCTCGCGCAGAATTCATCGACGACCTTGCTGTCATGTTGGGTGGATTCGTGGCGGAAAAGGAGGTATTTGGTGATGTGACGACCGGCGCATCTGACGATCTGCGTCGAGCTACCGCGCTCGCGCGTCAACTCGTCACCCGTTACGGCATGAGCGAAACACTTGGTCCGCGTACATTCGGGGAACCGGAAGAAATGATCTTTTTGGGTCGCGAAATCCATGAAGCGCGCAATTATTCGGAACATATGGCAGAAAAAATTGACGAAGAGGTTAATAAGTTTGTCATGACAGCCATGGAAACAGCTCGCACGGTCCTCCAGCGGGAGCATAAGTTTCTAAATGCCATTGCAAAACAGCTTTTGGAAAAAGAAACCATCGAACGGAAGGCATTTGAAGAAATTTTCCAAGGTCATTCGAGTGCGTTAGCCAAGGGGCGCCGCTCGGTGGGAGAGGTCACCTACGATCCGTCGTCAACGATGGGAGTGTAATGTTATGTCAACAGGGGGATTTTTCTCGCGCCGCAGGGCAGCAAGAAACCGGACGGTGAAAACCGTTATCTCCGTTTACCGTCCGCTTCTTTGGGAAAGCTGGAGAGCAGCACTCTCTCGGCGTTTATTTTGGGTTTTAGGAGCCCTGGCCTCCCTTCTTGCCACAGGAGGCCTTTCCGATCTTGCTTTTCGGGCCTTTAAGCGCATTTCGCAGACCCGATCTCTGATTCTTCAGTGGGTGAGTGGAAGTCTTCCTGGGTATGATACGGTTTCTGACTTTTTCTTGAATTTTGTTCGGTTAGAACCGTGGCGGCAAACCGTTGTTATCCTTTTGGGAATCATCATAGGGGTCGTCGTCCTTGCAGGGGCTGTTTTTGGACAGGGTGTTCTCCTTTCTATCCAATCGCCGGAGAAGCGCCCCCTGCGTTTTCTTTTTCAAGAGGTCCGCCCGCTGTTTTGGCGCTTGCTTGGCGTAGATATTTTGGCGAAAGCCGGAGTGCTGTTGGCCCTGCTTGTGACCACGCCGTTTGTGTTACTTGTTTCCGTTCGGTCTTTTACACGGGACGCCCTGCTCTATTTGGTTGCCCTGGGTTTCTTTTTCATTTTTGCGGTTGCTATTCAGCTCTGGCAAATGCTAGCCCTGTCTGCGGTTGTGCGCGGAAAAAAGACTTTGCACGAGGCTTTCCACGAAGGGGTTGTTCTTCTAGGGAAGCACGCGCCAGTGGTTTTGGAGTTCGGATTCCTTCTTTTTCTCCTTTCCTTGGTCGGGGTGGTTGTGACAGGTCTGGCCCTGTTTCTCGTTTCTGGAATAGGTTTTTTTGTTCTCACGAGTTTTTTAACAATGGGATGGCCTTACGCCTACCTCACGGCCAGCCTTTGTTTAGCGTTGGTTTTGATTCTGATTGCGGTTGGGGTGAACGGAATCGTTACAGGGTTTCAATATGCGGCTTGGGGAAGATTTTATGAGCGAGTAAAAGAAGGAGGAGTGGTTTCAAAAATCGTTTCTTTTTTAAAGAAATAGTTTTTATGACCCATGATTTATCGAGGGATGCAGTAGAAAGATCGTTTTTGTTCGAAGAAGAACAGGCCAAAAATATTACCAAGCAGATAGGTGATTGTGAAAAGAAGCTTTCTGAACTTCAAAAAAAGAGAGAAGAAATTTTGGCGCAAGAAGTACCAACAGACAAGAGGGAAGAGGAGGAACGAGAGAGAAATCTTCAGAGAACAAAAGAAGACCGAAAGAATTTTCAACATGCGCTTTATCGTCTGTTCGTTCTGCCACGCTACGGGGAAAATGATGTGGTTCGTATTCAACGTCGAAAACGCGATAGCGACGGGGAGGTTATTGTGGGAGAGACCTATTTTGACGAAGGATGGCAAGTGGCCACGAGTCCGAGTCAAGACTCCAACATCTATTTTTTAACTAAGGGCGAAGATTTTACACGTTTGAATGTTATTTCCGTTGAAAGATCGCAAGAGTCGATTCCGATAAAAATTGGTGACCGCCTTCCGCAACGTGACGGAGAAACGGATGTCATTTTTGAGGTTTGGAAAGTCCTAAAGATAAAAGGAGAAAATATTACGTTAGGGCTAGAATCGGAAAGGAGAAGACAGAACGGAAAAATCGTGGGTGACCTCTGCCTTTCCAACAGCGAAAACACATCGACCATTTTGAAGGAAGAGGTTGAGAGGCTTCTGAAGGAAGAAATGGACAGGGCCTTAAAAGTGGAATAGGTTTTTGTTTGCGTTGAACCCTGTAAAGCAGCTACACTAGAGGGGTCTTATGTCGGACTTCTCTTCCATTGAGGATCTCATCAAACGCACTAATGCAAAAGCGGAGGATGATAGCGCCCAGCAGACCGCGGTGCGCCGTTTTGACGAAGCCTTCGGCCATGTGCGTGTCAAAGAAAAAGAGGCCGAGGTTCAGATCATGGCCAAACAGCTCGGGATCCCGTATGTGAATCTGCAAGGGTTTCCGATCAGCCCGGAGGCTCTTTCGCTTTTTTCAAAAGAACAGGCAGAGAAAATTCAAGCGGTTGCTTTTCTCTTTACCGGGACCGAACTGCGTCTTGGTGCGGTCCGGCCAAAGGAAGAAACTGTTCAAGAACTCCTTTTCCAGTTGACGGAGCGCAATAAGACGCACGGGGTCGTGTATGCGATTTCCGAAGAGAGTCTGCGTGCTGGTCTTAAAGCCTATGAAACGCTTCCAAAAATTCGACAATTCGTCAAAGGGGTTAAGGTAACGGACGAGGAACTGAAAAAATTTCAGTCTGCCATGGAAACCTACCGCGACATTGAAATAGCCCTCCAATCTGCCTCCATAACCGACGTTGTCACGATCATTCTGGCCGCTGCACTCAAGTTCGGTTCGAGCGACATTCATGTAGAGGCCGAACAGAAAAAGATCGTGGTGCGCTATCGCGTGGACGGTGTCCTGCAGGACGTGGCTTCGCTTCCGGGCGAGTTTTGGAAAAAAGTGGTGGCGCGCATCAAGCTCGTGAGCGGGCTCAAAATCAATGTGAACGACAAGCCGCAAGACGGTCGGTTTACCATTTTTCTTGCGGAAGGGGACACGGACGTCCGTGTTTCCCTTATTCCAACTTCCTGGGGAGAGTCTGTGGTGATGCGGATTCTCAAGCCAGCATCCATTAATGTTGCCTTTTCGGCTCTTGGTTGGCGGCCGGTGATGGAAAAGAAACTTCTCCATGAAATCGAAAAGCCGCACGGCATGCTCATGACAACAGGTCCGACAGGATCTGGAAAAACCACGACCCTTTATGCCGTTCTTAAGAAGCTGAATTCGCCAGGAGTCAAGATCATCACCCTTGAAGATCCGATCGAATATAAACTTGAGGGTCTTAATCAATCTCAAATCGACCACACGAAACACTATACGTTTGCTAGTGGTTTGCGTTCGGTTTTACGACAAGATCCGGACATCGTCATGGTTGGCGAAATTCGCGATTTGGAAACAGCGGAGGTATCCATTAATGCAGCTTTAACAGGACACCTGCTTCTTTCAACGATTCACACGAATTCTGCTTCTGGAGCCATTCCGCGTTTCCTTTCCATGGGGGTGAAGCCGTTTCTGCTTGCGCCAGCCCTTAGTGCGGTTATTGGCCAGCGCCTTGTTCGTTGTATTCACGAAGCTTGTAAAATTGAAGATGTGGCCCCTGAACCGGAAAAAGTGGAGCGGGCAAAAAAGATCCTTTCAAAAATTTCTCCAGCTTCCGGTGAGTTGGTTCCGGATCTATCACACCTGAAATTTTGGAAGGGCGCGGGTTGTGATGCTTGTAACAACACAGGATACAAAGGCCGTGTCGGGATCTACGAGCTGATCGTTATGGATGATGCTATGCGTAAAACCCTTTCCGAATCTGTTTCTGAATATGAGGTGGAGCACACGGCGATCCAGCAGGGCATGGTCACCATGACGCAGGATGGTTTGCTCAAAGTTTTAGATGGGATAACGACCTTGGATGAGGTGTTTGGGGCAACGGGAGGGGAATAATTTTTCGTTTTTCATATAAATGGGGCTCTGCCCCAACATCCCCGCCCTATTTTCTTTACTTTGCCCAAAGAAAATAGGGGAAAAGAAATGGCATCCAAAGCCTCTCCTCCGTAACTCGCTGGGCCGCCGGCGTTTCTTAAAAGGAAACTTGGCGGCCTGCGCTCGGACAGAGCTTCGGAGAGGCTTTGGAAACGTGTTCGCATTTATTGGTTTAATGTACGAAAGGCAAGTTTTTTATTAGATTTTTACCGCATTCGGCGGGGTTTTTCCATCCAGGAAGGCGAGGATATTTTCCGCGGCGCGGCGGGACATGGCTTGACGAGTCTCGACCGTGGCTGATGCTGTGTGCGGAGTCAGGACAACATTGGGAAGACGACGAAGTTCGGTTATGTCGCGCGCATTGCAGGCAACGAACGGCTCGCATTCATAGACGTCAAGGGCGGCGCCGGCAATTTTTCCTTTTTTGAGGGCTTGGACAAGAGCGTGTTCATCGATGATCGGTCCACGGGCCGTATTGATGAGAAAGGCGGTTTTTTTCATTGTTTGCAACTGTTTAGTACCGATAAGGTGCCGCGTCTCTGGTGTGAGGGGAACGTGAAGAGAAACAAAGTCCGCATTTTTTAAGAGTTCTTTAAGCGGGACAAATTTGGCACCATATTTCTTTTCCAAATCCAGATCAGGCTTGCGGTTGGTGTAGAGGATTTTTACCCCGAATCCGTCTGCGAGACGTCGGGCGAAATATCCACCAATGCGCCCAGCTCCAACAATGCCAACGGTTTTTCCCATCACATCCGTCCCGAGCAACATTTTTGGCCCCCACCCGTGATACTTCCCTGTTCGCATAAAAGTATCTGCTTCTACGATGCGGTGAGCCAGGGCAAAGAGGAGAGCGAGCGCATGTTCGGCCACGCTTTCTGCAATTTCGTCGCCAGGTGTATTTGTCACGACGATTCCACGCTTGGCCGCTTCTTTCAGATCGATATTGTCGAACCCGACCGCGTAGTTGGCGACCATTTTAAGCTGGACTCCGGCTGCCTTAAAAACTTCCGCATCGATGTTATCCGTCAGAAGGGAAAGGAGAATATCAACGCCCCTTACTCGTTTAAAGAGTTCCAAGCGCGGGATGGCTCGATCTCCCTTATAAATATCGAGTTTGATTCCCTTGCGCTTACGAAGTAGTTTTATTCCTTCGTCTGGAATGTCGCGGGTGATGAAGATATGCATAAATAGAAGGGAGAAAGGGGAGAAAAGGTGGAAAAGGGAGAATTTATCGATTCATTTTTTCTTTGATGCCGCAGATGTCTTTATAGAGAAGAAAATCCATTTGAGCGTGCAAAATTTCCATTTTTTGGAACTCTTGGAGAGTTAAATAATTCAAATCGCGAGCTATTTCAAGTAGGGCAATACTTTCTTTCGACGAACCACGACTTATGTCTAAAAATCGTAGACAATCCAGACGCGATTGCTTAGCATGTCCCTCGACGATGTTTAATTCGATGGAAACAGCGGCTCGGCGTAGCTGGGAAGTGATACCGAAAAGCTCTTCCTTGGGAAAACGTTTCGTTATTTGATAGACTTCCAGCTCCCTTTTCTCCCCTTTCAACCTTTTCTCCCTTTTCCTCCTGGCCACTTCGAAATGATTCCTTTTTTGGCTCCGACGTGTTGGATCACGGATTCGGCATTGGCAGAGGCGACCTTCAGAGCATAGTCCAATGATCCGGTTTTCATCCATCCCGCCACAAAACCAGATCCGAAGGCATCGCCGGCACCTGTGCGGGAAAGGGCTTTTTTCCCTGAGGAAGGAAGGAAGGAAGTTTTTCCATCCTTGTGAACATAGGCGCCTTTTTCTCCGTCGGTGATGAGAAGAAGTCTGTTGGGGTTGGAAAGGATAGCAGTGATCTCAGGAATTTCGTTTTTCCCCGCGAGAAATTTTGCCTCTTCGCGGTTAAGTATAAGGATAGAAACTCCGGAAAGGATTTTTTTAAAGGCAGGCATTCCTTTTTCTAGTTCCTGTCTGCCTGGATTCCAGGCGATCTTCGTTTCTGATTTGATTGACTGACGAATAATCTGGGAAACCAACGAGAGATTTCCCCCGAGAGAGGTAAGATACATCCAACGAGTTTTTATTCCCCACGGAATGTCTGTGGAAACAAAGGAGGAAGAAACTCCACGGTAGACGAGAACGGTCCGTTCACCACTGGGAGCCGTGAGGAGAGTGGAATAAGCCGTGAGGCCCTTTTTTGTCACTCGAACGTATTTTGATGAAATATTTTCCTTTTTAAGTTCTGCTACAACATCCCGTCCAGCTCCGTCAGCCCCAATCCGGCACACAGTCGCGGTTTTAAATCCGAGCCGCGCGAAGGTTACTGCCGCATTCGTGGCTCCGCCGCCGGTCGTTGGGACAATTGTCTCAATTTCGATCTTGCTCCCAAGCGAGACACATTCGCCCACGCCAGTTTCAAAGAGTTCGGAGCGTAAAAGGGTGAAGTGTTTGGATAGGAGAAAAACGTCCCGCGTGGCGGCGCCGATCGTGAGAACATCGAACATAGGAGATGATTAGACTTTTCCAGAACTTCCCAGGAGGCGCATTTTTTGTCTCACAAGCCGTGTCATAAATTCTTTCGCTTCGCCAAGGATATGGCGTGGGTCGATATCCGCTGGGTTTTTGGCAAGGTATTTGCGCACACCCGCATCGAAGGCCATGCGCAGATCTGTGTCCACATTCACCTTGCAGATCCCCAGAGAAATGGCTTTACGAATCGATGCGTCCGAAACCCCTTTGGCATCCTCAATTTTGCAGCCGTATTTCATACATTCGGCTTTGACGGCCGTGGGCACACCCGAAGCACCATGAAGGACGAGCGGCACGCGCACACGTTTGGCAATCTCTTGCAGGCGTTTGAAATCCAACCGACAGGCTCCTTGAAATTTGTAGGCTCCATGCGCGGTCCCGACAGCCACGGCCAAAGCATCGCATCCGGTTTGTTGCACAAATTCCGCGGCTTGGTCCGGGTCTGTCAGATGGATGTTTCGATCTTCAACGGAGACAAAATCTTCGATGCCAGCAATGGATCCAAGTTCGGCTTCGATTGCAACTCCTCGGGCATGGGCGAGCTTTACGATTTTTTTCGTACGACGAACATTTTCTTCATAAGGATGGGCGGAACCGTCATACATAACGCTCCCATACCAGCCGCTTTTAACAGCATGTGCGACCAGTTCATCATCCTTCCCGTGATCTAGATGGAATGCCATGGGGATGGAGGCTTTGGCAGCACTGATGTGGGCTAGGGCGCCTAGTTCTTCCATGCCCGCATAGGCGATGGCTCCTTCGCTGGTAGCCAGGATGACAGGCGATTTTTCTGCTTCTGCTGCCGCAATGATCGCTTGGATCGTTTCTAATTGGTTAACATTGAAGGCACCTACGGCATATCCCTGTCGCTGAGCTTTTTTCAGAAGAATGGGGAGAGAAGAAAGCATAAGAGAAAAAGAAGGACGGTTGGTTTAGATATGGATGGCGTGAAAAGATTTTGATTGGCGCAGGCGGTTACGGATTTGATTGAGAGAAAGGAGGCCGGCTTGAGGCCCAATCTTGGAAACAACGGAAGCGGCATTGACCGCGCCCCAGCGCAGAGCTTCATGGTGTGCTTCCCCGGAAAGGAGAGCGCTTACAAATCCAGTAGCAAACGCGTCTCCAGCTCCGGTAGATTCGATCACGCGCGTTGGAAAGACAGGGCATCGGTGCAGATCGGAACCGTCGAAACTGTAGGAGCCATTTTTCCCGTCGGTGATGACGACGGTTTGGGGACCTAATTTCCAAAGCGAGGTAGCTAGATGATGAATTTCGAGGCTTGAATCTCCGACAATGGCATGGGCTTCTTCGAGATTAACGAAAAGGACGCGCACCTGGTGGAGGAGAGCAAAAAAAACAGGTTTTTGTTCCCGAATTTGGATGCTTCCTGGGTTGAAGCCAATGGAGACAGGTCGGTCTTTGGCATGAGACGTAAGCGACCGGAAGAGGCGTTCATACCCCGTACCCATCTCTCCGACATAGATCCATTTTGTCTGCGGTGGTTGTGCCGGGAAGCTGTAAGCCTTGCCAACATGGGAAGTGAGGATGGTCTTCTCTCCCTGGAAGTTAATGACCACGGAATAAGCGCTGGGTTCGTGCGGGGTGATACGGACGAATTTCGAACTCACACCCTCTTCCTTGAAGCGTTGCAGGGCCAGGTGACGCGTACCGTCTTTTCCCATGAGGCTCACCACAGCCGTCTTGAATCCCATGCGGGAAAGCCCGACCGCCACATTGGGCGCTGTGCCTGCGATTTGGGAATCGACAACGCGAACCGGAATTTTAGCGCCGTATTCCAGGCAGAGCTGGCACTCCGGCATCTTGAGCTGACATTGGACCGACCCTTCGTCCAAAACAACGAACGTGTCGAGTTTGATGTCGCCGATCGTGAGGATGTCGAGCATAGAGGGGGGACTCCAAAAAGAGTCGTCTTTATTTTAACAGAGTTTTGAGAGGGCTGCGATGAAAAAAAAGGAAAAAGAAAAACCACCCGAGTGCGGGTGGTCTATTAGTGTCGTCTGGAGGGTCAGAGGTCACGGGCGACGAGCATGAGATAATTTTCGTTGACCATCTGAGAGTAGGGCCTGAAATTAATGCCATTCCTTCCGAATGAAGGATACCCGTAGTTGGAGTCGTCCCCTTCAGTGTGAAGAAATGGAGAGATATCCTTCTTTGAGGATGAGGGGGTCATGATGCGAATACCGGACCCCTCTGATTGCAGAACTTCAGCTCCACAGAAAAACCAGAAGGCTCCCAGTTCTGCGACTGTCGTCATTTGATAGCCTGGCAGAGCACGAAGGACAATTTTGTGACAGCAGTCGCATCCGCAGTCGAAATATTCAATCTCCCTTCGATCCACGAGGAGATATTCGACCTTTCGACCGTTTGTCTCCATATGCCAACGGCGATTTTCCACCCGACAAAAAGTGGTCGTGGTCGTATTTCCCATTTTTTTCTCCAAAAATTGAAGTTGAGTTTATAGATCCCGAGCGACAAGAAGGAAGAAATTCGAGTCCATTATTTCGAATGGATAGTACTCGAATCCCCCTCTGGCAAAAGCCCCAAAGGTTGGATAGAAACCCTTTTCTTCCTCATCTAAGGTCAGAATGTGCACCCGTACCCGTTTCCTTTTTGATTCCGTCGTGAACAAGTGAACCCCGTCACCTTTCGATTTTTTTAGTTCTTTCGAGTTGAAGAACCAAAAAAATCCGAGTTCTGCGACCGTTGTCGCCCTGAATCCTGGGTGATGACTCAGGATTCTCTCCAACGCATACGTTCCCCCATCTTTGGAAGAATAAAAAAAAGTTTCTTTTATTTCCAAAATCTGAAATTCAATTTTCGGACCCCTATCGGAAACCTTCATAATCCACCGGTTTTCACCCACCTGTTTAAAAGATATTTCCATGATTTTCTCCAACTTTTTGGTTGTTTTTGAATGAACTAATCACAGTTTGTCAGAAAAGAGACAAATTGTAAATTACTTCAATGTCTTTACGGATGCCAATTTTTAAATTAGACTGGGTTTAGTTAAAAATATGACATTTAATTTTTTGACAATAAAAAGATTTTATGGATTTTTCCGTTCAACTAAAACAGGTTGGCTTACAGGGAAATGAAATCAAAATTTATCTCTATCTCCTTGGTCAAGGCGTTTCGACTCCCCCGCAAATTGCAAAGGGTACAGGCATTACTCGGACAAACTGCTATCATCTTTTACGGAATTTAAAAGAAAAAGGACTTCTCTCCGAGCAGATGGTGCAGAAGCGAAAATCCTATCTTGCGAAAGAT
Organism: Patescibacteria group bacterium; assembly: GCA_035290185.1. GTDB lineage: Bacteria > Patescibacteriota > Patescibacteriia > UBA9934 > GWF2-40-263 > DATDUW01. The sequence continues at coordinate 26,922 of DATDUW010000018.1, forward strand.
CCCGAATCCCTTCTCTTTCTTTTAGAACAGAGAAAATCCGCACTTGCGAGCTTACTTCCTGATTTACGTGCTCTTTTTACAACACAAAAAAATAAACCCAAGATTGAGTTTTATGAAGGAATGGGACAAATCAAGGAAATTTATCTTCAGACGTTATCCGCGAAAGAAGTCTTTGGAATTGGTTCCACTAAACAGCTTTCAGAATGGGATCCACCATTTTTTGCGTTCTATCTTCGTCAATTGAAACAAAAAGGGATCGTTTTTCACGATATTTTATCCTTTCAATCAAAACAACAGGGAATGCCAGAGATGAAAGAAATTCTAAAGGGATTTTATGAAGCCAAATTTTTTCCTGCGTCTTTTCGTGACCAGCCCGTGGATCTTTTAATTTGGAATGATCGATTTGCATTGCTTACATTGCAGGAACCCTTTTTTGGGACGGTTCTTACCAATCCGTTGATCGCGGAAATGTTTCGCATGGTTTTTCGTGTTTTGTGGGAGAGACTGGACTAAAAATGTGAAGGTGGATCTTGACTTTTTTAGGGTTTTTGGTAAAAGAGAAACGGTTTGAGAGAAAAAGTTAAGCTGGAGGGATTGAAAATGTCGAAAAAAGTCACGGAGAGGCAGAGAAACTTTTTGCAAAGGTGGTCGGTTCAAGTTCCGCCCACGCTAAAGGCTGCTTCAACCCTGATCGGTTTTATCAAAAGTGGGAATGGAACAGTGGGAAAAACCCAGGAGGAACGCGTAAAAATCCTCCGGTCTGCACAAGATCATCTTATCGGCAAAACGGTGCAGATAAGGGGGGATGAGCAATCTGGGAAGGGACGGGTTCTTTATCTCCTCGCTCTGACCCCCGAACAGGTCATGGAAGAGAACCGAGATCGAAGAATGGAGGGACAACATTATTCGGTTGGGGCTTTCGAGGCAGTGGTAAGCTGGAAGGAAAGCGATGGAAGCCACTGTGGGAGGTTTCTCAAGATAGGCCTCCTTAAGGTTGATTCGTCATCTGATCCTGTTAAAGAGGTCGATTAAGTCGGTCTTTGATTCAAAAGCGCGTCAGGGAACTCCTGGCGCGCTGATTTTTTTGTTTTTAGGAATTCCACTCTTTCGGCATCTCCTTCATGGCTTTATCGAGGATTTTCTGTCGCATTTTTTCCGCTGTTTTATTTGCTTCCGTAAGGTATTCCGGAATTTCCACAACGCGTTGTTTCTTTTTACGTTTCCAGGCGCGGACAGCGGCCAGGGCAATGAAGTGGGCAGAAAGGCCCATCGCGTCGGCAAGTTCGGATGGTTCGCCGGATTCGCCGAAGCGATCTTGGGCGCCAATGCGTTCGATCGGAACTGGGACGGTTGAGGCCAGGGCTTCGCACACGGCTCCGCCAAGGCCGCCTGCGGCTT
>DATDUW010000019.1:0-4234 GCA_035290185.1 Patescibacteria group bacterium
ATGATTGTTTTGCTTTTCATATTTATGAGCATTAAAGCACAAAACACCCCATTCGGGTGTTTTGTTTATGGGACAAGGCCCCATCGGTCACCCCACCTGCCTGAGGCAAGTGAGTTGCACGATAAGAAATTGTCCTGGCGGAGAGGGTGGGATTCGAACCCACGGTACCCTTGCGAGTACACTTGATTTCGAGTCAAGCGCCTTCGACCGCTCAGCCACCTCTCCAAATTCGGATTTTTGTTGCGGAAATGGTCAGATTCCGCGCGAGGAGATTAACATGGGAAACGGGTCGCGTCAAAAATCTGGAAGGGAACGCACGGAAAGATTTGATTCCGTTTTTTCCTTCCGTCTTGTATACTAGATTTGATTTTTTCAGTCGTTTTATGAGGATCCGTAAAGCCATCATTCCCGTTGCCGGAATGGGAACCCGATTTTTGCCTGCCACGAAAGCGCAGCCGAAGGAAATGTTGACCGTGGTTGATAAACCAGTCATCCAGTACATCGTAGAGGAAGCCGTGGCCGCCGGCATTGAGGAGATTGTGTTCGTGACCGCCATCGGCAAGCGGGCTATTGAAGACCATTTCGATCGTAACTTTGAATTGGAATATCGCTTGGAACAGAAAGGAAAGAAGAAGGAATTGGAATCGATTTCAGAAATCGGCCACCTGGCTAAGTTTGCGTTCGTGCGTCAGCCCAAGCCCAAGGGTGACGGTCATGCGGTATTGTGCGCCCTGCCGTTTGTGGATCCTCATGAACCCGTAGCCGTCCTTTTTGGGGATGATATTATTGACGGAAAAGTTCCGGCTTTGCGCCAGCTCATGGATGTTTATGAAAAATATGGTGATGCTGTCCTCGCGCTTGAGACCGTTCCCCCTAAAAATGTTTCATCTTACGGTGTTATTGGAGGCAAAAAGATCGATAAAAATATCTGGGAGATTCGAGAATTGAAGGAAAAACCGAGTTTGGAAGAGGCACCTTCGAATTTGATCGTGATCGGCCGCTATATCCTTACCCCTGAGTTAATGACCCTTTTGGTCACGCAGAAACCAGGGAAAGACGGGGAAATCCGTTTAGCCGATGTCTTTGGCACATACCTTTCCCGTGGGCGGGCTCTTTACGGATGCAAATTTGAAGGATCTCGCTATGATTGCGGAAATAAATTTGGTTTTTTGAAGGCACAGGTGGAACTTGGGCTTAAACATCCCGACGTGGGGAAGGATTTACGTTCGTATTTGAAAGGATGCAAATTATGAGAAGGCTTTCTTTTCGATTTTTTTTCTTTCCGATCCTGATGGCTCTTGTTCTGACGGGGGTAGGGTGCGGTTCTTCCACCGCGGAAAAGGAGGCTGCCAAACCCGTCACCCTGAAAGTTTGGCGCGTTTTTGACGAGGCTGAAAATTTGCAGCCGGCCATGGATGCCTACCGCAGACTCCATCCAAACGTCTCATTCGATTATCGCATTCTGCGTTTCGATGAGTACGAGGACCAGCTTTTGCGCGCCTTTGCCCGCGGGGAAGGGCCGGATGTTTTTTCCATTCACAATACGTGGATGGGAGAGTATGTGGATGCACAATTGATTACACCGCTTCCGGCGGTTTTAAAAATTCCGTATACAGAGACGAAAGGAACAATCAAAAAAGAAAAGGTGATAACGGTTCGGGAGGAAAAGACGATTTCTGCCAGAGAACTCAAGAATATTTTTGTAGACACGATTTCGGCGGATGTTGTGCGCCCTTACCGCTCAAGTAAGGACGCTCCGACGGAATCTGCTATTTTTGGGCTCCCCCTTTCTGTGGACACGCTCGCCCTTTTTTATAATCGTGATCTGCTAAATGCTGCAGGAATCGCGGAACCGCCGGCAGATTGGAAAACGTTTCAAGAGGATGTAAAGATGCTGACACGCGTGGATGAAAAAGGGGTGGTTCTGCAGTCTGGGGCCGCGTTGGGAACAGCCTCCAACGTAGAACGCGCGTCGGACATCCTCTCGGTCCTTATGATGCAGAATGGGACGCCCATGGCAGGGGAAGGTGAAGCAACTTTTGCGGAAACAACGGAAGATGGACTTCCCGGAGCAGACGCCCTTCGGTTCTATACGGATTTTGCGAATCCGGCCAAGGAGGTCTATGCCTGGAATGCGGACCAGCCCCCTTCTTTTGAGGCTTTTACCAGCGGGAAAACAGCCTTCTTTTTCGGGTATGCCTATCATTTGTCCCAGATCCGTACAGCCGCGCCAAAACTGAACCTTGGCGTGGCTGCGCTTCCGCAGATTGCGGACGGACGGACAGTAAATTTTGCCAATTATTGGGTGGAGACTGCGTCAAAAGCCGGGAAGAATACCAAATGGGCCTGGGATTTTATCCGGTTTGCCACGGAAGCAAAACAGGGAGAAGCCTACATGCTGAAAGCAAAAAGACCGCCGGCACGACGCGGACTCATTAATAAAGCGGTTGAAGATCCGGAACTCGGTGTCTTTGCCAACCAGCTTTTGACCTCAAAAAGTTGGTACCGTGGAAAAGATGCCTCGGTTGTTGAGGAAGCCTTCTCTTCTTTAATCAAAGAGGCTTTGGAAGGGAAGGAACTTGGAGAATCTCTCGGAAAAGCGCAAAATAAGGTGAATCAAACCTACTGATTTTTGTATGCGTCTTCGAGCGTCGATTGTTGTTGGTTTTTTTCTCTTTTCTTTTTTGGGCGTTCCACTCATTTGTGGAGCTGCTGATTCTGGCGCGAACGCCTCTGCACCTTCCTTATTGGCCAGCACGAACGCGCAGACTGGAAAATGTGTGGGTGGTTCGGCAACGGAAGGAAGTCCGGATAATGCCGGACCTTTTCTGAGGGGAATCTGCAAAGAATGTTTGAGTTACGGAAATTGCAGTGTCAATGATCTCCTTGTTGTCGGAACGAACATTGGCAATTTTATCCTTCGCATCGTCGGGGCTTTTGTGTTGTTCATGTATGTCCTCGGTGGATTTTTTTGGATCCTTGCTCGAGGAGAAAAGGCATGGATTGAAAAAGGAAAGACCTATATAAAGAATTCGACCATAGGGCTTGTGATTGTTTTTGTTGCCTATACCGGCATTCAAACCCTTCAATCCTTGCTGATTACCGGCTCCACACAGAACCCCGAAGATCCTGCCTCCTCTTACGTGGTATGCGGCCCGGGTTTGGATGGAAAAGCGTGCGGACCGAACAAAGTTTGTGAAGGGTACCTTTGCGTTGACGAGTGTATGCATACGCATCCCGATGGCGGATGGGAATGTATTGATGTGGGATCGCCAGAGGTCCTGGGAACGTGTCAGAAAGGCCTGTGCCCTGGCCCAGAGGAAATACAATGTTGTGAGATGAGTGCTTACGACGAACTGATTCAGAGGTATCAAGAAAATAGCCAAAGCGATACGAAACTTAACATCAAGTGATCAAGCGTCCATTTCCTCTCTGTTTATGAAGAAACGATTTTTCCCTTTTGTGATGCTCTTTGTTCTTTTTCTTGTTCCCTGTGCTGTCTTGGCAAGCGGATCAGTCCTGACAAATCCGCTTGGGGAGAGTTCAATTGAAAAAATCGTCGGGCGTCTTATCAAAGCCGTTCTTGGTCTTTCTGGAACGGCAGCTCTGGCCATGTTCGTTTACGGCGGCATTCTCATGGTTCTTTCTCAGGGAGCCAAAGAGAAGGTGACAAAAGCAAAAGATACGCTTAAATGGGCTGTTTTCGGCTTGGCTTTTGTTTTTATCTCCTATACGGTTCTTGACACCATCATTACTCTTTTGCAGAAGACCGCTTCTTAAATTTATCCATTTTTCCACACCTGTTTGCTTCTTTTTTTGCCTTTTGTGGTATACTAGGATCGATTTTTTCAAAGATTTTGAGGAAAACCATTCTTTCTTTTCTTTTATGAGGACTCCATCTCTTTTTTTCCTTCGGACAGCGGCCCTCGGCGCCATGGTATTTGCCTTCGGCTTTGCCAGACCAGCACTAATTCCTTCTGTTCATGCCGCAGACGAGGCAGCGTCTTCCTCGGAAGGAACCGTCGACGTCGATTATCTTTTTGGGGGTGATGCAGGGTCAGCAGATGAATTTGGTGGCGCAACAGGCCTGGGAACCGGCGATCTGACACTGACCATTGCAGCGGTCATTCGCGCTCTTCTTGGATTTTTGGGTCTTATTGCCGTATTCGTCATCCTCTTGGGTGGGTGGAAATGGATGATGTCGCAAGGAGTCGAACAGAAGGTAACGGATGCA
>DATDUW010000020.1:0-7710 GCA_035290185.1 Patescibacteria group bacterium
CATGCCTGTCCGGTTAATTTTTATCTCACCTTCACAATGTCACTTCGTTGAGCGATTTTTTTAAGAAAAAAGATTTTACGATTTCAATTTGGTTTCGAGGGATAATTGATGAGCTTGTTCATCAATTTTTTTGTATGCATCAGGGGGAATACGTTTTTGCACAAATTATGAAGCAGGTTAGCCAATATGAGTTTAATCAATGTGTTGCTCGTTATCATGGTCTCCGTTCTGTCCGGCACTTCACCTGTTTCGAACAGTTTTTAGCCATGGCCTTTGGCCAGTTATCTTTTCGCGAAAGTTTGCGCGACGTCGTTGTTTGTCTTCAGGCTCATCAAGAAAAACTCTACCATCTTGGTTTCCGTTCTTCGATCATCCGAACAACTCTTGCTGATGCCAATGAACACCGTGACTGGAGAATTTATCGTGATTACGCACAGGTACTGATTGAGAAAGCCAAATCGTTGTATACGAATGATCCGCTGTCTATGGAAGACCTGAACGGGAGCGTCTACGTTTTAGACTCCACAACCATTGAATTGTGTTTAAGCTTGTTTCTTTGGGCACGTGTTCACGAGGAGCGTTCGACGATCAAACTCCACCTTGGGTTGGACTTAAAAGGCCATATCCCAGCATTCTTTCATCTTTCTGATGGAAACATGTCTGATGTCTCGTATCTGGATTCTCTCACTTTTGAACCGGGAGCATATTACGTGATGGACCGCGGGTATCTGGATTTCAGAAGGTTGTTCCGCGTCCACGAAGCCAAAGCGTTTTTCGTCACGCGGTTAAAAAGAGGAATCCGTTGGCAGAGGCTGTATTCAAATCACGTCGATAAAAAAACAGGAGTGCGTTGCGATCAAATCATTCGCCTTGCGACGAAAGAAAGTGCGAAACACTATCCTGAAAAACTTCGACGGATCAAGTATGAGGATGGGACAACAAAACAGACGTACGTGTTTCTCACAAACGATTTTACGAGCAAGGCAGAAACCATCGCGTTACTTTACAAGCACCGATGGCAGGTTGAACTTTTCTTTAAATGGATCAAACAACATCTGGGCGTAAGAACATTCTGGGGACATTCTGAGAACGCGGTGAAAACACAAATCTGCATCGCGCTTTGTGCCTACCTTCTCGTCGCCATAACAAAAAAGAACCTCCAGATTGACCGAAGTTCCTACGAAATTCTACAAATATTGAGTGTCTCCCTCTTCGACAAAAAATGCTTAGTTGAGCTTATTTCTGAAGCTCCGTTACAAATACCAGATGAGAGTATTAAAAAACAGTTGAATCTATTGGGTTTTTAACCGGACAGGCATGCCCCGGTCGATACCCAGGACACCCTGATCAGTGTATTTGTCGGAGAGGAAGGTGGTGGATACGGGTGCGGGGGGTACTTCTCTCCCACGCTGGAGGTGGAGTGCGTGGCCGGGGGCTGTGCGGCGCGCTGGATCCAGGATGACGACAATGGTGGTTACTCTCTCTACGTCAAGCCTATTACCATCCGGGCGGGCGTTCAAAACCTCGTCTTGTCCCTGACAGTTAGCCCGCTGGACGGGGGAGGCTACCAGGTGGGCGGGCGAATCAGCGGGACTGATTTTGTCAGGACCTGGACCTGGGACGGCGACCTGGGAGACGGCAACGTCGGCTTCGCGAGCGCTGCTTACTGGGAGGAAGGGAAGAGCGTCATCCATTCCTTCCGCGCAACCAGTCGCTGAACGCGAAGGGGGGTTCACTCACGTCCTATCGAGGACAACGAGGCGGGAGGGTGAAAGGAGTGCTGCAACGCCTCTTCTCCACCCCCCCGCTTTTTATTTTTTAACGAAGCAATTTTCGCCAGAGGAAAAAACGTGGTAAGATAGCTCCATACGTTATTTGTATGCCTATGGAAAATGAAAAACATCCTTCAACACGCTTAAAAATAGGCCGGGGTCTTTTCATGGGGGCGCTTGCTGGTTTGGTAGCGGGAATTTTTTTCAGGAGCCGCCGGGGCCAGCAGATGGGGGAAGACTTGAACCGCAAAGCCGCGGATTTTCAGAAAAAAATTCTGAGCGAGTTCGCGTCTTTGCGTGAGATGAGTCGCGAGCGTTATGAAGTTTTGGTGGAGCAAGCCGTGGACGCTTATGTGAAGGCAAAAGAGATCGCTCAAACCGAAGCACCAGAGGTCCGACGGTTTCTCCTCCGTCGCTGGGAGCACATTCAGAAACAGTTGAAAGAAGGGGAACAAATTGAGGAGGAAGAAAAGAAACCAAAGGGAAAAAAATAAAAAAAAGCTGGGGGTAACATCCCAGCTTTTTAATTTTTTTACTCCATTTTTCCTGCTCCCCAGCGTGCGAATTCCACGAAGAATCCGGTGAAGAGGAGAACCATAAGGACGGGCGCTGCCAGGGACAACCAATTAGGTTTATTAGGTCGAAAGCGGCGCAGAGTGAGGGAATTGAGAACAACCGAAACAGAACTCATGGCCATGGCCAGGCCGGCTAGTTCCGGCCGCAGCACAAGGCCGATTCCGGCAAAAACGCGCGCAGCGATCGGAATACCGATAACATTGTAGAACAGGGAGAAGAACAAATTCTGCTTGATTTTTGCAACGGTTTCCCGACTGAGTTGGATTGCTTTCACCACATCCATTAGATCGCTTTTCATAAGCACCATGCCACCGGTTTCCATAGCGACGTCCGTGCCGCTTCCCATGGCGATTCCCAGGTCAGATTGAGCCAGGGCCGGCGCATCATTGATGCCGTCTCCGACCATGGCGACTTTTATTCCGGTTCCTTGCAGTTTTTTTACCTCGTTCGCTTTATCCTCAGGAAGGACTTCTGCGAGTATATGGTCGATTCCTGCCTGTTTGGCAATGGCAGCAGCAGTCCGTTCATTATCCCCGGTGATCATGTAGACATGAAGCCCCATTCGTTTGAGGGCAACAATAGCCTGAGCCGACGACTCTTTGATGGTATCGGCAACGGCCACAATGCCAAGCATCCGTTCTTTTGTCGCAAGAATCATGGCTGTTTTTCCCGCTTCCTCAAGTTTGCGGATTTTTCGATCTGCGGAAGCCAAATCCAGTCCAAGGTTGTTTGTGATCAGTCGCCGGTTGCCAAAAAAATGCAGGGTTCCATGAATGATTCCTTGGACACCATGGCCAGGAATCGCCTGGAAGTCAGAGACCTCCGGCAGGGTGACCCTTTCTTCTTCCGCGTATCGGCAGATAGCCTCAGCCAACGGGTGTTCTGATTGCCGCTCTAAAGCAGCAGCGATTTCAAGGATTGCGTCTTCATCCGATTCCGCCAGTCCAAGAATGTCCGTTACCTCCGGTTTTCCTTTTGTCAGCGTTCCAGTTTTATCAAAGACGATCGTTTTTACGTTTCGAGCTATTTCAAGGGGTTCCCCTCCTTTGATGAGAATGCCGTGTTCGGCTCCTTTCCCCGTGCTCACCATGAGGGCTGTGGGAGTTGCAAGACCCAGGGCACACGGGCAAGCGATGACAATCACGGCTGTAAACGCCATGAGGGCGAAGCTTAGAGATGCCCCGAGGAGGAAGAACCAGACAAGGAAAGTAAGAAAGGCGATGCCAATGACGGCTGGAACAAACCAGGAAGAAATGCGGTCCGCAAACGCCTGGATGGGCGCGCGCGATCCCTGTGCTTCCTCAATGAGTCGGATAATTTGTGCGAGCACCGTATCGCCACCCACTTTTGTGGCTGTAAATTCGAAGCTGCCAGTTTTGTTCACTGTTGAACCAATGACAGTATTCCCTTCATTTTTTTCAACCGGGACGCTTTCGCCTGTGAGCATGGATTCGTCTACGGACGAATGTCCTTTCACTATTACGCCGTCCACCGGGATGCTTTCTCCGGGGCGTACGAGAACGCGATCGCCTGTTGCAACGTCGGTAATCAGAACATCGAACGCTTGTCCATCTCGAATGACTCGGGCTGTTTTTGCCTGGAGGCCCATGAGTTTTTTGATGGCTTCTGACGTCTGTCCTTTTGTTTTGCCTTCCAGCCATTTTCCCAAAAGGACAAACGTGATGAGGAATGCCGCGGTTTCGAAATACAGATCCGGAATTTTTTCTCCATAGGGAGCAAGAAGGCGACCCGAAGAAACAACGTACGCGATTAGCTGGACAAGGCTGTAGAAGTAGGCCGTGGATGTCCCGATTGCGATCAGACTATCCATGTTGAAGGTCCGCATGCGTAATCCCGACCAGAATCCTTTATAGAATCCGGCGCCGATCAGGAATTGAACCGGCGTTGCAAACAAGAGCGAAAGAATGCCGACCCACGGAAGGATAAAGGCCTGTCCAGGGAATCCGGAGACGAAATCCAAAATCATGAAGAAAAGCATAGGCAGGCTCAGCAGCATGCCCGCCAGGAATTTCCAACGAAAGCGCCCGATTTCTTGCGCGCGCCGTTTTCGATCCGCTTCCGGCGTTGTCGAGGCAGCAGATTCCGCTCGATAACCTATTTTTCGGATTGTTTCAATGACGGTTGTTTCATCCGTCGCTGTTGCATCGAAGACGATGTGGGCTTTTTCTGCCGCGAAATTAACGCGCGCCTCTTTGATGCCTGGGAGTTTTTTGAGGGCACGTTCAATGACCCCGGCGCAGGAGGTGCAGTGCATGCCTGTAATGGTCAATACCACGTTTTGTTTTTGGGAAAGGGGAGATGACAGAACCATAGGGTTATTTGACAATCGGATAGCCTCCGGACGACGACGGGATAGATCCGACAGCTTCTGTTTCTACAACCGTGAAGGATCCCCGATACATACCCATGGAACAGGAGAACGGGATGGTGCCTGTTTTGGTCGGGGTGAATTCAATGATGTTTTCTCCGGATTGAAGCGACGCGGAGATATTCAGGGAAGGGACGACGAGCTGGGAGGCGCAGGAAAAAGGGGATGTCGACGTTACGATCCAGCGCACGGGTACTCCTTTTTGGATCGTGAACGAGCGCGGAATATATCCGTTGGATGCTTGCGTCATGCGCACGATCTGAATCCCATTTTCCGTCGGAACCGTTGCTACCGATGTCGTTTTTGTTGGGGAGGAGCGGTCGGGGAAAATATTGGCAAGGGCGAGGCCGTTGCGAAGGTTGAAGATCCCGAAGAGGAGGACCGCCAAACCGACGGTGGCATAGAATCGTTTTGCCAACGTTCCTTTGATGACCGAGGTCAGGCCGCCAATCCCCAAGAGGGCGGGAACCGTCCCCAAGGCAAACGCTCCCATCACAAGAGCCCCCTGTTTAAAGCTGCCTGTGCTGATGGCGAAGACCTGCATGGCTTGGGTGAATCCACAGGGAAGAAAAAAGGTCAGGGCGCCGGTGAGGAAGGAGGAGGAGTGGCTGTATTCGCGTTGGTGTTTGCCAATGCCAAGTCGTTTGGCAAGGGAAGACGGAAGTGTAAGGACCGTCTCTTGCAGGCGCGGGGAAAGGCCGGTCAGTTTAAGACCAAGGGCGACGAGGACCACACCCACAACGACCGTGAGAAGAGAGAGAGCGGAGTTCGAGAGGGTAAAGACGCTCCCAAGCGCCCCGAGGAGTCCACCCAGCAAGACATAACCCCCGACGCGTCCTACGTTGAAATACAGATGTGGACGGAATTTTTGCCAGGACGTTGCCTCGGGATGACGTTCGGCATGACGTGCGGAGATGCCTAGGATCAGCCCCCCGACCAGAGCCATACAGGTTGAAACGCCGGCCACTAGTCCGACCGTGAGGGCGATCGGCCAGGTGACGTTTTGGGAAGAGACAGAAGCATCTAGCAGACCGAAGGAACGCGCGAGGAGATAGACAGCCAGCAGGAAAACGGCGCCCGTGCCGAGACGGCGATAGTCCTGCCAATTTTTTGAGATCCAAGGGAGGTGCTTCCTGGAAGAAGAAGATTCTCCTACCGTATACCCTGCCTGCGAGACAGCCGCTTCCAGATCGGCAGGGGAAGGCGGATCTTTTTTGTATTCGACAACCGCTTCGCCTTTTCGTTGGTTTGCGGTGACCTTCGTGACAGATGGGACTTTCCCAATGGCTTCTTCAAGGAGCAGTTCGCAAGAACGGCAATGCATTCCGCGGATGAAAATAGTACGTTGATTCATAGGAAAGAGAAAAGATAACACGACGCAAAGATACGGATCCTTTTAGATCCGTTCAGGGCGGTGGTCTCTATTCCCGCTTGAAAATGGCGCGGAGGAGTTTTTCTGATTGGGTTGGTCCTCGGATCAGGTCATGATGGTGAAAAGCGTCCGGGAAGATTTCAACAGGAAAAAAAGTCGAAAGAGGAGGGGGAAGGAGAGGGAGGAAAACAACAGGCGAAAGATTTGGAAGGGAAAAAGAAGAAAATTCGCTTTCTGAAAAGGCGTGGGTGAGAGGGCAGGGGGAAGAGACAGGAACAACCGTTTGGGGACAAAGCTCTGCTGCTTGGGCCATTGGAGCCCCAATGTTCATCGGGCACCACAAACAAGCGGCTTGGGTGGCAAGCACGGAAAAGGAAACAAGGAGCATGACGCGAAACGGAAAACGCATAAGGGTTGGGGCATTAAAACCAGTCTAGCGCTCAATTTTATCTTTCGTCAATCTTTTCCTTGATGAGAAAAGAGAAATAGTGTTCTATAAGAGTAGGTTCCTTTTGTGCATGTTCCTTTAACCTCTTTCCCGAGGAGAGATCATGAGGGCTTTGGAGGTGACGGCGATCTGTCGCAGGTGTGGCGGACGACCTCGGCCTGTTTATCGGATTGTCATCCCGTCTTGGGAAGATATATTTATTCTCCTTGAACGGGATCATCTGGGGAATCATTTTCCGGATTTTACCAAAATCCGGATTCGATTTGTCGAGTTGGAAAGCCGACGACTCCCCGGAACGCCGAATTATGCTTCTCCCACGTTTGCTTCTCTCACACTGGAAAGAGAAGCAAGAAGGAGGGAAGCGATTTGGAGAAGAGTTTTGATAAGAGCCCATGTCCTCTCTCCAGAGGAAGAGGGTTGATCGTTTCGATGCCTTGACTCGCCCCCAAAAGGTGAGTCTTTCTTTCTCCGTTTTGTCTATGGACTCTTTTTATCTTTTCGACGTTCGTTTTGATGATCTTTCCCATAAGGAATGGGAAGGGCAAGTTTTGGAATGGCTGCGTGGAAAGACCCCGCGGGTCATCGTGACCCCGAATCCGGAATTTCTCTTGGAGGCGCGGGACAATCCCGTTTTTCGTGATTTGTTGAACCGTGCGGATTTGTCTCTCCCGGATGGTGTGGGGATTCGATTTGCCTGCGCGGCTCTTGCCGACCACCGGTTGCGTTCTCGCCATCCTGGCGTAGACGTGCTGCTTTTGCTGGCTGAAATTTGTGCTAGGGAAAAAAAGAGGCTTGTCTTGGTGGGAGGCAGGGACGGAAGTGAAAAAAAGACAGTAGATCGTCTTCGAAATTTTTTTCCGGCGCTTGAGGTGACCTGTGTTAATCCGGGAAAGGTGCGTGGAGACGCAACAACCGTGGAAGATGATGCAGAGGTTGTGGACAGGATTCGTGTGTTGTCTCCTGACGTTTTGGTCGTCGGATTGGGGCAGGGAGACGGAAAACGGCAGGGGAAACAGGAGCGATTCATCCGGGAACTGCTTCCGTTGCTTCCGGGGATCCGTATCGCCATCGGGGTTGGCGGAGCCTTTGATATGATCGGAGGTGTGTTGCCCCGCGCACCAGAACGTCTGCGTCGGATGGGGCTTGAGTGGCT
>DATDUW010000021.1:0-11739 GCA_035290185.1 Patescibacteria group bacterium
GTGGTGGAACGTTCTTTTGGTTGGCTTGAGAAATCCCGTCGTCTCTGGAAAAACTGTGAACGAAAACTTTCCACCAGCCTTCAGATGGTCACCCTGACTTTCCTTGTTTTACTGTTGAAAAGATTATAGACAGGCTCTGAGGGAATACCCATCTTTTCTCGGACCGGCAATACAGGAGAATCAACCCCGTTGCCGTTCACTATTCCCATTAATTTTTGGGAGGATTCTTCGTCGTAATAGTCTTCTTTCGCCTTTTTCCAATCCTTCTCTGCTACGGCTGCTGTTTGAATGATCTTTCCCTCCTTTTCCATGACAAAAGGACGCGGGTCGTAGGGAATACCGCGGGTCTTGCGTGCAAGCAATGCCCGATACGAAGGATCACTTTCTTCCGGCAAAGGCGTCTCAGCCAAAGCACGGACGTATCTGCTGATCGTTTTTTTCTCCTTCGTTGAAGCCACGAAGAGGTAACACATGAGTTTTGCCGTATCCAGGAGTGCCTTGCGTTCGGAATGTTGATCGTTGAGAAGCCAAGCCTCAGCCACGGCGGTCATAAAAAGGACACGCTCGTCAAAATCGAAAAACTCCCACGATTCGGCTACATCCAATTTTTGAACGAGCCGAACAACGGTGGCAGCCACGGCCTTCGGGTCGCTTTCATGCCGCCGCAACCCGTATCTTTCCCAGACAGTCATCACATTCCCTATCAACGACTCGTGGTTAGGCATCCGTTCCAACCGACGTTCTTGATTCAAAAATAATTTTTCTCCCATAAAAAACATTAAACCTCTTTTCGGGCTTCTCGCCTCACTTCACACACGAATGATTTCAGATAACCGGCCTCTGGAAAATAAAGCGAAAACGGGTGATCCGGACTCTGACGGATGACACGCAAGATGGAAAGATGGACGCCAGCCTGAACCGAAGCACGGCGCAAGATAAACGTAAAATCCTCTTCGGACAGATAATGTGAACAACTGGAGGTAATAAAAATTCCGTTATCGCTCACAAGACGCATGGCTGAACGATTCAAAAAATGATAGGCCTTTTTGCCTTCCTCAATATCTTTCTGTGACTTGATAAGTGCTGGCGGGTCGACAAGGACCAGGTCGTAAGCAGGCTCGCGTTGGCTAGCGATCCAGGGAAAAATATCCGCCTTCTGCGTTTCCATCCGTTTGACCGGCAATTTATTCAATCTTGCTAATGGCTGACAGGCCTCCAAGGCAGATGCGGAGGCGTCCACGTTCAAAACGCGTTTTGCCCCACCCGCAAGCGCCGCGACTCCAGCAGAACCGGTATAAGAAAAAAGATTTAAAACGTCGCGTCCGTTTGCAAACGAACGAATCGCCTGCCGCAGGTCTTTCTGGTCCAAAAAAAATCCGGTCTTCTGCCCTCCGAGGACGTCCGCCTCAAAGATAAGACCGTTTTCCTGAAATGCTACCAAACCCGGATCATCACCAGACTGGACACCCATGACATCCTCTAGGTTCTCCTCATGACGAGAAGGAAGATCACTACGTTCAACAATGACACGGGGGTGAAAAACCTCTTTTAGGGCTTCAATAATTTCTAAACGAATGGCATCGAGTCCGGCTGTGCCAAGCTGAAAAACCAAGACGTCTTCGTAGCGATCTACAATGAGTCCTGGGATTCCATCAGATTCCCCGAACACAATGCGGTAGCCAGTCGTGTCCATGCCCGGACCGTAGCCGAGCAGGTGCCGTCGAACATCCGCTTCACGAAGGCGTTGGACAAACCAAGCCTGGTCAATGACAGCCTCCTCAAAAACAAACAGGCGGATAGCAATCGAAGAAACCGTGGAAGCCGTCCCGACTCCAACCGTGTTTCCTTCCGGATCCCGTACATGGACAAGGGAACCGTGAACAACGTCCTCATCCGCATGCAAAATCGCCCGCGAAAAAATCCATGGGTGCTTGAACGCAGCATTCACAGCCGCACGTGGCTGAACAGTAACGGAGGGGTACATAACACGAGCAACGGTCGGTCTAAGACCTGTCCCGTCACTATTGCGTACAGTTCACACCTTGTCTGGCCTCGGACCACGATGGGCATCACTCAACCGATCCTTATATTCCTTTACTTGTCGTCGAAGATCGTCTTTTACAAGATCAATCGCTTCATAGAGATCTTCGGTTTCTTTCACGGCCCGCAGCACCTCGCCTGGCACACGCATATTTAACTCCGCAAAGAAAAACGGTCCCTTGTTGTGATGGGTCGTGGTCTTCCCGACTTCGGCATCCAGTTCAACGGCGGGTTCAAAATCCTGCGTGAGCTTTTCAATGACCTCTAGTTTATCGGTCACATACGCCTTAATGGCGTCCGTGAGTTCGATATTCGTCCCCTTGATGGAAGTGATAGTCATAAAAAGGAAAAACAATTTTATTTAAAACCACGGAAAAATTTTGGCTCTTCAAAACCCTACATATTCTACCTCTTCCTGAAGTTGAAGACCAAATCGATCCCTGGCAGCGGTTTTGATACGGGCGATGAGCTGGACCACGTCGCTGGCCGTGGCACCACCTAAATTCAGAATAAAATTTCCGTGTTCGCGGCTGATCTGAGCCTGACCGATCATCTCCCCTTTAAAGTTCAGCTGATCGACAAGCCAGCCAGCGGAAAGACGTCGGTTTTTCAGCATCTCCTCCGGGATATCTGTTTCCTGGCGCAAACGCGCGAGTTCGACCTCATCCTGAATTTCAACATTTTTAAAAAGACATCCGGCTGAACCAGCATACAGGGGCTGACTGGCTTTGCGCTTGGCGAGAAACGCCTCCATTTGGACTCGAAGCGCCGCGGGGTCACCTGGTTGGAGCTGAAACCGCGCGCGCAAAATGACGTCATTGGTTCCTTTGAAGCACGAATCGCGATAACCGAATCGCAGATCGCTGGAACCGAGTTCGACAACATCTCCCTTTCTCAACACCGTGACACCCACAACACGATCTCCAGTCTCTCCGCCGAAACAACCCGCATTACCGTACACAGCTCCACCAACGGTTCCTGGAACCGATGCAAGCCATTCCAACCCCTGAAATCCGGCTTCCACGGTTGCGCGTGCAAACGCGGAGGAGAGGACTCCGGCTTCCGCCTCGACGCACGTTCCGTGAATCACCATCTTGCGCATGGCCATCTGGAGAACAAGGATAGGCAAATCCCCATCCGCAGCCAAGGTATTAGATCCCCCGCCAAGGAGATGCCAGGGAACGCCGGCCTCTTCTGCCTTCTGAAGGGCCTTTTGCATTTCCTCCACGCTCCTGACCTCAACAAACCACCGCGCCGGCCCACCAATCCGAAAATTTGTGTGTTTAGAAAGCGGTTCCCTCTCTTTTAGACGGTCAGAAAAAATGGAACGAAGGGATGCGGTAAGATCAGACATACCTTTTGTATTTTATGAACCGACCATCTTTCGCGCGACCTCATCTACATCCCCAGCCCCTTGGATCATAAGCACATCTCCCGGTTCTACGAGATTCCGGAGAAGAGATTCGGCCTCGGCCAGATTCCGAACAAAACGAACATCCGCGCCTGGATGCTGTTTTTGAACGGCCTGAACAAGCTCGCGCGAGGAGACCGCTTCGTCTTCTGTCCGACCGGCCACGGCATAAATTTCTGGAACAATGGTCACATCCGCTGTCCCAAGCGCGTGCATAAACTCCTGAAAAAGGGACTGGGTGCGGGCATGCTGGTGCGGCTGAAAACAGTGAATGATTCGGTGACCAGGAAAAAACTCCCGTGCGGCTTCGATAGTTTGCGCGACCGCGGTCGGATGATGGCCGTAATCGGAAAAAACGTCTGCGCCCTTCCAGAGACCGACGTGTTCAAACCGACGCCACACGCCAGGAAAGGTTGTCAATGCCTCACGGACGGTTTCAAAAACGATACCACGTTCCAAGGCAACAGAAGCGGCCGCGAGCGCATTCATAACGTTAAACCGACCTGGAATCCGAAGTTCAATCGTTCCCAACCGCTGCTGACCAAGCCACAGTTCGAAAGTCTGCTTCCCCTTTTCAATGTACCGATTCCGTCCCACATAATCTGCCGGGCATTCCCATCCATAGGAAACCCCTTTTGGAACCATCAATTTTTTCGATTCTCCATCGCTGACATTCCAAAAAACTTTTCCCGTTTCAGGAACTTTCCCTAAAAATTTCTGAAACGTTTCACGAATATGATCCACGTCCCGAAAATAATCCAAATGATCCGCTTCGATATTTGTAACAAGAACGGAAGACGGATGCAGATGCAGGAAGTGGGCTCGGTATTCACACGCCTCTACAACCAGCAAATGACTTTTCCCCAAACGGAGATTTCCCTCGGAAAATCCAGGAACTTTCGTCCCAACAATAACCGTCGGATCTTGCCCGGCATGCGCAAGAATACTTCCAAGCATGGCTGTACTCGTGCTCTTGCCATTGGTGCCACACACGGCAATCGTTTCATACTCTTTCGTCACCTCCCCAAGCGCTTCAGGATAGGAAAGCTGCGGAAGGCCACGAAGGACCGCTTCTACGCGCTCTGGATTCTTCTCGGGAACGGCTGGAGAATAGATCACAAGATCTGTCCCTTCGGAAAGATGTTCTGCGGCGTGCCCAGAAAAAAGGGAGATTCCCTTTGCTTCTAGTTCATGCGCTATCTCCGACAAACGAAGATCCGATCCGGTCACTTTCATGCCACGGGAAACCAAAAACTTCGCAAGGGCCGAAACGCCAATGCCCCCGATGCCGACAATATGGACGCGGTGGATGCCTTCGAACATAGGTACTAAAAACCTACCACGATGTCTCTCTCCCTACAATTTTATTTCCGTTATCTCATATCCTAGGAATGACTTCGCGACATCCTGGGAAGACAAGGAAGGAACATTTCCAAAAGAAATTGGGTTCAACGTCACCTTGAGGAGAAGGGGGTTGTCGGGATTTGCCAGGATGATGTAAGAACCGAACCAATTTGCCGCCTCGATGGTGCGAACCACTGTCGGCATTCCATTCACGGAAATCCGATAGTTGTGCCAACCTGGCGCCACTTCCAATTTGTAAACGTCCTGGCTGGAAGAAGCCTCTTGTGCTTTTTTCTGCAACGCGTTCAGGACGTTTTGAACCGTATCCCTTACCTGCAAAACCGACGCAAGCCTTTCATCGAAAAAACCAATGGAAAGATTGGTTGACCCTGCCCCGACAAGATCCTGATACTGCTTTTTTGAAAGCCACACCAAGGTATTATCTGAAAACGACTGGTTTCCTTCTGGCCACGAAACGGGAAGGAGAATTCTTTCCCCCTCGGCCAATGCTGTTGTTGAAAGCACACCAGCTGGTGTTTCGGATGCGGAATCCTTCTTCCATTCAAAGGCCGCAGAGACTCCTGGCGACCATGCCGTCATGGTCAAAAGACGTTCTTCTTTTTCTTTGGAAAAAATCTCGTCCAACCCGCTCAACCCAAAAACCGTCCGACGAATTGTCAGAGAAGATCCAGGAGCAAGGACAGCGGAAGCCGCGGCCTCTTCCGGAGATCGGGAAAACGTCTGTGGAAAAAACGAAACGGAGGAACACCCAACCCCGGAAAAAAGAAAAAAAACAAAAAACCCCGTGGCTCTCATGATCCCCCTGCGCCCCTTGAGCCTCATAACCTCAAAACCTTCCAAAAACCGCTCGTAGACCCCCCAACGAAACGCGAACTAAATCTGTAGGAGCGCGTGGTTCTTCCCCATCAAACAGGACGGTATACTTTCCCATTTCTCCCAGAGGGTCATAAACAGCCAGAACATAGGTCTCGCGATCAGGAAGCTCAAACGTCCAGGTGCCGATCTCCATCCAGGCCTCGCAGCGGAATGGGTTCTCAAACGCCTGTTCTTTCCCTTTCTGGGACTCAAAAAGAAGGGCCCCCTGCCCCGATACGCGTTCAAACGGCAGTGGTTCGCGTGGCGTCCCTAATCCCGGACCAAGGATCGCCATCCGCGGCTGACGCATTGACGAAAGATCATTCACAGGAATGGAAAGATGCACCGTGCGTTGTCCTTGACTTGCAAAGGCCACCGGGAAAAAATCCACGTCTTGCCCGGACGCAAGAGTTCCGTACCATGCTTCGGAAGAAGAACCAATGGAGAGGGGAGGCAACACGGTTTCAGCACGGTTATTCGGCTCCTGTTCAAAACGCGGAATGGAAACAGGGCCGCGCAGGGCAAACAGAGCCAGAGGACCGGCCAATCCAACGCCTGCCAACAAAAAAAGATGCGGGAAAAAAATCCAGGGTCGTAGGCTTCGGAAGACGCGCATAACGGTTTCAGTATACCTGAACCCCATTTCTCGGTACACTGTTCCTGATTATGTCAGACACGCGTTTCCTCTTCTTTTTCCTCGCTCTCTTCACCACCCTCATCGGTGCTAGGTTCGGGTTTGCCTGGGCCGGAGGACAGGGATGGCAGCCGCAGATGTCGGCCGTTGTTTCGGAAACGGTTGGAACCGTCACAGTTGATCGGGCAGGAAAAATCCGCGCGGTCAAGGCAGAAGAACCGCTTATCCGAGGCGAAATCATCAAAACAGGCGCGGACGGAATGGCGTTTATCACCATCGGCCCAGGTGTCCGCATTGCCCTGGACGAAAAAACGGATCTTGTCCTTGAAAGCCTGCGCCCGGACGGCGTGCGCCTGCACCTTTCCCGCGGCAGGATCCTGGCTGCTTCCCATCCGCACGTTGATCAACTCACAATAAAAACCGCTAAAACAGAAACAATGATCTTGGAAGGGACCCTTAGCATTGTTAACTACGACTTCCTTCAAACCGTCGCCATCGCACCGCTTAACACAACAGTTCGTCTCTCTCTGCACGGAAGTGAGGATCTTTGGAAAAATACGCCAGTGCATGTTCTTGAAACTTCCGATCCTCCGATTGTCTCTTCTGCTGCTTTTAGTCTAACGTCCCCGGATGTGAAAAAATTCTATGATTGGGCAAAGGAACGTGTTGGGTTCACGAAAGAGTCATTTTAATGTTTAAAAAAGCCGCCACAGGAGTACCCATGGCGGATCTGAGCCGGACAAGTTCGGGGGGGGCGAGATCACCAGTTGAAGCACTGGATGATCGGCCCGCATTGTCCGGTCTGTGTGTCACAAGACCAGACGACGAAACACTGCCCCTTCTTCTCTGCCCCACGCTTGTCCTCAAGCCAGAGGACAAACCTCCCGCGATCCCAGGCAACGTTGTTTCGTTCCGCCTCGACGATGAGGGTCTCCCCGTCCGCGAGCTCGGCCAGCCAGTCGAGGATGTTGTTCAGGATCCAGGTTTGAACCACCTCGACCGGGTGAGTCCAGAAGAGAAAGCCCTCGACCTTGACGGTCCCGAAACCGTCGGTGAAGACGACTGTCCCGTCGGAAACTTCGAAGACGAGAAGCCGGCCCGCGAGAACCTCGGCGCAAAATCGGCGGACAGTCCCGTCCTGTATGCTCTTCTGACAGAGCGTGGTAATGACGGCGCCGACTTTATCCGAATGGAAACTCCACGTACCGTCCGTGGACGGCGGTTGTGCCTCTGTGTTTACGGTCCAGAAACCGGCCTGAACCGGCTTGTTGGCCCCCACGAGAAAAATGACTGCTGCTACTGTTACCAGCAGAAACAGCCATGCCTTTTTCTCCAACATCCACCACGACAAACAAATGGACTGCTTCATTGCCCCTCCTTTCGCAATTACTGAGGAAACGCACGTGTGGGCCCCATACCCACGGCTTTGAAGCGCCAGAAATGTATACGAAAACTCGTCTCCTTGTCAAGGGAGACGGTGACAGAACAAAAAAACCTCCTTTATCGAATAACCCCCCCGCCGATCATCTCTTCCCCATGGTAAAAAACAACGGACTGGCCAGGCGTGACCGCGCGCTGGGGACGATCAAAAGAGACAAAAATAGAGGGATCGGGTTCACCAATACGAACAGTGCAAGCTTCAAGCGGCTGTCGATAGCGAACGCGGGCCTGACAACGGAATTCTTTTTCAGAAGGCACGCGAAACCAATTGCCCTGGTCCGCTTCCAATTCTTTCCGAAACAGCGACGGATGGAAGGCACTGGCTACGACAAGTTGGTTTGTTTCCGCACGTTTTTCAACAACATAGGAGGGCGAAGAACTCCCCCCAAGACACAATCCCTCCCGCTGGCCAATCGTATAGAAAGCTAAACCCTCGTGCTGTCCCACGACTTCCCCGGAGGTCGTCACAATCTCGCCAGATTTTTCCGGAATGCGGGCTTTTAAAAATTCGCGGATGTCTACTTCGCCGACAAAGCAGATTCCTGTGCTGTCCTTTTTTTCTGCCACAGGCAATCCAAAGGCTTTTGCTTTTTTGCGCACATCCGGCTTTTCCATGCCACCCACAGGAAATAAAACGCGCGGCAGAATCGTCGGTGGAATGGCCCACAAAAAATACGTTTGGTCCTTGTTTTTATCCCATCCGGCCAGAATTTTGGTCCGGCCAGAATCTTGATCTTTTTCCGTTCGTGCATAATGTCCCGTGGCAATGTATTGACACCCCAGTTTGTCCGCTTCCTTTACGAACAAATTAAACTTCACGAACTTGTTACACATCACATCCGGATTCGGGGTACGGCCTGCGGCATATTCGCGAAAGAGATTTTCGACCACATCGTGCCGATATTCTTTTTCAAAATCAAACGTCAAAAACGGAATCCCGAGTTTCGCCGCGACCCGCATAGCATCGCGCCGCTCCGCGCGCCAGCCACATTCTTTGACCTCTTCCCCAATTTTTTCCGCATCCGCGCAGGCCGGACCATTCACATCCCCAGACCAATTTTTCATGAATGCGCCCACCACCTCGTATCCCTGCTCCAACAACAACGCCGCCGAAACAGCCGAATCAACGCCGCCGGAAAGGCCGACAAGGACTTTGGTTCTGGGTTCCATGCCATCTTACCAAAGCCTTTTAGAACGCTCCTCGAGCTTTTGGTCTCCGGTTTGACCTCCTTGCTGCTGCACGTTTTCTTGAATCTTCGAGCGCACGCCGCTCTCCAGAAAACCACTCGCACCGCCAATGGCCCCGCCAATAAAACTGGAAAACCAGCCGGACGTTCCGGACTCTTCCGCTGCCGAACCGACATTGTGCAAAAGAACCATCAAAAAATCAGGAAGAAACATAGGCAAGAGAATGAGCAGCCCGAAGTTTTCGAAGAAGGGTTAATCCGCTTTGGATATCAAATTTCTTCTCTCTGAGGGCATGAATAAATATCTGTCGTTCTTTTCTTAGGACCTCCCTTACCTCTGGATTGGCAACAAGAAACCGACGCAGGCAACGGATGTCCATCCATAGAACAGCGACAAGGAAAGCCAGAAAAATCCACGGAGTCAACATGCCTCCCCCGAATGCAAGCAACGCATCTGTTCCATTCACATAATAGAGATTGGACAGAAGATGTTCGCCTGTGACCCAGACAAAAGCAAACACAGGAAGAATCCACCAAAAAGATTTACGCTGCGTTTTGAGCAGGAGACCCAATCCCACACCCATGCCGATGAGCCCTGTGGCAGCCGCATGACCGATATAGCCGAATTCCTTCCCATCCACGTAAATCCCCAAGGCATCTGGAAAAAAGAACCAACGACCGAGATGTGGTCCGTAGGTAAAAGGAAAGGAAACATCTTGCCAGAAGAATTTTTCAAACAGGCTGAAACCAGCGGCACACATCGCGGATAAGAAAAGAAAATCAGAGACATTGAACGGAATCTTTCGATGCCGAACAGAAAGAAAAGCCGCCAGAGCCACAGGAGCAAATTTGAAAACCTCTTCGGCAACCACGGCAATGATTTCTCCGGTTTGGGTATCGTGAAGACCAAAAAGGCCTGTGAAACGCCAGAGAATGAGCGTGGCCATGCCGCTTAGGACAACACCCTGCGCGAACAGCCCCAGACCGTACCGGAGACTGACCGTCCGTGTAAAAAGCGTAACGAGAATCACCTCTATCATGAACCGTGTATCGATCCCCACATAGGACGGACTTTTCAAAAGGAACGTAGCATAAAGAATGGCCACGCCTAAAAGTGTCAAAAGAGTCTTTTTTTGTAGGCGGATTGAAACGGTTTTGGGTGAAGGATCTGACATAACATTTTTCCAACGTTTCCTTAACAAAAATGGATTCTTTCAATAAAACTCTACATGAATCAAAAAAAACGGGCAATGAATGGAAAACGTGAATAAAAAATCGGACCGTCGCAAGCATGCGCGACGGCCCGAACGGAGTTGCCTCTTCTTCTCAGACTACAGACTCGGCGGTGGCCACCCACCGTTCGATTGCCTCTACGTGGGCTGTCCGGATCTGTCCCTCCAACTCCTCGAGGGAGTGAAAGGGACGCAGATTCCAAGACAGCATCCGCTGGGTGTCTTCCGACAACCCAGCGATCAGCCGAAATGCCTGCCGAACGGCCTTCCATGACGCGGGTTCCCCTCCAAAAACCATCTTTGGAAAGGATGGGATCCCTCCGCTGTCTTCCTCCTGATGGACGAGGGCAGCGTACTTCAACTGCCCGTTGCTGCTCTTCCTCCAGGCCACCATCATCAGGTAGCCACCGCCGAAGTTCACGGAGTGGATGGGAACCCAATTTCGAATAATCGACCTTGCCATGAGAACCCCCTTTCAAGAGGTCAACCCTGACGGACCTGCGACATGGCTATCGCGAGCAGGGTGCCTTGCGGCTGGTTGTACGCATTTCAGGTGCGCTCTGTCCGATTTTCTTCTCCTATCCTGAAAAAGATCTTATCACAATTTTAGTCATTTGTCAAATACCGTTAACAAAAAGGAACGTCAACAACGAAAGAACCCGGGACGTGTGAGTGCATCACAACGATCCCGGGTTCAAGGTGGACTGAGTTACCTCCGATCCCATAGGGTCCAGTTCTATGGGGAAGTTTTTTTCGACCGGACGGGGGAGTGGATCAGCGGATCCGGAACCCGTTCCCGCCGAGTCCCTTGAGCTCACGGAGGACTTCCTCGCGGCTCAGCGGCTTCTGCGGCTCGGCCGGAGTGGTCACGATCGGCTCGGGTTCAGGGACCGGCTTCGCAACCTGCTTGCGAACCGGGTTCGTCACGACGGGGAACATCTCGAGCCCGAACACCCGGCAGATCTCCTCTTCGCTCGGAGTCACGGGGTTGAGACCGCTCCATGCCGTAGTCGAGATGTTGATGTAGGTGCGAGCCCCGTAACCGTCGTACTCCTCAATGGGACGGTAGTACCTGTGGATGCCACCCGCATTCGCGAGGACATACGAGGTGATCTCGCTATCCTTCGACTCCGTCCAGGCCGAATGCCAGTCCGGAGCGTCAACGATCGCCAGCACATCCTTGCGGGTGTACGGGCGTTCGCACTCTTCCTTGAGGCGAGTGAGACCGTTCTCGGATACCTCGTGGAAGTTGTAGCGTTTGCCACCGCTGGGGCCAATCGACAGGACCACGAGCGCCTTCGACCCGGGCATAAGCGTCCCGGACTGGACACCGCTGACGCCACCGACCTTGCCCTGCATGGCCGCCGGGATAGCGATCCCATACCGCCGGACAGTCTCTTCCATCGTTCCGTACTGGGGATGGAAGTGGACGACCGGGGTGCTGGACACCTGCTGGTCCATGGCGGCTTCGAGCTCGTCTGCCGTCCGGAGGGACAACTGCACATCTTCGTGCAACTTTTCGGAGAATTGCCGGACGGTTTCCGTCAACTCCGGGTCCTCATCTGTGGCGATGAG
>DATDUW010000022.1:0-96427 GCA_035290185.1 Patescibacteria group bacterium
CCGCCGTATTCTGCGTGCCTGTTTTGTCTTCCCCGCGGTCGTGGTTTGGGATACACTGAAATCCGGCCATTTTTTGCGCGCCTGCCGTGCTGTTTTGCCAGAAGTTGTGAAACAATTCCAAGAGAAATAAAGAGAATCGACACAACAAAAATACGTATGTCAATTCGAACTCGTCTTGCTCCATCGCCAACCGGATACATGCACATTGGGAATCTGCGTACAGCGCTCTGGGATTATTTTTTGGCTCGGCAGAGCGATGGCCAGTTTATCATCCGTATCGAGGACACGGATCAGACCCGCCTTGTTCCCGGAGCGCTTGAAAGTTTACTCACCACCTTTCAAAAACTCGGGATTGAACATGACGAAGGACCATTCCTCACAGAAGATGGTTCAATCATTGAGAAGGGAAATTTTGGTCCCTATATTCAATCCAGACGTTTAGACCTGTATCGAAAGTATGCAGATCAACTGCTCGCCAACGGGGACGCCTATCCCTGTTTCTGTTCAAAGGAACGCCTTGAGGAGATGCGGACCGCTCAAACCGCGGCAAAGATGACCCCAAAGTACGACCGCTTTTGCCTTTCCCTTTCACAGGAGGAAGTTCAGCGCCGTTTAGCTGCTGGGGAGTCGCATGTCATTCGTCTGAAGATTCCGGATGGAATCTCTGAATTCAATGATGCGATCCGTGGACGTGTTTCCTTTCAGAATAGCGACATCGATGACCAGGTCCTTATAAAGACGGATGGTTTTTCTACCTATCATCTGGCCGTGGTCGTGGACGATCATCTCATGAAAATTACGCATGTCCTCCGTGGAGAGGAATGGCTTTCATCAACACCAAAGCAGATCATCCTGCATCGCATGCTTGGATGGGATATGCCGGTGTATGCACACGTTCCCCTTTTGCTCAATCCGGACCACTCGAAGCTTTCCAAACGCCAGGGGGATGTGGCAGCCGAGGATTATTTAGAGAAAGGTTATTTGCCGGAAGCCTTAAAAAATTTTTTGGCAACGCTTGGTTTCAATCCCACGGCAGATCGAGAAATTTTTGCTTTTGATGAATTGATTCAATCGTTTGACCTGTCAAAAGTGAATAAGGGAGGGGCTGTCATGAATGCGGAAAAATTGGATTGGATGAATCGCCACTATATTGGCCTGCTCAATGAGGGGGCTTTGGCGGACGCGGCACAACCTTTCGTCTCGCACGATCTTAACCAGCCTGTTTTTCGTAAAGCCCTTTGGATTGAGCGAACGCGCGTTTCACGACTTGCAGAATTCGAGGAGCGGCTGCAAGCCTATACCGCGCTTCCAGCCTATGAGCCATCCCTTCTCGTCTGGAAAAAATCAACAGTCGAGGACGCCCGAAAACAGCTCTCTGATCTCCTTCCATTCCTTTCCAGCCTTTCGGTCGAATCATGGAAAGAACCCGGATTGCTTGAAGCCAGCCTTCGGCAGTATAGTGAAGAGCGTACAATTCCTGCAGGAAATCTTTTTTGGCCTCTCCGAACAGCCCTTTCAGGGTTGTCGGCTTCGCCAGGCCCGTTTGAGCTCCTTTGGGTTTTCGGCAAGGAGGAGTCTTTGCAACGGATCTCCTATGCGCTTCATCAGTTGGAAAAAAACGACGAGACATAACGATTGGAAAAGATTGACCTCGGTTGCGTGGGCAGCTCTTTTTGCTGTTTTTTTGATGATTGGAAATTCGTTTCCGATACATCAGGTTCTGGCAGCGGAAGATGCGGATGATGTTCGGTTTCTCCACGAGGAAATCAAGGAAAAAAAGGCGCATGTGGATCAGATCAATCGGAAGATCGAAGCGTACAAACAGGCTATTGAAAGGAAACAGGCCGAAGCAGCCAGCTTACGCGGGGAAGTCGACCTGCTGGAAAATCGAGTGGCTAAAACCGAGCTTGAGATTGTGGCTGCGCAGGAATCCGTCCGTGCGGTTGATGCCGAGATTCGCCTTTTGCAGGCGCAGATCGGGGAGGCCGAGGAAAAACTTAAACAGCAACGTGATCTCATTGCTTCCCTTGTTCGAGAAATTGACCGGTCCGACCGCCAACCCATGCTGGCGCTGGTGTTCGGTGTTGGGACCTTTAGTGATATTTTCGGAGAAATTCAGCGATTGGAACTCCTGGATGCTGATCTGCACGACACACTTACGTCCGCAGAAGCGGAAAAAGAACAGCTGGTCGGATTTCAGACTGAACAGGAAGGAAAGCGAGCATCGATTGAAACATGGAAAAAAACCTTAGAGGCCAAACAGGGTCAACTTGAACAGGAACGGGAATCCAAAGACGTCCTTTTGGATCAGACACAAGCCTCTGAAACCGCCTTTGCAATGCTTTTGCGAGATCTCAAAGAAGAGGAACAGGACGTGACAAACCAGGCGGCTGCGCTTCAGCAAACACTTGAGGAAAAACTCCGGGAGCGGGATACAGGAGAGAGCGGGAGTTCAATTCTCTCTTGGCCTTTTGAACCCAAAAAAGGCATTTCAGCTACGTTTCACGATCCGACCTATCCATTCAGAAATCTTTTTGAACATCCTGGTATTGATTTACCGACACCCGTGGGAACGCCCGTGGGATCCGCCGCTCCTGGCTATGTCGCCTGGGTCAAGCAGGGAAAGATGTATGGAAACTACGTCATGGTTGTTCACGCAAACGGCCTGGCCACGCTCTACGCCCACCTCTCAAAGATTCTGGTTGAGCCAGAACAGTTTGTGGGACGTGGCGAGGCTGTGGGGTTGAGCGGTGGCAAGCCAGGATCGCCTGGAGCAGGCCTTTCAACCGGAGCCCACCTCCACTTTGAGGCGCGCAAAAATGGGATTCCGACGGATCCGATGAAGTATTTGGCTTCCGATTAAGATTTTTTTATGTTTTGGATTACTTTTATTGGTTGGATTTTTTTTATTGTTCCGGTTTTGGCTTTTTTTGTCTTTAGCGTTTGGATGATCAGCGAGGCGAAGAAGGATGATGATCAAATTGGCGCATTTATTGGCCTTCTCTTTCTGCTTTGGGTGATTGGGATCGTGCTTCTTGCGGTTTCCTATCTTTCACGTTATCTTTGAGGGAAACTTATGGAAAAAAGAGGAAAGGGTTTCACGGTCATCGAAGTTTTAATCGTGATGGCGGTTATGATTATTTTGATGGGGGCAATCATGCCTGTTTCCTCTTCCTTTCTTAACAAAAACGATTTGGATTTGACCGTCCAAAAAATTGTTCAGTCCGTCAGGCGCGCTCAGTTTTTGGCTCAAGCAACTGACAGTGATTCAACATGGGGGATTCATGCCCAGTCAGGGAGTGTTATCCTTTTTAAAGGAGCGAATTACTCTGCCCGCGATGCAACGCGGGATGAGATTTATACATTTTCGAACAACGAGGTATTAGACGGTACTACAGATTTTTTGTTTTCAAAATTAACCGGTTTTCCAACAGCTACCGGCACGCTTTCCATAACTTCATCGGATGCTTCTGTGAGAAATGTGTCCATCAACGCCTTTGGCATCGTTCAGTATTAGTATGAGATTAAAAAACGACAAGGGTTTTTCTTTGGTCGAAATCCTCCTGGCTGCGGCCCTGTTGCTTCTTTTTTTTACCGCTGTCACTGCCTCGTTTGTCTATGGCTTGCGAGGTGCAGCTTGGGGTGGCGATCGAATACGAGCGGTTTTTTTGGCCGAAGAGGGTTTGGCGGCCGTGCAAAATATTAGGGATGCTGATTTTAATAGCTTATCTGACGGGGTATTTGGTTTAGACAGTTCGGGTGTGCAGTGGGCCTTTCGTGGTTCTTCAGACACCATTGGAAATTTTCTTCGCCAGTTGAGAATCGTTTCGGTTGATGCAACAACCAAGGATGTGACCAGTATCATAACGTGGTCCAAGTCAGCTGTTTCCACGGGAACGGTTGCTTTAACAACCAGATTGACGAATTGGCTTGCCAATACCGTTAGTGCCTGGGCAACCCCCATTCAGGCGGGGACCTATAATGCTAGTGGTTCGCAAGACGGATGGAAAGTTCAAGTTTCTGGGAACTATGCTTATTTGGTTCGCAATGGCGGTTCGCCAGACTTTTTGATTTTTGACATAACGATTCCAACAACACCGATATTGGTTGGTTCGGTCAATGTCGGATCAACCCCAACCAACCTTGCTCTTTCTGGAAATTACGCTTTTGTGATTGGTCGCAATAATTCGTCGGAATTGAAAATTATTAACATCGCCGTTCCATCCGCGCCCACGGTTGTTGGAAATTATAACGCTGTTGGTAATGCCGATGCGCTCGGAGTTGATGTTTTCGGGGACGTTGTTTATTTGACTCGTGCTTCGAGTTCTGATCCAGAGTTTCTTGTTATTAATGTTGCGAATAAGTCCGCACCAACCATCCTTGGTTCGTTGAATTTGGATGAGAGTGGGAATGAGGTTACCCTTTCCGGATCCTATGCTTTTGTGGCTTCGAGCAGCAATACACAAGAACTGCAGATTGTGGATATAACGAAGTCATCAGCCCCCACTTTGGCTAGCTCATACGATTTTCCTGGGAGTACCGTCAATGCCACGGCCGTGGCGGCTTCTGGAAACATGATCTATTTGGGGAAGGGAACAGCGGTTTTTGTCTTTAAACAAGGAACCCCCCCCACGGCGATTTTGCAAGGTTTTTTGGATTTGACCGGAGCCGTGAACGACCTGTCCCTTGGCGCAGCTGATACGATTTTTGCTGCGACTTCCAACTCGACCAGGGAATTTCAAGTGGTTGATGTTGCGGTTCCAACCTCACCTGTTCTGCTTGGTTACGTTGATTTGACAGGCGTAGCAGCAAACGGCATAGCATATGATGAGATACGTGATCAATGTGCCGTGGCTGGTGAAAATAATGCGGCAGAACTCCTTCTCGTAACACACCCATAATCTGTGGAAAAAGAGAAGCAAAAACAACGCGGATTCACCTTGGTGGAATTAATTTTATACATTGGGCTTTCCGCTTTTCTTTTATCGTCCGTTGGAGTTGTCATGAATGTTTCCTATCAGACTAAAGCCAGGCAACAGGTCATAACCGAGGTAGAACAACAGGGAACCGCAGCGTTACAGAGCATCTCTCAAATTATCAGAAACGCCTCTTCTATTATTTCACCCGCGGCTGGGGTTAGTGCAACATCTGTTAGTGTAAACGTTTCTGACCTTTCAAAAACACCCACCACTTTTTTTCTGTCTGACAGCGTTCTTCAGGCGGTTGAGAACACCATTATCACCCCGTTGACCACTACTCGCGTGCAAGTATCCGCCGTCTCTTTTAAAAACTTAAGCGCGGTCGGGTCGCCTGGAACCGTGAAGTTTCAATTTATGGTAGCTTATAACAATCCAGGTGGTTCACCGCGGTTTGTGTATTCGAAGATTTTTTATGGTTCGGCCAGTTTGCGATAATCACGGTTTTGCGGCCATGCTCGGTGTCTTGGTTGCTGGTTTGATTGCCTCGACGATTGCTTCGGCTGTGTTGTTTTTCGGCATGGATTTTTCTCGTTCAGCCCTTCTATTTCAGCGATCATTCCAGGCCAAAGCCCTGGCTCGCGCCTGCGCCGATTCCGGGCTTTTGAAACTTCATGATAACGTTTTGTTTGTTGGGGCCGGCTCACTTACTATTGGCATTGGTACCTGTTCTTATACGGTGGCAAATCTTGGTGGGGGAAACCGTCGCATTCAAGCCAGCGGCACGGTAGAGAATGTCGTCCGGAAAATCGAGGTATTGATCAGTGCTGTGAGACCAAAACTCTCCGTCTCTTCTTGGCGAGATGTGGCGGATTTCACGCCATAATTTGTTGAGGAATTTTTTCTTATGTCCCTAACGAGAGATCAACTTTTTGACGCGCTCGTCGGTCGAGGAGCGATAACAGCCCAGCAATTTGAACAGGCATCCCAGACGCACGAAGCGCAGGAAATCGGTATCGGTGAAACCTTGGTCGCGCACGGAGTAATTTCGGAGCAGCAATTCGGTCAGTTATTGGCTTGGTGGCACCAGATTCCCTATTTTGATTTTCAGAAAGAGAGGGTTGATAATGAAGTCCTCGATTCTCTCCCAGAAATTTTTGCTCGAGCGCACGATATCATCCCGGTTCAGAAGGAAGGGGATTTGATTATTGTCGTCACTTCTGAACCCTACGACTTACCGCTCCGTTCCTTGTTGGAGAAGTACCTACGTAAGAAGGTTTCTTTTGTCTTTTCAACCCGGCGGGATATCCTGAACCATTTCTATCTTTTTCAACGTGATCCAAACAAGGTCATCGGAGATATTTTACAACGCCAATCCGTTCGCAAAGGCGGAATCGATACTTCGGCCATCGACATTGTTGATTCCTTGATTACGTTTGCTTTTCAGACCGGCGCATCCGACATTCATTTCGAGCCGGAGGAATTTCATTCGGTCGTTCGTTTCAGAACCGATGGTCTTCTCCACGATGTTGTTGAATTGCCGAAAGAAATGCACGAATCTATCCTTCTGCGCCTCAAAGTGATCGCACGGCTTTCAACGGACGATTATCAAAAGGCTCAGGATGGAAAAATTTTTTATAAGACTCCCTGGAGCAATTCTGTAGATATTCGTCTGTCTATTGTTCCGACAACTCATGCAGAAAAGGCAGTCCTGCGTCTTCTGTCCGACAGCAACCGTAGTTTTTCTCTGAATGATTTGGGTTTGCAAACCGAAGATTTTCGTAAGATTTCCAATGTTATTCATCAGCCATGGGGCATGCTTTTGATCACCGGACCAACCGGGTCCGGGAAAACAACCACCTTGTATTCTCTTCTCAAGATTCTTAACCAACGGAACGTAAATATTACTTCCATCGAGGATCCGGTCGAGTATGATATGGAGGGCGTCAGTCAGATCCAGGTAAACGAAAAGACCAATTTGACGTTTGCAAAGGGACTACGTTCGATTGTCCGCCAAGATCCAGATATTATTATGGTTGGAGAAATTCGGGATCAAGAAACAGCCGAAATTGCTTTAAATGCCGCCATGACGGGTCATTTGTTGCTTTCGACTTTTCATACAAATGACGCTGCAACAGCCTTTTCTCGCCTTATTGACATGGGACTTGAAAATTATTTGATTGCTTCAACGGTAAATGCCGTTATTGCTCAACGTTTAGTTAGGCACGTTTGTATGAATTGTATTCAGAGTAAATTTTTAACGAAAGCGGAAGAGATGATTATCAATGAAGTTCCTTTTGTGCGGGAAGAACTCTTGCATATAAGCGAAAAAAAGAAATTAGCGGAAATAAGATTTTTTGCTGGCAGCGGTTGTCATGTCTGTTGTGGGACGGGATACAAAGGAAGAGTTGGAATATTTGAGATTTTGATGGTTACTGATAAAATACGTGAAGCCGTTGTTTCGAAACAGGATGCGGAAAAAATTAAAGAAATGGCTGTTAAGGAGGGTATGACAACCATGTTGAATGACGGTTTGAAAAAGGCAATCATTGGTTTAACGACCGTTGAGGAAGTATTGAAGGCTTCAAGAAATGGGCTTTGAGTCAATGTGTCAGGGGTATTTTACAGGAAAATAATCGGAAAAGGGATCGGACTTTTTTTAAGCGTTCTGTTTTTTGTTTTCTTTTTTCGCGTTGTTGTTGTTGAAGCCATTGGTCTTTCTCCTCCCAAAATTGATCTTGGTGAGATGCAGAACGGTGAACAACACGCGTTATCTATGAACCTCATTCGCGGAATCGGAGAGGTTGGTGATCTACGTATCGCCATAGAGAAAAGAGGGGAAGGGGGTGCTTTTGTGGAAGGGGAAGACGTTCTGATTCTATCGGAAAATCAAAATTTGGTTCCATATTCTTTTGTCTTTCACCCTGAAAATGTCGAGGCCGGTGATCACGAGTTCAAAATTGATTTTTTTCCTGAATCGGAAGATCCTGACAGTATTGATGGATCTGCGGGAGTGGTCATTAGGGCAGGTATTACGGGTGTCGTGACCTATCGTATTGCCCCTGCTCCTTCCGGAGGTGGAGGCGGCGGATCCTCCTATCTAAATCAAGAAAACGAAACCGAAGGCGAAGAAATTGTTGAAAAGACAGAAGAAACGTCGGCCGTAGCCGTAGTAGAAGAAGTTCCAGGAACCGAGGAATTAGAATCATCACCGGAAATCGGGAAAGATCAAGAAGAAACTGAGACCAAAACAAGCAAAGAAACAACGCCGGTGAGCGAATTAAAGACGAAAGAAGAGTCTGGTGTCCAGATGAAAGAAGATTTAACAGGAGATGGAGTTGTGGGTGAACAGGATATAGTGGTTTTTTTAAAAAATTTCAACACGAAAAATGATCTTGCCGATTTGAACCACGATGGGGTCGTGGACGCACAAGATTTGTCGATTTCGGTTTTTCATTGGACGGCTCGAAAAAAAGTTGCCCGCGGTATTTCGCCGGTGGCCGTTGGTCCGCCTCACAGCGAAGATGGAGTTATTTTTCATTTTCAGGTCGATGCGAGAGATACACAAAAGTTTGATGTTATCCTTGCCAGTTCGACGGATGAAAATGAACGCAAAAATGATTATTTGACCTTTTATTTACTGGTTGATACTGGCATAAACGGCATTAACACAGCTGATCTTGAAATTCAATACGATTCGGAAAGATTAAAATTTGTCCAATCAGATGTTACTGCGTCATTTTTTGATATTTTTCCCTCGTTGCCACACGAGTCTGAATCTGGACACTTACGTTTTTTAGGAGCTTCGTCTGAAGGTTTTGCAGGGACAAACGGTTTTTTGGCAAGGTTAGATTTTTTGCCTATTCTTGGTGGTGAGACAAGGTTAGATTTTTTGAAAGTTTTGGCTTTCAAAAACCAAGGAGACGCTGAAGACGTTGAGGTTCTTGGATTGAGGGGTACTCTCAACAAAATAACGGAGATCCCCCCTCCGGAAGTTTCCAGAAGCTTCTCCATGTCAGGAGGAAACCTGTTGAGGGAGAAGGAGTCTGAATTTCTCCTGAAAAAATGCTTTTTTTGGATTTTTATCCTGATTTTGATTCTTGATGTTTTTGCCGTTACCATTTGGCGACGACTCTCTAAAAAATTGAAAAAAATATGAAATTTTTTGTGGGCACAGTCGTTTTAATTTCGATTTTTTCTTTTTTGTATCCTTCAAAAATTTTGGCTAACTCTATTGGTATTTCTCCAGGAACCCTTTCCGTTCAGGTACTTGAGGGAGAGAATTCAGAACAGAAATTTCTTCTTTCACGCACGGAAACAGCAGAAGAATATCGTTTCACTGTTTCTGTGCGTGAAGGGGCGGAGTATCTTGATTTGAAGGGTCAGCAAGAATTGGTCATACCCACAGGCCAACGTATTGCTCATTTCCCCTTTCTCATCAAAGCCACTAATCTTGATTTTGGTGATTACGAGGCCGTGGTTGAATTCACCCTCGAATCCAAAGCAACAGGAGAATCCGTTGCGATCAACCACCGTTTGGCTGGAAAAGTTTTTTTTTCCGTGGTGGGAGAGTCGTTTTTTTTGGCGCAACCCATTGACGTTTCTTTAACCCCAGAGGTTGGTAATGAGGTGGTCGTTTCTCCTGTTTTTATAACGAGAGCGGTTGGACGATCAAAAGTGTTAGTTGCGAATTGGTCTTTAAAGAATACAGGTGATAGATCTCTACACAACGTTCTTTTCCTTTTTTCAATAACGCAAAATGGCCTGTTAATTTATTCGAACCGTGGGTTGGTTTCGGAAACGATCGATGCAGGTCAGTCGGTTTCCGTTGAACGTTTATTTGAATCAAAAAAAGGGTTATCCCCAGGGATCTATAAAGTTTTGGTGTCTTCCGGTCCCTCAAGCCAATCTGCGGAAATCGTTCTTTCTGGATTTTTTGGTTCCACGGTCGAAAATAGAATTTTTTTTACGTTGTTTTTTCTCCTTTTTGGGATGGTTTTAATTAAAAAAACCTTCTTTTCTTGGCAAAAAGAAGGAAAGGGTTTTTTCAACGTCGGCACCGATTATTTCAAAAACGGTAATTGAATGGCCTGTCCAAAAATTTGAGAGCGGTGTACGGGGCCATAGTTGCGGGAATCAGTACTTTCACGACGATTATCGCCAAGGACAAAATATTCGGCTCTTTTTAACTTTGGATAAGTTTCCGTTGTCAATAAGCGTGATTTTGTTGCTACACCATCTGCAAGATAGACTTCAGGGAGTTTCCATGTTTGTTGGTCGACGTCCGTGATGAAAACCCCATTTTGTTTGATGGTGATCTGTTCGCCGGGCAGTCCGATGATTCTTTTAACCATGATTTCATTTAAGGATGGTAGGTAAATTTGCACGATTTGCCCGCGTTTTGGTGAAGAAAAAAGCAGGGAAAATTTTTCGACCAAAAAAATATTTTCATCCAAAAAAGTCGGTTCCATTGAAATACCGTTTATTTTTCCAGGTTCGATAAGCAAAGATCGGATGAGAATGAGACAAATGGTAGCTGTAAAGACAAAGTTAAGGGTTTTCCAGATGTAATTTTTCAACATAATTTTTCCATGTGGTATAATTATAACACGTGGAGGTTATGGAGAATTTTTCTTTCGGACTTAAAGCCATAGGGAACAACATGGTTTTCATGTTCAAACAAGTAGCTGAATACCAACTATTTTGGGGGTTTGTTTTAGGTTTTTTTGTTGCCACCCTGGTGTATGGATTTTTCATCACCGATCATCCCAAACAGGTCCCGACAATTTTATTTCGCGATAAGTCAAAAAGTTTTGAAAAATTTTATCAACGTCAAGAAAATAAGCCCTACGTCAAGTCTTTTTATGATTTTTCAAAAAAAGCCGATCGCGTAAAAATCGCTTTTTGGTCAGCGGCAACCCTTGCCTTTTTATTAATCCTTTTTGCCCTTCTCAGTTTTTAGTCTTATGAAAAGAGATTTTTTTCTCCTTTTCGGTCTCGTTTTGACCCTTGGATTTTTTTGGATTCCACCTTCGCCTGCGCAAGCTATTGGTCTTTCTCCGCCTATTGTAGAGGCTCCGTCCGTTTTGCGTGACCTGAAACAGACGAAGATGATCCGTGTCTCTCGTTCACCGTCCGAACAAGGGGATGTTCATATAACCGTGGAAAAAAGCGGGGAATACGCCCGCTATCTCAACGCCCCAACCGAAACGACCATCCTCAAAGGACAGAATTTTACGGAGTATTTTTTTGATATTTATCCGGCGAGCGCGGCTACGGGTAACTATGAAGTCAAGTTGACTTTTAAAGTAGCTCCGGTTGCACAGCCAGATTTACAAAAAACAGGGAATATAAGTGCCCAGGTGGCGGTTATTACGGGTGCAGCAGCTATTATTAGATTTACCGTTTCAGGAGAAGAAGTCATCGATTATGAGATCCTTGGCGTGAGCGGGGCAGACACAGAGATAGGTCGTCCGGCTTATGTGAAATTTTTTCTTAGCAACCTCGGAAATGTCAATTGGAAACCTAGCAGGATTGATCTTACGTTTACCGATGTCAACGATCCAACGAACGCCGTCACGGCGTCTTTGAAAGAAGGAGAGATCCCTCTTCTCGAGCCAGGAAAGGAGAACAATGTTCTTTCATTTGAAATTCCTTTGAATTTGATTGAGGGTAAGTATGTTTTGAATGCGAGATTTTTTTCTCAAAATGAAGGGATAGGCGAATTTGTTTCACCGCCGTTTTTTGTGTACCCAGAGGGGACGCTCCAACAGTTGGGCGAGCTGGTTTCTATTGGGATTGATAAAACCTCCTATGGGTTAGGCGAAAAAATTAAGTTCAATGCGATCTTTAAAAACGTTGGCAGCATTCCAATGAAGGGGGTTTTAAATACCGATATTTACCTCGGTTCGGATTTTATCGACATGCTCCGTGGTGAAGAATTATCCGTTGGAGTCAACGAAGAAGCGGTTTTTTCTGAAGTTATCGAACCTGATAGACCAGGGGGGTATCGGCTGTCTTCTTTTATTAAATATGGAAACAAAAAATCAGAGACACAAACCATCAATTTTACTGTGATCGCACCGGAAAATAAAACATTAGCTTTTTTGAATTCGAAGCTTGGTTTAATTGGTTTGGTTTTCTTCATTCTTTTTGTCACCATTTTTTTGAAATTTCACCAAAGAAGACAACACCTGAAGAAGAAAAGTTCAAAAAAAATTCACGAAGCATCTGTGGATAACAAGGAATAGTTAATTTTTTTCTTCTGTTAAAATGTGCTATAATTAAAAAAGAAAAATTTGTTTGGAAAAGTTTTCATTTGAAACTCATGGGAGTTTATCCACTCCAATCTGAGTCGGAGGAAACTCAGATTGGCGAGATGAAGTTATTTTTAATGTAAAATTGATGAAGGGAGAAGACAACATTTTTGACGCAACCATCAAAACAACTAATCCACAGAGCATTTTTTAATGCGGAATTTTTAAGTGATATATGCAAGAACAAAAGTCTTTGCACTATATACTTGGAGCATCGTTGGCTGTCATCGCTGTATTTGTGGTCGTGGCTTTGGTCATGATCAATTCTCAAGCCTCTGATACACAGGTGACGATCAACAACGTAGCTCCGTCCGTTGCAGATGTTTATCTCGCCGATTCAGCCTACGAACAAGCATTTTTCTATTCAGGCACTGGTTTTGGTGTGATCAACGACCTGTCTGCTGGTTCTACTATTACGAGATATGTAACAGGTACGGTTGAGGACTTGAATGGTAATGGGGATATCGCAACCGTTACAGCTACTCTCTATCGATCTGGAGTAACAGACGGACATAGCTGTACAGCGGATAAAAATTCCTGTTATCGCGTTACTTCTTGTGAACTTCAGACCAATGGTAACGATGATCAAAAGGATTTCAGTTGCGAAATGGCGTTGAATTATTTCATGGACTCAACCGATGTTGGGGGTCGTTACTCAGCACAAAATTGGGTTATTTATGTTACGGTGTCTGATGGAACAGCAAACGGAAGCGATGAAGCGAAAACAGGAGAAGTTAGCACACTCTTGGCTTTAAGTATTCCGGGAAGCATTGGTTACGGGACCTTGGCTTTGGGCGCAACCACAACAAGTAGTACAAACCAAATCATGACTATTACTCAAACCGGCAACGATGAAGCCGATGTTGAAGTCTCGTCGAGCACTGCGATGGGTTGTACTGTACGCGGTTTAATCCCAGTAGCCAGTCAACAATGGTCGTTGACTGATGTAGATTATAGCGCTGAGGGTACTACCGCACTTAGTGGTTCGGCTGCAGACACTGCTCTAAACGTTGGTTATCAAGACGATGAAGCGACTGCTCCAACAAAAAGTCTCTATTGGAATATTTCAATTCCATCCAGTGGCGTTGAGGGAGTTTGTACTGGTGCAGATACCGTCACGGCTATTGCTCATTAATTACAGTTCATCCGCAAAAATATGAAATTTTTAGCTGGATTAGCTGTACTTGTCGCCTTGGTTTGTGGTCTGACCGTGGTTTCTTTGGCAAAATCATTTAAGAGTCAAGGTGCGAAAATCACGCCAGTTTCTCCGGGGACGCAAGAAGGGGTGGAGAGTTCTGTCCCTTACTCAAAGACTTCCCAAACCAAAACAGGAGTGACAATTAGCGAGTCAACAACAAAAACACAGGTGGAGATCGGCGAATAGTTTTTTGTGGAAGGAAACCTCGTCCTATTTTTCTTAGGACGAGGTTTTCGTTTTTTAAAGATTTTGTTATAATAGATCCATTCGAGATGTTAATCTGATATGTCATTCAAGCGTTTTTTCGTTTTTATCTTCGCCCTCGTTTTCGTAACAACAAAGGTCGCTATTGGCGGAGATAATTTTACCCCAACTGTGGAATCAGTCTTTCTTCATAAGAGTCCTTTTATTAATGCAGACGCTTATGAGAATGGTATTATCAATGATTTGGTGGCTTCCGGGACGCTGAATCTTTATTTGAATGGTTTGGTTCAGGATATGGATGGGAGTAGTGATATCGTGTCGGTCTCCGGGGTTTTTTATCGCAGTGGTGCACCTATTGGAGCGGATTGTTTGGCTGATAACAATTTTTGCTATCGTATCGCCACCTGTAATACGCAAACCACGGAGAATCCTTTTCAACTTCGTTACAGCTGTCCATTGAGTGTGTGGTATTACGCCGATGCCACGGTAGGCGGCGGGCGTTATGAAAATGAGGATTGGCGGGCTTTTATTCAGGTAAACGATCAGGTTTCCTCCAGTTTTAATAATTTTTTTTCTAGGGAAGTTTCTACTCTTTTAGCGTTGACTATTCCCGATAGGATTGATTTTGGTCCCAGGAGTCTTGGAAGCATCACGACTAGCGAAAATAATGTGGCAATGCCTATTTCGCAAGGAGGAAATGTTTTAGCTGATGTCGAGGTCTCTGGATCGGAACCCTTGATTTGTTCAGAAAATGGCAGTATTCCTGCACAGAATCAAGGCTGGGCGTTAATGGACGTCGGTTTTGGTGACAGCGTAGCACTCACGTCGTCGGCTGTGGATACCAATCTCAATGTTTTTTATCAAGAAGACGATTTACAAGCTTCTTTTAAGGAGCTTTATTGGAACATTTCTATTCCTTCGAGTGGCCTTAGGGGCGTTTGTTCTGGGTCCACAGTTATTACAGCCATTGCTCATTGATTGCTCAAAAAATAGGGGGAGTATGAAATTTTCCGATCTAAAAATAACTAGACAATTGATCGTCTTTTTCTTTTTTCTCCTAACTGTTCCCCTACTAGGCTTGAGTATTTTTTTCTATTTTCAAACGGTTAGGATCATCCAGGATACAAAAAATAACCTCCGCTATGTATCTGTTATTCATGAAAATCGTCTTAATACGATTCTCCAGGGTTTTAATCGTCGTTTTGAAGACATGAGAGCAGACAGCGTTTTTCAGGATATTTTTTTGGATTTTTTGAACGTTCCAAGTAAGGAGAACCGATTAAAGGTAGAGACGGCCGTAGTGAATCGACATATTTCTGATGGTTCTTTTCCGGATTTTTTTCTCTTGAATCAGGACGGGACCGTTGTTTTTTCTTCTGATCAGAGGGAAGGGTTGGGTCGAAACCACGCATCCGATTCTTTTTTTACCACAGGAAAAGCAGCACGCAGATGGCATATCCAAAAATATGGAACAACGGACGTTTTTGCATATCTTTCCGGTCCGTATATTAGAGAAAATCAGTTTTTTGGCGTTTTGGTTCTACGAGTAGATTTTGCTCCCTTCCTTTCTTTGCATGAAAATTTTAAAACCCTGAATAAGACGGGAGAACTGCAACTTGTCGAGGCTAATGGGAACGGATGGAGATTGATTACGCCCACAAGATTTTCTACAACCACCAACCCCTCGTCGCTCACAGACCGACTTTATGACCAGACCATGGTCTTAGAAAACAATTTTTTTGAGGCCAAAGATTATCGAGACAGAAACGTTTTTGCCATTTTGCGTCTTTTGGATGAAAAAAACCTTGGGTTAATAGTAAAAATTGACAAAGACGAAGTTTTTCTTCCACTCCTCCTTTTGGCAAGGTCCATCATTTTGATTTTCTCCTTCCTATTGGCGTTCGGTCTTGTTCTAATTTTTTTCTTCTATGTGCATGTCACCAGGCCATTGGCGCAATTGGTACGTGCAACCAAAAGCATTGAAAAAGGCGAGAAGAATTATGACCTACCAGCTGAATCAAAAAATGAGATCGGGATTCTGGTTACGGCTTTTCAAAGAATGACGAGAAATCTTTTATTGTCGAACTCCCATCTTGAAAAAAGGGTTGTTGAGCGAACGCTCATGTTGAATAAGCGCATTGCACAAATTAACAACGAAAAGGTTAAAGACGATGCGTTATTGTCGAGCATTGGCGAAGGATTGATTGTCACGGATAAAGAAGGTGTCATTCTTTTAGTCAATCAAGCTACAGCAACAATGTTTGGAATTAAGAAAGAAGATGTTAGTGGAAGTCATTTCTCCGAGGTTGTCCTGCTGAAGAATATTTCGGGACGTCCTATGCCTTTTCTTGCCGGTCATCCGGTATTTGAGGCTTTATCTGGTGCTAAAAAAACAGTGGGTGTTGAATTTATCTCCGAACGGTTTGGTGGTGGAAGCGATGGGAGCGGTTTTTTTCCGCTTGCCCTTACAGCAACCCCCATTGTTGTGAATGGGCAGACGATCGGA
The DNA here is from genome assembly GCA_035290185.1 of Patescibacteria group bacterium. Lineage (GTDB taxonomy): Bacteria > Patescibacteriota > Patescibacteriia > UBA9934 > GWF2-40-263 > DATDUW01. The sequence continues at coordinate 16,141 of DATDUW010000022.1, forward strand.
TCGGTGGCAATCGTCCGCGACATTACGAAAGAAAAGGAGGTGGATCGCATGAAATCGGAGTTTATTTCTATTGCCTCACACCAATTGAGGGGTCCGATTGCTTCCATCAAATGGTATGGAGAACTCCTTGGAAAGCAAAAGGGGACTTTTCAAAAGGAATCACGCGAGTTTGTTGAACGCATCAATGTGTCCACCGAGCACCTAATTTCGCTTGTGAACGACTTTTTGAACGTTTCGCGTATTGAATCCGGAAGTTTAAAGAGCGAACCAAAAACGATTCACCCTTCGGTTTTGGTGAAAAATATCGTCGAAACGTACCAACAGGAGATTGAAAAGAAAAAAATAACCGTTCGGATAAAGAACAGGTCGTTGTTCAAGGATTTTTTTATGGATCCGGAGATGATAAGGGAGATTTACGCCAATCTTATTGCCAATTCTATTAAATATTCTAAAAGATGTGGGAATATTTCAATACGACTCTCTGATGAAAGCGAGACAACGGATTTGGTGTTAGAAATCAAGGATGACGGCGTGGGTATTGCCAAGGAGGAACATGGAAGGATTTTTACGAAATTTTTCCGCGCCAGCAATGCGCTGGAAGGAGGATATAAGGGTACGGGGCTTGGTTTATACACCGCGCAGATGCTTGCAACGCAAATTGGTGGTAGAATTTGGTTTGAATCGGAAAAAGGTCATGGTGCGACCTTTTGGGTTCGCCTTCCCAGGAAGGCCAAATAATCTTTTTCTTTATCTATCCCTATGAAAGGACTAAAGAAGTTTATCCTCATTGTTGAGGATGATAGTTTTTTGTCAGATATCTATCAAAATCAGCTAAAACAAGAGGGTTTCGAGACCGAGGTATCGACTGATGGAAAAAGTGCTTTGAAAGTTTTAGAAAAAAAACGGCCGAATTTGATCGTCCTTGACATGATTATGCCGGGCATGAATGGTTTCGATTTTCTCGAAATTATGCGTAAAGAGAAGAAAAACGATGATATTCCAGTTTTTATTCTTACCAATCTCGGACAGGACGAGGACAAGAAGCGTTGTCGCGAGCTTCGCGAATGTTCCTATTTCGTCAAGACGGAAATTTCTATTGATGACGTCGTGAGGAAAATTAAAGAACAGGTTTCATAGCGATTCAAAAACGAGGGAATTTTAAAAGATATGTTGGGGTGGTCATCGGACTTTTTGAAGAAAGGAATGCACCTCTTTCCGATCAAATCGTTCGACCTGATTGTCACAACCAAAAGCCTGTCTGTTATGCTTGGATCCGGCTTGACGGTTGTCGATGCTTTGGATATTTTAGCGGAACAAGGCCGTGGACCGCTGAAATCGGTTTTGACGCGCGTTGTTGATCGCATGAAGGCCGGACAGACGTTTTCAAATTCTTTAAAAGGCGAAAAAGGGGTCTTTAGCCCCGTGTTCATTGGCTCGGTGGAAATCGGAGAAAGGACCGGAACCTTGACAAAAGATCTAGAGCGTTTATCGGTTCAGATGGAACACGATTTTTCCGTGCGGAGAAATTTGAAATCAGCCACGGTTTATCCAGCTTTTGTCCTCACGGTTATGCTGGTGGTTGCTTTCGGTGTAGCAAAATTTGTTCTTCCGCGATTTGCCGATACCGTTCGTTCCTTTGGGGCAGAGCTCCCTTTGAGTACGAGGATTGTCGTAATTTTAGCGGAGTTTTTTGAAAGTTACGGTTCGATTTTTGCTTTGATTCTTTTGTTTTTTATCGCGGTCATTGTCGGTTTGTCGCGACGAGAATCTGCGCGGCGCCTTCTTCACCCCCTTTTTTTGAGGATACCGATCATAAATCTTTTTTTCCACGATGCCAGTCGAGCTGTTCTGTTTCGTTCTTTTGGAACCCTGCTTGACAGCGGGATTCCCATCCAAGAGGCTTTAGAAATTCTAAAACGCACGACGTCTAACTATGTCTATGCCCAGGCCATAGGAGACATCAACCGCAGGATCGTAGCCGGTCGTAGGTTGACGGAACTCTTGTCTTTTCATCCGCGTCTCTTTCCAAAGATGGTTCAAAATATGATCGGAGTGGGCGAGAGTTCTGGAGAGATGGGGAGGATTTTTTCTTTTTTGGCTCAATATTTTGAAGAGAGAATTGAAGTCCGTTCAAAAAATTTTTCCTCCCTTTTTGAACCGATCCTTTTGCTCATTGTCGGTGCGGGCGTATTATTTTTGGCTCTTTCCGTGATCTTGCCGATCTATGATATTACGTCGTCTATTTCCATCAAATGATGTATTTTGAGGATAGCAATTTATGTTTGATCATTTTTTTTCTGGTATTGGCGTTGACATCTCAAATCGTCATGTTCGTTTTGCGCGTGTTTCTCTCTTTCAAAAGATCCGGGGATTGAAAGAAATAGTCTTGCCAAGCGGGTTGATGGAGGACGAAATGGTGGCCCATCAAGAGGAGATTAGGAAGCGCATTGAGCGTGGTCTTGAGGAATGGCATTTGCCGAAAGGTTCATTTCGAACCACGATGCTGATTCCTGAATCAAGGATTTTTTTTACGAACGTTCTTTTAGAGAAACAGGCACCAGCCATAATGGAAGATGAGGCAAAACATCTGGCACAAAAGGATATCCCCATCCCTTTTGAACAGGCCTTTCTTACTGTTTCCAAAGGGGAAATTTCCCTTGAAGGACGATTGTTTAATGTCTACGCCTGTCAGAGAGAAATCATCAATGGTTTGAAGGCCGTGGTTGAAGTTCCGTCTTTTCGATTAATCGCCATGGAGACGAACAGTAAGGCGTTGTTGCGCCTTTTTAACCATTTCGCCTCAAAAAAGGAGAGACAGAAAGTTAAAAAAAGTCTGATTGGTGTTGTCGATATCGGATACGATTGGACGACGGTTTCCATTTATTCGTCTTTTGGGTCCCTCTTTTTTTCTAGAACATTGTCACACAGTCACCTGGTTCAGAAAGACGGGGACGTTCCACCCCTCCCACCAGAGACCATTGGGTTGGTTCTTGAGACGATGAGAGAAACAAAGGATTTTTTTTCTAAACAAGGAAAAGAGATAGCCCTCTTTTTGTTGGGGGGGGTTGAGGCAACGCAGAAAGGCGTTCTTAAGGCCTGTCAACGAGAAGAGAAGACTCTCCCTCCCACAATCCCCATCGGTCAGAAGTTACAGATTTCAGGTTTTGCCGCTGATGATATTCACCGTTTTGGACCAGCTATTGGTGCAGCCTATCGATCGCTCTTTCCACAAAAGTACGCCCATCAGCACAATTTTTTTGATTCTTCCAATTCATGATTTTTCGCCACCACCAGATAGTATGTTTTTTTCCTTAGGGGTTTTTTTTATCGGTTCCGTCTTGGGTAGCTTTCTTTCTTCCTTGGCCAATCGAGAGAAAAAGAATGAATCAAATTTGTTTGGTCGCTCTCATTGTGTCGAGTGTAGAAAAATGTTGCTAGCGAGAGACCTTATCCCCCTTATCAGCTTTTTTCTTCTCAAAGGTCGTTGTCGTTTCTGTCACCGACCGATCGGTTGGAGAGAACCCGTGGTCGAAATCGCGGTTGGTTTTCTCTTTTTGGTTGTCTGGTGGGTTCATGGAAGTGAAGGAATCGATGTGCCTCTTATTCGTGACCTTATTTTCACGACTTTTCTGTCCCTCCTTTTTTTAACAGATGCCTATGCAGGCGTTCTTCCTCATCGATTTACCATAACAGGTATTTTTCTTGCCGTCGGATTTCATTTCTTTGTTGGTATCGCTTCAATGAGTACCCTGTTTTTTACTATTCAAAATTTTTTTTTCGGCATGATGGTCGGCGGTGGATTTTTTGCTTTACAGTACTATGTATCACAAGGGCGTTGGACAGGTGGTGGAGACATTGGTATGGGGATACTTCTCGGAGCTATTCTTGGATTTTGGTCTAGCCTGTGGGCGCTTGCCCTCGCCTATATTTTAGGTGCCTTCTGGGCAATTTTTTTGTTGTTAAACAAAAAAATAGATGTAAAAGCCCAAATTCCTTTTGGTCCATTTCTTGCCACAGCCACGTGGATTTTTTTGTTGCTTTCCCAGGTGTCGAATAGCGGACTTTACGATTTTTTACGATTTTAGCACGATCTCTAGACAATTTTATGAAGGCATAGTACTATTTTCCAAGGAAAAATGATTTCTTTTTTTGTCAAAAGTTCCTTTTTTAAGAATTTAAATTAACACGTATGCGCAAGGATTTTCAGAAAGGTTTCACCCTTATCGAACTGCTTATCGTAATCGCCATCATCGCGATTTTGGCGGCTGTTGTATTTGTCGTTCTTAATCCGACTCAACGTTTCTCGCAGGCTCGCAATGCACGCCGCCAAAGCGATGTGGAAAATATTGTTGCGGCCCTCAAAATTTCTCAAGTGGACAATAATGGCAGTTATCCATCAGCAGTTTCAACACTAACGAACGGGAAATTTTATGAAATAGGGACAGCTACGACTGGTTGTGATGCTGGTTGTACAACAAAGACCACGGAAGGGTCCTGTGTGGACTTGACTGCTGGGTTGGTGACAGGCGGGTATCTTGGAAGCATTCCCATGGAACCGACCAGCGGGACAGCTTCCAAAACCTTATATTACCTCTCAAAAAATGCCACAGGAACAATTGAAGTCGGGGCTTGTACCCCAGAATTAAGTACCGCTATTTCCGTTATTCGATAATTTCATTTTTAATATCTATTCTATGTCAGAATTTGAACATCATTCTTCTGATGAGGTGGCACAAGAAGAAAAGAAAAATAACGTAAGAGATTTTTATCTTACGTTGCAAGAAAAAGCTGAAAAATTGGGATGTGTAGTGAGGTTTCCGGAAATGGAGCAAGATAAAAAAGTGAAAGACACAGCCGAAAGCAAGCTAGTCATTGAAAAGGATGGTGTTTATATTTTATTTAATGGTAAGACAATAGAAGAGGTTGCTAACAAAATTGGAGAAGAAGAAAAAAGTTCAAATCTTCTGGGAGAGCTTGTTAGAGGCTGTGGTGAAGATTTTGAATTTGACTCTGTAGCACTAAATAAACATGAATCTGGAGTAATAGGCAAAGATGGAAAAATTAGATCCATGCCAAATAGTTTGAGGACCTAACTAGTAGATACGTCTCGATCATGTTCTGGATTGCAGTCGTTGGCTGGGTTTTTTTTACGATTCCTCTCCTGGCTTTTTTCGTCTTCAGCCTATGGATGATCAGCGAGGCGAGGAAGGATGATGATCAAATTGGCTCATTCATCGGCCTCCTCTTTTTGATTTGGGTGATTGGAATTGTTCTCCTTGCGGTTTCCTATCTTTCAAAGATGTTGTAAATTCGTCTTGAAGTTTTTTTCTTTCTATACTAGGGTGGGGTAAACTTAAATTTTAAGTCTATGAGAGATGCGGGAGGTCATCCTCAAGAAGTTCATCCGCTTCTGCTTTTTCTGGGTTGACCCTAGGCAGCGGAGGCAAAGCAAAAAACGATAAAAATAAATTATTCTGAAATCCTATGGGTATTCGCAAATTTTCCCGCAATCTTTGGAAAGCCGGACGCAAGATCGAAGAGGCCGCACGGCGTCGGGCAAAGGCAAAGCGTCTAGCCAAAGCCGAAACAAAGATCTAAACGTCTTTCAAAAACAAAAATCCCCCAGGTTTCCCTGGGGGATTTTTTTCTTTTAGGGTCGTGCATTGCGTGACTTGTTGCATGGGTAGCAATAAATCATGCCGTAGGTGCCGTCCTGTTTAACCGTTGGGACGAAAGGCAACTTGTCGATCTTTGCCCCGCACTGGGTACAGGTAATGTTAAGATCCGTTACGTCGTTCAACTGGCGGGCCGGTCGTGAAGCATCGTTCATAATCGCTGGCGATAGGGTTAAAGGCTCATTATCGCGGTTCGACGAACGACCTTTCGGGATTCCGCCTACTCGGATAATCTTTTTAAAGAGTATCCTTTTTTGGCCGGTCTGTCAAGGGGCGATCCTTGTGTTCCGCTGTTGATTTTCTGTCCACACCGCTTGGAAAACGGGGAAATTGTTCGTTTTTTGTCGGTTGAATTTTCCTCAAAATTTGATAGAGTATCTTTGTAGGTGACCCTCTCCCCATCCGAAAGAAACTCCCTGTTTTATTCTTTTCAGAAAAACGTATGACAGACGTTTCTTCCGAGCCAACGAACGGGGATATCCTCGAAGCCATCAATGCTTTTGCTGACGCGACAGAACAGAGGTTTGAAGGTATAGAAACACGCCTCGCGCGTGTTGAATCTACGATGACAACGAAAGAAGATTTGAAGCAGTGCGCAACCAAGGAAGATCTTCGAAAAACCGAACACAATCTTCGAGATTATACCGATCGTCGGTTTGAGGATTTCCAGGTCAATGTCATTGGTTTGGTTCGCAAAGAGGATGCTCAGGTGACGACTCTGGTTGATGTTTTGAAACACCGGAAGGTCCTCACACCATCGGACGCCCAGCGGGTGCTTTCCACGCGGCCATTAGTTTCCTCTTGACCTTTTTTAACCGAAAACAGCCTTTTCAAGCAAAAGGGCTGTTTTTTTGTCCCAGCCTCTTGACATATTTTTGTAGAAATGCTACTCTGCTCCCTTGTTCCTTAAAACCGCACTGAAGCCGATGCGAGGCGATTACGTCTCTCCCCCTTCCCAAGGGGGAGATGAAGAGGGGGTTGCCTTCGTCTAGTCCTCTCGCATCGGTTTCAGTGTTAGGATAGATTGAAAAAAAGAGGGGTCGACAGAGAATAGTTTCTGTTGACCAAAGGATAGGGCAGGTGGCCAGGGGGGAGTCTCCCTGCCACGAATTCTCAGACAAAGGAGAAAAGATCCATGAAGATGTTGTTGACCTTGGCAGGAAAGTCCTTTGAAAAGCCCGACATGGGGCCGAACAACACCCTCGCAGAGTTCCAGGTTTCGGCAGTTGGGAATGGAGAGTTGATCTTTGTCGAGGATAAAGGGAAGAGGATTTTTGGGGCTGCCACAAAGAGGCCTCTTGTCCTCGGTGAATTCAGTGAGATCGACGGAATTGAGCCGTTCGAAATCAATCTCCAGAACGCAGGCACCTTCCAGATCATCCTCGACACAGCCAACCGGAACCTCTGGAAGGTCAAGTTGGAGGAGGTTTCGCCGGAGGAGCTCGAGGATCGGAAAAACGCCAAGACCGGGAAATCCCTCCTCAAGGGTTTCGGGGGAAGCTTCCCGATCTCGGGCGAGGTCACGGCACACCAGAAGGATGGCGACGTATACCAGATCGCGCTGCCCACCTGGGCACTGCCGGTGGCCGTCATCGGTCTCCTGCTCCTCGGCGGAATCCTCGTCTCTCAGGTCTTCGGGACCGATAACGGCGTCGTCGGGGCGATCACCGCCAGCACCAATGTGATCCACGGGGATCTCACACTGGAAGACAGCAGCGGCGGCCGGGTCAAGACCATGGCCGGGATGATGGAGGAGATCCGGCTGTCGACGTCCTCCACCGCGACCAACACTGGCAGCGCAGCCAGTGCCGCGTCTGAGACAGCGACAGCGGTCGCTGAACTCAAGGGAGCCCTTGGCAAGAAGGTCGCGCAGGAGCCGACCCTCGTTCTCATGGCTGCGGACGCCTGGAAGGCCCAGGATACGGACGGCGATGGGGTGACCAATCTTCTCGACGCCTGTCCCAAAGACCCGGCAAAGGGGCAGAGCCTCTACGCCGGGTGTCCGAATCCCGAGGCCCTCATCAAAGGGGCCAAGGCCGTGAAAAGGGCCAAGGCCGACGCGGAAGGGAACATGGTCTTGGTGCGTGGTCCGGCCACGTTCTTAGCCAAGGCTCTCCCCCCGGCCACGCCCGGCGGTAAGTCGCCTGGATTTGACCCGACGTCCGTCAAGGGCGTCGTGGTCAAGGCCCGCTGACCCCCCCGGCCACACAAACACCTCCCCCCCCTGGTACCCGGCGCAATGGGAGGATCACCCGCGTTTCTGCTGCCAGGAGTAGGACGCAAAATCTCGCGCACCTGATGCGTGAGACGAAAAGTGCCCCGACAGATTCCTGTCGCGGAAGCCATTCGTCTCTCTGTCGGGTGCGCTTTTCGTTTTGCAAAGCTGATTGTTTTTTTTTCAAAATTTGGTAGGATCATTTTGTTCACTTCTTAAAAATGTATGAAAGAAGATCAAATTTTTTTTGAAATAAAAAAACGCCTGGGAGAGATTTTACCGAAAAGCCATTGTGGATTTTTATTCGGTTCTTTTGCAAAAGGGACGGCCATGAGGGGTTCTGATGTTGATATTGCCATTGAAGGTCCGTCTCCTCTCCCTTTTGAAATCTATCTTCGCTTGAAACAGGCCCTTGAAGATATTCCGACCTTGCGAAAAATCGATCTGGTGGATTTGCAGAACGTCAGCAGCCGTTTTCGCGAAGAAGTTTTGACTTATGCAACCTCTTTATGAAGCATCCTCTTTTTCAATCGTACAAAGAAGCCTTGAACCGTCTCAAAGAGGCACTGGGTCGGGAAAAAGATGATCTGATTCGCGATGCGGCCATCCAACGGTTTGAATTTACGGTTGAACTGGCATGGAAATCGATGCAGAAGCGTTTGCAGGAAGAACAGATTTTGTGTCGGTCTCCAAAAGAATGTTTACGGGAGGCTTTTGCTTTCGGACTCATTGAGGATGATCCCGGATGGATTCGGGCTATGGAGGACAGAAATCTTACCTCTCATACGTACGATCAAAAAATAGCAGAAGAAATTTTTGTCCGTTTGTCAGAATATATCAGGCTGTTCGACGAACTTGAAAAAAAATTGGAGTCATAGTGGACGAAAATGAATCTATGTCCCAAGCGCTCTATCGAACCTATCGTCCCCAAACGTTTGCAGACCTGACGGGTCAGGAGCATGTGAAACGAACGCTCCAGAACCAGCTCAAAATCGGGCGGGTGGCCCATGCCTATCTTTTTACTGGTCCGCGCGGAGTAGGGAAGACCACAGCCGCTCGGCTGCTTGCCAAGGCCGTGAATTGTCAGGGGATTACGGAAGGGAAAGATAGCCTTCCAGAACCCTGTAATGTCTGTTCAAGCTGTCAGGAAATCACGGGCGGGTCATCGCTGGACGTCTATGAGATCGATGCGGCTTCTAATACCGGCGTGGATCATGTACGCGAGCACATTATTGAGAGTGTCCGTTTTTCTCCGAATAAGGCGAAGATGAAGGTGTTCATTATCGATGAGGTCCACATGCTTTCGACCTCGGCTTTTAATGCGCTGTTAAAGACGCTTGAGGAACCTCCGGCTCACGCCCTGTTCATCTTAGCAACAACGGAAATTCACAAGGTCCCAGCCACGATCATCAGTCGTTGTCAGCGGTTTGATTTTCATCGTATTCCCTTTCAGGAAATGACCGATCGACTCAAGGCGATCTGTGCGGCCGAGGGAGTGACCATTGAGGATGGCGTCTTGCGCGAGCTTGCGCGACAATCCGAGGGGTGCGAGCGCGATGCGGAGAGTCTGCTCGGCCAACTCATGGCGCTCGGAGAAAAGACCATTGGAGCTGAACAGGCTTCTCTCGTGCTGCCCATTGCCCAAACATCCTCTGTGGTGTCACTTCTGGAACTGCTTCCGGAGCACCGAACAGCGGATGCGGTTCGACTTTTAAACGACTATCTCGAGCAGGGAATGGATGTTGGCGCGTTTTTAGACGCGTCTGCCGAAGCTCTACGAACCGCTCTTTTGCTCAAGCTTGGGGGCATGGATTCTTTTCATCCTCCGTATGATCCAGAAACGGTTTTGCGACTTAATACCCTTGGACAAAAATGGAGTTCATCGATTTTAAGCCGAGCTATTGAAATGTTTTTGGAGGCCAAGCGGTCTAGTCGTTTGGATTCAATTCCGCAGGTGTCAGCCGAAATCGCTATTGTTCGGTTGTGCGAGGGAGATGGAGGAAATACGCCGCCGGTGGCAACCCCCCCCAGCCCCCCCTTGGGAAGGGGGGGAGACGTCGAGAAACCACCTTCAGCCTCCCTTGGGAAGGGGGGAACAACTCGTCCCCCATCCCCCTTTGTAAAGGAGGGGCCGGGCCTGTCCGACATAATAGAGCAGAAGGGGGTGGTTGACGTACATCAGGGACATGGAGAAGTCGGGGCTATCTCTCCTTCTTCTGATTCTCCTCCGATCAAAGATGTGGCCCTTGGTGATATCCCCGTTCTTGATCTTCAAGACGTTATGCGCAAGTGGCCCCAGGTATTTGCCAAGGTGCAGGAATGTAATGCGTCCCTGCCGCTCATTCTCCAGAGCGGGGAGCTGGGAACCGTCGAAGGGAATACGGTGGAAATTCGTTTTGCTTATTCGTTGCATGCGGAGACGTTGAATCGCGCGAAGAATCGGGATTTAGTGGAAAAGATTCTTCAAGACGTGCTGGGTGCGTCCGTGCGTGTGCGGGCTGTTCACGATCCTGACGCATCCGAAACTCGAAAAACGTCCGCGGATGGGGCGGTAGCTGCGATTTTGCAGAATTTCGGGGGGCAGGTGATTTGAGTCCTCTTATGGATGAGGAAGTTCCATCTTTTTCCATTTTGGCCGAATCCGTACGGCCAGGCCTTTACGAGCACTATAAAGGCCACCACTATCGCGTGATCGGCGTGGGACACCACAGTGAAACGTTGGAGGAATTTGTTGTTTATCAGCGGATTGACGGAGAAGAGGCCGGAGCACTCTGGGTGAGGCCTGTGGGGGTGTTTTTGGAGGAGGTTGAAGTGGATGGAGACCCGCCTTCGTCCGCCTCAGACGGACTACGGCGGGTAAAGAGGAGAAAAAGGTTTAGACGGATTGAAGATTGAAGGGAAAATTTTTATCCGATTTTTTTCACTACTCCCTTGTCCGCATTGACTTCGACCAGATCGCCGTCATGCAGAACTTTGGTGGCGATTTTGGTTCCGACGACGCACGGGATGTGGAGTTCGCGACTGACAATGGAGGCGTGACAGGTAAGGCCTCCTTCGTCCGTGACAATAGCAGCAGCTTTTTTCATGGCAGTCACAATACTCGGAGTCGTTGCCACGGAGACAAGAATGTCTCCAGGCTGCATTTTTTGCATGTCCTCCGGCCTGTTGATAAGGCGGACGCTCCCCGTCGCTGTTCCCGGAAAGGCCGTGGAGCCGGAAAGTTCGGAAACGGAGGCCATCTCTTCGGATGCTGATTGCAGGACATGGAGGGTGGAAAATTGTTTGGCCTCATTTCCAGAGATGACGATCGTTTCCCTCTCGTCCATGGAAACGAGGTGGTGTTTGTACTGACGATCAAGGACAGATGGGTCAATTTTTCCTTCCAGAAGCGCTTCCCGAATCTGTTTTTGAGTTGCGGAACGTGCGTGTTTAAGAGAGACATCGAATCGTCGGCTGAACTCGCGGAAAAAGGATTCCATGTGGAAATAGGAATGGGATTGGTAATCCTTGCGCCGCGGCTTGGCCCAGACGTATTCGTTTACAAGAAGAAGAAGCCGTTTGGTCGATTCGTCCGGCCGGAGCTGTTCAAGATATTTTTTGCGTTCTTCGGCTAATCGGCATCGTTCCTCTTTTTTCCGTTGAGTCTCTCCTTCCGGTTGGATCCTTTTATGGAGGAGGTCTTGAAGGAACTCTACAAATTGCATTTCACCAAACGCCGGACCGGCGTAGACGTAGTAGACCCATCCAAATTTTTCCGCATGTCCCCGAAGCGCTTCAGAAATTTCCGGAGCGGATTGTTGGAGCAGGGAAGGAATCTCGTTGGGTAGATGGTTTTCTAGCACGTCGCGGCAGGCCTTGTTTGAAAAACAACGCGGAGCAAGTTCGAGGAGGGCATCTTCCTGGTCTAAGGCAAAAGAGTTTTTCAATGGCGTTGTAAAGACCGCAAAAGCCCTTGCGGCTTCTTCCGGCGAAAGGCGAGAAGCGAGAAAAGTTTTCAAAAAAGATTCGAGAAACGAAACACCGCCGACTTCAAGCAGAGGAAGGAGAATGCCGACGGCGTATTGACGCGCTTGGAGGTTGGCAAATCGTTCATAGAAATTCCAAAGGTCGGTTCCGCTCCATGAGGAAAGATTTGCGGAGCGGGCTTGGGATGTGAAACGATTCATCTCCTGTCCCCATTGTTCTGAACATTCGATGAGACGGTCGAGTTCTTCCGGATTTTGTTCGATCCGTTTTTGGAGGATTGCGCGATCTTTATTCCAGAGATCCATGTCCAGCAGATAGGCGATCGTGTCCTCGTGTGATTCAATCGCATAACCCGGATTGGGAAGATCAAAAAGCTCCGGCCAGAGGAAACCGGATTGGATCCAAATTTCATTTCGCATGAGCGGCGAATGGAAATCATGGGCAGCGGGGAGCAGTTTATTTTCCATAGACTAAGATAGTCGGCGAACAACTCCTTTATGTGCGTTTACTTCGACGAAATCCCCATCCTTCAGAACCTTCGTCGCGATTTTTGTTCCGATGATGCAAGGGACTCCAAGCTCGCGAGACACGATCGCGGCATGACACGTAATTCCGCCTTCGTCTGTAATGATTGCGACCGCTTTTTTGATGGCGGGGAGATACCACGGCGTTGTCATGGGAGCGACAAGAATGTCCCCTTGTTCAACTTTTCCAAGTTCTTCCCGATTAAAAACGATCTTCACTTTCCCCTTTGCCATTCCCACGTTTGCGGGATTTCCTTTTATTTCTCCAGGCTGGCTAACAGCGGTTTGATCCTGCGGAAGGATGTAGCTCCTTTTTGAAAGCTCTTTCCCCAAATCATTTTCAAAAATCAATTGTCCGTCGATATAAGCGAACGGTATCGCACGCCGTTTTTCCAGGTCATTTTTGTTTAACTTTCCACTCTGAAGGGACTCAAGGAGTTCGGAATGACTGACGTATCTTGTGTAAACGTCGTCCCATCCTTGCAGCTCAAATAAGCGATGGATGATATGGAGGATCGTTTCTATGGAACGATCAAAGAACGGGTCGGTCTCCGTCCGCCATTTTCGACATTGATTAAAAACGTTTTCGCTGAAAAGATGGGTTGTTTCCTGCCACAGGGGAAGAAGGTAGGTTGTTACAATGCCTGGGAAGCCTTGGACAAACGAAGCCTCCATTCGACGAAGGGCATCCAAGGCCTCTTGGGTCGTTGCCAACGGCCACTGTCGGATGTCGGCACGTGTTTCCAACGCTGCTTTTTGTCTTTCATAAGTTTCCGGAAGTCTTGCTTCATTTCCTTCGATCCATTTCGCAAGACCAAAAGGAATTTCCTCCATGCGTTTAGAATCCCGATAGCACTCTACCGTCCCTTTCGTAAACAGAAAGAGGTTTTCTGGAAAAGGGAATCCAAAGAAACACTCCGTTTCATTTGTGATTCCTTCATACCAGCTTTCCACGCCGATAAGAGGAGCCTCACGGGTGATGATTTTTACGAAGGGAACGAGAGGTTGATTTTCTGAGGGAGGAGATTTCATAGGGAAGAAGATTTGGTTTTGTTCTGTTTGGCCTTCAGTAGACTAGAGTGTCGTCACTGGCCTTGACTGCGTGATAAAGAATACCCCAGCCTCCTGGGCCCATTCGATGTCGCAGGGGAAGCCGTAGTGTTTTTCGATTCCTTGGCAGATGTCCGCGAGTTTGCGGATCTGTCCCCCATCGATTTTTTGGCGAGTTCGTTTGTCTTGCGGAACCCGCACCTGTTCATTGCCTCCGTCTTCTTTGCGAATCAGCCCGCCTGCGTCCTCTCTTGGACTCCGGCGGGCAAGCATGATCTCCTGCTCGCTGACGTTGACATCCAGAAGCGTCCCATCCCGCTTGTCCAGGACATAGGAGTCGGGCGTGACCACACCACCGACAATGTACTCGCCCAAGCCCCAACAGGATTCGATGATCATTTGATTCGGATCTTTCGTAACGGGATGTACGGTAAAGCAGATGCCGGAAATTTCAGAGTTCACCATTTTTTGGATAACCACGGCCACGGAGACATGACTCTTCCGCATGCCTTTTTCATTGCGATAGACAATGGCCCTTGGGGTAAACAGAGATGCCCAGCATTTTTTGACATTGCCCAGCAGGGTTTTTTCGGTCGTGTTGAGGTAGCTTTCGAGCTCCCCGGCCCAGCTAGCTGTGGAGGAATCTTCGGCCGTGGCAGAGGAACGCACGGCAACGAATTTTGCATTGAGCTCTCGGAAGGAGGTGAGGACCTCTTCCTCAATGTCGCGTGGGAACCGGGCGTCATGGATAAGGTCATGGATGACGCGCGAGGCCCGCTCCACCGAGGCCACGTCTTCGTAGTTAACCTGATCGAGCTGGGCTTCGATTTCTTGAACCAGATTCGTCTCGCGTAGGAATTGGTCAAAGGAGGGAGCCAGCACAACAAACCCTGGAGGAACAGGAATTCCTGCCTGGGTCATCTCTCCAAGTGATGCTCCTTTGCCTCCGGCTAGGTGCGTATCGTTTTTGGAGAGGTCGGAAAAGGGGCGGGTGAATGGCATAATGGAAGGGGAGAAGGGGAGATCTTAGACTCGTACCTCCCGTTCCAAGTCGTCTTTTTCTTTGATGATTTCCAACAGCTGTTCTTTGGTTAGGTTCCATTGGTTATCATTGAATCGAACGCGGATTTCTTCCGTGCCGGTTTTATTTTTTCCGAGAACGACCGAAAATCCTTGATTAACATCAAAGCCGTTGGTCGAAGGAAGGGAAGCAATGAATTCATGAATAGCCTTCTCGGCTGCTTCTTTTGGATTGTGTCCTTCGCGTTCGGCTTTGGCCTCTTCTGCCTTCTCAATCGCCTTCATGAGAAAGCATTCCGTGACGGTTTGATGCGATCCCATAAAACGCTGAAGTTCATTATGAAATTTTTCGTATTTTTTAGGCTCCTTTTTCGCAATACGTTCCCAGTTTTCCAGGGCTCGCAGATATCCGTAAACGAGATCAGCGACATTTCCGGCTGCCCGGGAATAAGAAGTGGATTCGTGATCTTGGTTCTCACGGATAATATGGTCGCTATCATTACGTAGAAAGTTCATGCAGTCTTTCGATTTCAGAAATCGATCATAGCCTTCTTTTTTAAAGGCCGGGGATCCGTCAAAAGAAAAATCCAGCGCTTTTCTTTTTCCACCTTTTTTCTGTCCCCTCAGTCCTTGCTCTTCAAGATATTTTTCAACAGTTTTTTCAATCTCGGATAAGGCCATTTCAGGCGGAATTTCTTCCGTGCTGGCAAACATCTGATGGTGGGCAGTTTCGAGCGCCCGATTTCGCCGTGATCCGTATGCTACCGCAACTTCCGGTTGAGGATTTTTGTTTGCACCAGTTGCCTGCGCAGCCACCCTTCCTTCCGGAGTCAGAAGAATGTCGTAGTCTGTTTCACCTTCCTTTTTATCTGCCTTAATGCTGTGCCTAAAAAATTCCAACCGAATCGTTGGTTGGGGGGCTTGTTCCGTTTCTCTTGCAGAAATGGTTTCGGGAGGAGTTGAACGTTCGCCTGTCATAGAAAAAGAAGTTCAGATGAGATAGAATTTGATCAACTATAAACAAATTCAACTTTCGAAACAATAGAACCGTTGTCCGTTCAACACAACACTATGAATAAAATGAGCCTGGAAACGTTGGGGTATCTCGGGTTGGATCCTGAACAAAGCAAGGTCTATGCGGCTTGCTTGAAGTTGGGAAAGGGAAAGGCCCAGGAAATTGCAAAAACCGCAAACATTCATCGCACCGTGGTTTATCAGCACCTGGAAAAGCTGGCAGAGCGCGGGCTTGTCCACGTCTCCGTTGTCAAAGGAACGCGTGAGTATGCGGTCGCAAACCCGAACGTGATCCTTTCGATTTTTAAGCAGCGCGAAAAGGAGATCGAAGCCGTGCTTCCGCTTCTGCTTTCTCTGTATGCAGCCGGGCATCCGTCCAAACCGCAGTTTCGTTTTTATACGGACATTGCCGGAGTCCGCACGGTCCTTGAGGAAGTGCTTGAGAGCTCCTCAAAATTTTATCGGCACATCGGGGCTTTTTATGACAGGGAATTCCTTCTTTTGTTGGGATTGGATTTTTTGAAAGACTGGTCAGAGCGGCGTATAGCCCGCGGCGTAGACCATCGATCCCTTAGGCCGGAAGGGCGCAAGCAGCTTGATAGAGAAATGGACGATATTTTTATCGGAAGAGGGAAAAAATTTCTCCGCGACTATCGGTATCTTTCCATTCCCGCGGATCTCCCGATCCTCATTTATTTGTTTGATGAAAAAGTGGCTTTCGTGGGTGCTCGCGTGGGGCATGTGTATGCGGCCGTCCTTGAGTCAAAAGACGTGTATGACGTTTTGGGTCATATCTTCGACCGACTTTGGGAAACAGCAGAAGTGCCGGAAAAGGAAATGGAAAGGTAGGGCGTTGTTGGAAAAGCACGACAGAGGACGTGACAAATACGTCCTTTTATGGCAAGGTCTGCCTTAGTTTTTTGTGAGTCCGTACATTCAATTAGGAGGTGGACATGAAGAGGGTTATTTTGCTGAGACACGGCGAGAAGGGTCAGGGGAACCAAAAAGAGATGCTCTCCTGGGCTGGGATGAAGCGGGCAAGAGAATCGGGTCAAGACATGATGTTTGGGGGAGTTGGGGGGTTTGATCTGTATGTGGTAAGTGAAGCCTTCAGAACCATACAGACCCTCGCGGCTTTGGCTGTTGGAGCTGAATGGGTTGTTCAGACGTTAAAAATCATGGATCTATGGGGGGCAACGCCGTATGAGTGGAAGTGCGCTGTGGAGAAAGCCGGGGGGTCCAAAGAGTTGGCGGATCTTCGCTCTTCGAATCCCGGATTTTTTTCGGTCACCTCGCTGAGGTTATCCTTGACCTTCTGGGAGATCAGGGGGTTTGTTGAAGAAGAGGGTTCAGTCCTCTTCATCGGGCACTCGCCTACGACCGAAATGCTTGTTTTGTCACTGACCGGGAAGGAGATCATTCCTCTCGGCGAGTGCGAGGGGGTCGAGCTCGAGGTCGAGGGGAAGGTGGTGCAGATCGTCCGGGAAATTCGGAATCCCTGAATCCGCCCCCTCCCTGCCAATTCCACATTCATTCGTCTGCTCCCTCCGAGGCGGCCTTCACCGCCTCGTTTTCGTTTTCAGAGAAATGTGTCACGATGGCGATGATTTGGACTAGAATAATTGTCATCCTGAGAAGCTTCCCATTTTCTGTGCGACGAAGGATCTCTTTTTGTTCTGATTTCAGTTCATTTTCTTACAGAGGTTCTTCGGTCGCTACAAAAAACAAGCTTCCTCAGAATGACAATTTATATGAAAAAGCCCCAACTTTTTCCTTACATCCTGATTCCCCTTTTTGTCGTCTTTCTTATCCTTCAAATTCGTTCTTGGATTGTGAAACCCGAAGCTGAAACAGCCGTGCTTCAGAAGGAAACTACCTCTGTTATTTTTCCGGACGGTTTTGACGTGAAGGCGGAGGTTGTTCGCACGCCAGAAGCACAGGCACAAGGATTGTCCGGACGTGAAGCGTTGAAGCCAGAGGAAGGCATGTTGTTTTTTTTGGAAGAGCCCGGGAAGTTGGCTATCTGGATGAAAGGCATGCGGTTTCCCATTGATGCGCTCTGGATACGTCATGGGACGGTCGTCTATGCCGTTTATAACGCTCCTGTGCCAGAGGTTGGAAAAAAAATCCCGTCGTTTTATCCTTCAGAGGAAGCGGATACCATTTTGGAAGTCCCAGCAGGAACAGCGGAGGCGCATGGAGTAAGCGTGGGGACGGAGGTGCGAGTAGAGGAGGTTGATGAGAACTCTTTGTAATCTCTCTCTCGTCATTGCGAGCGGAGTCCCGCCCCGGTTCTGTGGGAAGACGGGACGAAGCGAAGCAATCTCACGGGAAATGAGTTAACGAGAGATTGCTTCGTCGTACAAAAGAACGCACTCCTCGCAATGACGAGTTATTTTCCATTTTTCTTCCCTTTCCTCCTCCCTCTTTTTATGTCCAACTTATTTTCCGTTCGTGGAGAAAACGAGCGCCGGAAGGGGGCGCCGCTGGCGGATCGCATGCGGCCGCGTTCGCTTGCGGAATGTGTGGGGCAGGAGAAACTCCTGGGAGAAGGAGGCGTGCTTCGGCGCGCCCTTTCGCAGGATCGGATTCCGTCGATGATTTTGTGGGGCCCCCCAGGAACAGGGAAGACGACGCTTGCGCGCATTATTGCCCACGAGACCTCTGCACGATTTATCGCGTTGTCCGCGGTCACAGCCGGCGTGCCTGAGGTGCGAGTCATTGTTCGGGAAGCGAAAGAACAGTTGGAATTGCACGGAGTCCGTACCATCGTTTTTGTTGATGAAATTCATCGGTTCAACAAGGCACAACAGGACGTTTTTTTGCCACACGTGGAAGATGGGACGATTGCGCTCATCGGAGCCACGACCGAGAATCCGTCGTTTGAGGTGAATGCGGCTCTTTTGTCGCGTTCTCGCGTATTCGTTTTAAACAAGCTGTCTCCGAAAGACCTCTGGGTCGTCTTGCAACGCGCCCTGGAGGATTCAGAGAGAGGATTCGGTAGCCGATCCGTTGAAGCAGAAGAGGAAGCCCTTTCTCTTCTGTCTACGCTTGCGGATGGCGATGCCCGCGCGGCCCTTAACGCGCTTGAGATCGCGGTTGATACGGCGCCCGTGGAAAAGAGTGGGACGATTCGCCTTACTACCACACTTGTACGGCAGTCTTTGCAAAAATCCCATCTGCTTTATGACCGTGCCGGGGAGGAACATTACAACATTATTTCCGCCCTCCATAAGTCCATGCGGGGCAGCGATGCGGACGCGGCTCTTTACTGGCTCGGACGCATGCTTGAAGCCGGGGAAGATCCGTTGTATATTGCGCGACGGCTGATCCGATTCGCTTCTGAAGACGTTGGCCTTGCGGATCCTGGCGCTCTTGTTCAAGCTGTGGCAGCTTTCCAGGCCGCGCATGCGGTGGGAATGCCAGAGTGTTCGGTCAACCTTTCCCAGGCTGTGGCGTATCTTTCCCAGGCACCGAAATCTATCGATCTTTATCGTGCTTACGAAAAGGTAAGGGAAACAATCCAAAACCGTCCCGCCTATCCGGTTCCGCTCCATCTGCGCAATGCTCCGACCGGACTGATGAAGGAGCTTGGCTATGGAAGGGATTCTGTGTATCCTCCGGAGGAAAAAGGAAAGACCCAGCCGTCCTATTTGCCGGAGGAGTTAGAAGGAAAAGTCTTTTTTGAAAAGGAATAATGTGCCCACCCTATGACGACCGAGGAACTTCTTTCCAACCTTGAGCCAGGGAACACCCTTCTTGCTCGCAACGATCCATTCGATTACCGCGGTAAGGCCGAGATTACCCTTGATGGCGGCGACCGCGTCTACTGGCTTTTCGGCGATGAGGGGGCTTTTCTTTCTGTGAACCCCCAGACGGACGAAATCATGATTTTTACGCCAGCGGAAGGGGAAGTGGAGGAGGAGGAAGACATTGTGAGCTATTTTAATGATAGCTATGAGCTTTCCTATGAGGACCATGGAGAAATGACTTCCGTGGAAGAGATCGTCTCTGGTGAGGAGGGAAATCAATTTCATTTTAGAGATTTTGAAGACGAGGAGGGAAGGGTTATCCGTTTGCTCGAAAATGAGAGTACGAACGAAGAAAACGCCTATGCCGGTTCCGTGCTTTTGGAGGAAGATTTGACGCTCGTTGAGGAATAAAAAATACCTGATCGGTTATGACGCGGAAAAACCGGTCTTCCGGACAGCGACGTCCGCCGGCAGCTTGGCGGCCACGTGTTCTGTTTGGAACGCTGGTTTTTCTCTCCGTTGCTATTGCGGCACGACTTTTTGTCCTCCAAATTTTCGATGCGGATTTTTATCAGGCTCTTGCTTCGGATCAACACAGCCTGTTTCAGGAATTTTTTCCGAAACGCGGCCGTATTTTTGTCCACGACGGCAAAGAGGGTCGGTTGGTAGCTTTGGCAGCCAACGAACAACGGGCTTTCGTCTATGCCGATCCGAGACTTCTGTCCGATCCGGCGTCCACCGCAAAACGGATTGGAGAGATTTTGGGTCTTGGTGAGGAAAAAATTGCCGCGCTTTCTGTCAGGTTTTCCCACAAGGAAGATCCGTATGAGCCCGTGGCCCATCGGGTCACAGAGGAACAATTGCAGAAAATTTTGGAGCCAGGGGAAAAGGGTATCGCTTATGCCTGGGAATCTGTTCGCTTCTATCCGGAACCAAACACAAGTGGTCATGTCTTGGGTTTTGTGGGGGCGGACGAAGATGGAACGTTAGCAGGGAAATACGGCATCGAAGGAGCGTTTAACAAAATTCTGACTGGGACGCCTGGATTTCTCCATTCGGAACGCGATATCGGCGGCCGTCTGATTGCCGTGGGAAATCATGCTTTTGTTCCCGCTGTCGATGGGGCGGATCTGGTGTTGACGCTGGATCTGCCCATTCAGTATGTCGCCTGCACGAAGCTTCAGGAAGCGGTTTCCAAGCACGAAGCAGACAGCGGTTCTGTTATTATCGTCGAGCCGAAAACAGGAAGAATCCTCGCTATGTGCAGCGTTCCGGATTTTGATCCGAATCGATACAATGAAGTGGAAAATGCTTCCGTGTTCAACAATCCAGCAGTTTTTGACGCTTATGAGCCCGGCTCTGTCTTTAAGCCGTTTACGATGGCAGCGGCTTTAGACACGGGGGCTGTGGAGCCAACGACGACGTTTGAAGACACGGGATCCGTTATAGTAACGGGATGGCCCGCACCCTTGGCCAACGCAGAAAATAAAAAGTACGGGGTCGTTGACATGACCCAGGTTCTTGAGGATTCGATTAATACCGGCGTGATTTTTGCCCTTCGGCACACGGGGCTGGAGACGTTCGCCACCTACATCCATTCTTTCGGATTCGGAGAACGGACGGGTGTGGAGCTCGGAGCCGAATCCTCGGGGGACATTGCCTCCTTGGAGAACGTAAAAACGGAGATTTATCCTGCAACAGCTTCGTTCGGTCAGGGCATCACGGTTACACCTCTTCAGATCGTTATGGCCTATGCTGCCATTGCCAATGGTGGCCTGTTGCTCCAGCCTAGGATCGTGGACGAGGTGAGGTATGCGGACGGTCGCATGGACCGTTCTGCTGTCAAGGAGGTGCGGCAGGTTATTCGCCCAAAGACGGCAAATTTGCTAGGGGCCATGCTTATTTCCGTTGTCGAGAACGGTCATGGAAAGCAGGCGGCTGTTTCGGGTTACTATATTGGCGGAAAAACCGGGACGGCGCAGGTGGCAAGCAAGGATCGTTCGGGTTATGATGCAGATGCCACGATTGGTTCTTTTGCTGGCTTTGGCCCTGTGGACGATCCGCGTTTTGCCATGATTGTGCGTATTGACAACCCAAAGGGCGTGACCTGGGCTGAATCAACAGCCGCACCAGTCTTTGGCGAGATTGCGGATTTTTTGGTACGTTATTTAGAAATTCCACCCAAGAGAGACCTCAAATAGAACAAACTTGCAAAGTAAAATGGTATTGTCATCCTGAGGAGTGCGATTTTCTGTTACGACGAAGGATCTCTCATCCTTGTTGAAATGAATTAAATAGCCGACGATTTTATCTCCTCCACATTTTTTATGAAACGTCTCATCCAATCTCTCCTTCGCCACAAGGCCAAACGGTTTCTTGCCAAACACAAGCCGCGCGTGGTGGCCGTGACTGGATCGGTGGGGAAGACGTCGACTCGGATGGCGATTGCTCTCGTCCTTTCCGGACGATTTAAGGTGCGAACTGCCCCGGAGAATTACAATAACGAATTCGGCGTTCCGCTTGCGATCCTAGGACTCAAAAGCCCGGGTCGTTCCATTTTAGGATGGCTTTCCGTCCTCCTCCATCGGGAAAAGGATCCGCCCAATGTCCTTGTGCTCGAATTTGGTGCAGATCGCCCTGGAGATATTGCTGCTTTGTGTGACATTGTTCCGCCCGAAGTCGGTGTGGTCACCGCGCTCTCTCCCGTTCATGCGGAGTATTTTGAAAACATCGAAAAGCTGGCGGAGGAAAAGGCAATTCTCGTCGAGCGGTTGCCGGAAGATGGTCTGGCTGTTTTGAATGCTGATGACGAACAAGTGTCTGCTTTCGCTTCAAAAACGCGTGTGTCGGTCATCCGTTATGGTTTCTCTTCCGCAGACGTGCAAGCCGGACCGCCAACGCTTTCCACGCGCGAGGATTTTTCGTTTGATCCAGGCGAGACATTTTGTTCCCTTACCTTCCCTGTCCGTGGAAAGACCGGGGAAGCTGCTATTTTCCTTCCGAATGTGCTGGGAAGACAGCAAGCAACAGCAGCTCTTGCGGCTGTCGCGGTTGGGGAACATTTCGGATTGACCGTTGGAGAGATGGCTGAAACACTGAAAAATTATCAGGTCCCGCCCGGACGTTTGCGTCCGATTCCCGGCATTAAAGGGACGCTCATTTTGGACGATTCCTATAATGCGGCTCCGGCTTCGGTTGCTGCCGCGCTTAGGGTTCTGCGCGAGTTTCATCCCGTCGAATCTCGTCGTCGCATCGCTGTCTTGGGCGACATGGCAGAGCTGGGACAGTACCGTGAGCAGGAACATCGTCAAATCGGTCTTCTGGTTGCAGACGCTGCTGATGTCCTTGCTTGCGTGGGTGAGAAAGCAAAAGGAATTTCCGAAGGGGCCAGGGAAGCCGGAATGGATCCGGACGTTATAAAAGAGTTTTTGGATGTTGAAGACGCCGGCCGTTGGTTGGATCCGTTTATCAAACAGGGAGACGTCATCCTTGTTAAGGGGTCCCAAAGCTCGCGGATGGAGAAAATTGTAAAAGAAGTGATGGCCGAACCTTTGCGAGCCTCCGAGCTTTTGGTGAGGCAGTACGGGAAATGGATAAGCCAATAATTTGCAGAGTCGAACAATCTTTGTGGGGTGATTTTTTGTTTTAAAAAAGGATTTGAGGAAGGGGCTGCATCCTTGACAAAAAGGAAAAAACGAAGAAGGATATCTGAGATGGTCTTTTGAATGAAGATTTCCCATTGAAAAGGAGTGACAGGTGATGAGAGGAAAAAAGATTTGGTTGGTATTCAAAGAGGGGGGAAAGGAATTTGGGGGCTCGAATGTCTTTCTTTTTGGCTTCGCGGTTCTCTCCGTTCTTGATGAGGGATCTGTTTGGTCTCGCGCCATCATCGCTTTTCTCTTTTTGAGGGCCGTGGAAATTCTTTGGAAAAAGAGAAAGAAAAAGATGGTTCTCACCAAAGAGGAACGGTGGCGGGCGGCTATTCACGAGGCGGGACACGCCGTTATGGGTCGTATCAATGGATCGACAGTCGAAGGGGTGAAATGTGGGGAGTCGTACTCCATTGATGGGACGCAATGTGAAATCCAAATGGGAGAGACCCGATTTGGGCAAGGAGAGGGAGAAGATGTCTTTGGCTCTTATGCCCAAAGATTGAAGTTTCTGCAGCAGATGTTTGGGGGCCGGGTAGCTGAGGGTCTGTTTTTCGAAGCATGTTCTTTTGGCGGGGGAAACGACCTTCAAAATGCTACTCGGATATTGAGAGAACTTTTTTGGTCCCATGGAGTCTCGAAGACGCTTGGTCTGATCAGTATAGACGACGAGGATTCCATTTCTCAGGGGACTTTAGAAAAACTTGAGGAGGAAATGAAGGAGGTCTTGCAAGAAGCAGAAATGGTTTGTAGGAAAAGTCTTGAAGGAAAAAAAGAGGAAATAGAAAAAGTTGCAAGAGCTCTCCTAGAGAAAGGGGAACTTTCTGGAGACGAATTTCTCGCCCTCGTCTCATGAGGGCGGTTACAAAAATGTTGTCTCAACCGAGCTGTATTCATCAGAATGCGGCTTTTTTTTACCAATTTTGATCGATTTTTTCCGTCTGCCGCAGTACCGTTGATTTGTCGTAATTTCGGCTACTGTCAACGGAAGGGCCTAGACGGTAGTTGCCAAAGAACGCCTCCGGCAGGTCATCTACTTCGGCTGCCCAGGCAGGGCCATAGAGAGCCGCGGCGATTTCTTCATTCGCAATGGCGCGCAGGACTCCGCCGCGCGACACGGCATAGACCGTGGGGTCGCTTGGAAATTTCACTAATTTTTTTCCAGGACGATAGGTGACGTTGGGACCGAGCGGAAGGGAAGCCATGACCTCTTTAGAAACCGAAACGACTTTTTTGAAATCAGCAAACCACGTTTTAAAAATTCGTTCATTGGGAAAGGCATGGCGTTTTCCATCTGCACCGTAGTAATAGACGGCTTTGCACGGATCATCCGCAGTTGCGCCTGCTCCACACCCGATTTTAACCAGATCTGCAGGTCGAACGTCGCTGGAAACAGGTAAAATGGTTACAGGAGCATCAAGGCCGTCTACCCTGTTTCCTTCACTGTCCACACAAGAGGCATGAACGGGAAATGTCCCGACGTTTGGGAAGGAGAAGGAGGTGCTGGCATATCCATTGGAAACGGTCATGGATTGTTTGCGGACGTCGTCTACATACAAGGTACAGTTAAGGACGTCCTGGTCATCCCAAACTTCGGCTGAAAGGGTGATGGATGATCCAATAATCGCAGAAGTCGGGGAAATCAGACCTACGACGGGAAGGGCGGAGCCGGTAACGGTGAAGGACAGTTTTGTTTCGGATCCAGCATTGCCGCCAGCATCTATGGCACGGACGCCGACCACATGATCGCCGGGTTTGAGAGGTTCGTTCGGAATGAAAATAAGGCTTGATCCGGCGCTGCGATAAGAACCGTTGTCAAAGCGAACTTGATAAGAAGCAACGGACGTTTCGTCATCCGAGGCCTCGTCCCACTGGATTGTTGGGGTCGGGTCATTCGTGACAGTCCCCTTATCGTCCAAACGAACATGGGATGGAGCTGAAGGCGGATGGGCATCATAACGAATAATTGTTCCTCCCTCGCCGGCCCCAAAACGCGTATCAGAACTTCGAAAGGAGAGGATCTGAAGGATGGAAGATCCCGGCAAGGACGATTGCAGCCATGTGGCACCGCTGTCTGTTGTCTCAAACAGAGTCCCGTCGCTCCCAGAAACCAGGCCGTTCCCAAAGGAGAGGAAAGCGAGGTCTGTTAAATCGGACGCTTTCCAGTCCAGGATTCGGATGGATTTCCATGTTTTTCCGCCATCGGATGTTTTGAGAAGTGTACCGTCTGAAACTCCGGCCCAGCCTTCGCTTTGTGAAATCATTTGCAAGGATGGAATATCCTGGGCCGTTCCGGAAGGAAGCATGCTCCACGTTGACCCCCCGTCCGCTGTTTTTAAAAGGATGCCGTTCGCTCCAGCAATCCATGCCGCGGACGTGTTGGATCCGGGGACGCTTACGTCCAAAAGGTCTGCACTTGTGCCGGATGGTTTTTGTTTCCACGTTTTACCGCCGTCTGTTGTTTTAAGGATGAGCCCACC
This sequence comes from Patescibacteria group bacterium, assembly GCA_035290185.1. Classification (GTDB taxonomy): domain Bacteria; phylum Patescibacteriota; class Patescibacteriia; order UBA9934; family GWF2-40-263; genus DATDUW01. The sequence continues at coordinate 41,487 of DATDUW010000022.1, forward strand.
TTCCCCGACCACAAAGCCGGTGGAGGAAGTAATCATACGAAGGTCGTAGAGATTTTTTTCCGTTCCCGTTTCGAGTCTCTGCCAGGTTGACCCCCCGTCGGTTGTTTTGATAAGTATCCCTTTTTGTCCAGCAGCCAGGACGGTTTTTGAATCAAGGAGGGAAACAGCAAAGAAGTCCCCCGAACCCGGTTCGCCAGAGGGTTTTTTCCAAGTTTTGCCTCCATCTGTTGTTTTGAGAACGGTCCCTTCCGCGCCAACGGCATAACCCGTTGAACTTCCGGAAAAACCGAAGTCATAGAGTGCTTTATTTGTTGGAGAAGAAACAGAAGCCCACCCGGCAGCTTCGGCAACAAAAGGGACAACGAAACAGAGAAAGAAGAGGACCGCAATACTGGGAAGAAAACGTTGAGGCATACAAAAAAGAGGTCTCTTCAGTTTAACACGTTCTTTTATTTGACGAAATCCAAAAAAAGACGTAAAATAGTAAAAACTTTTTTATGTCGACTTCCACCCACGAAGAAATCGTTTCCCGTTTTCAAAGGATTCTTCAAGAAGCAAAAGAGAAAGGGGTTGTTGTCCAAACAACAGACAGAACAAAAGCGGAGCCACTTCTAGCGGATGTAGCGCAAATGGCGGATGTCATCCATGAAGCAAACAGTCAGTTGGAGTTTCAGAGGAATCCACAAAAAGAGAGGGAACTTCTCGATCTTCTCAAAAAAGGAAGAGATCTTCTCGTCCAATACGAAGATGGTTTGCATTCTTTATGGCAAGCGTTAAAAAAAGAAACAAGACAACCGGCTTCGGCAGAGACCCTTGAGTTGGAGAAACGTATAGAACAGGCTCGTGAAGTCACGGGTGCAGAATTACGTTTTACGTCGAAAGAATTGAAAGAACAGGGTTATCTGGAGGGGGGTAGGGATCTTGACGAAGAATTAAGAAGAGCGGAAATTTCTCGGAAAGGAGATGATGAAACGACGTGGGCAAACCCCTGGGGATGGAAAGAGGGACGTGTCATGGTAAAACCCGGGAAGCGACCAGAGGGATCAGAGGGAAGAAGATTTTGAGAGGAGCGAAAGCACCTGGTCCGCCCAAAATCGGTCGGTTTCTTTTTGATCCTCGGGGAGTTCTTCATACGTTTTCCATTGTTTCCACCATCGTTCCAAGATTTCCCTAGGGAGGGAACATTCCTGTGCCAGCGCCCGGCTCCAGGTCAGCCATTGTTCATGCTCGAGTGCAGCAAGGCGCTCGCGGAGTTCAAAAAGGTCCTTTGCATTTTTTTTCATAGATTGGTAGAACTTTCTCCTTTGGATGCAGAACGAGGAGAAATCGAGGCTTTTTGTGAGCTGTACTTGTTGGTACAGCGAATCAAAAAACGGAGATTTCGACGAAGTTATGCGCCAAAGGAGAAAGTTCTAATTGAGTTTTTTCCAGGCCTCTTGAACAAGCATCGCTGTCCCAAGCGCGGTTCCGTCAAAAATAGTTTGGGAAATCACGGGAAGGCTTGAAATTTCCGATTGAATTTCAGCCAGAAGGCCGTCGCGGGTGACACCGCCGTCGATAATGAGAAAGCGTGGAGGAGAGGGAAGAAGGGGAAGGGATCGATGAACATCTCGTGCAATGGAACGCAGGACCTGGCGCAGGCGCATGGGATTTTTTAAATACGGTTCCACGCGGGCGCCGCAAACCCCGACTTTTGCTTCGAGGGCGTAGCGGGATCCGCTTTCCGGAGGGACGAGCGTTGTAAAAAATGGATCTGCTATTTTGAAAATTTTTCCCAGGCCCTGAACCAGAAAGGCGCCTGTGCCGTACGTAACTTTTGTGACGTGAGAGGAATTTTGAACAGTCGGATGGCGCGCGGCGGCCACGAAACTTGCTTGTTGATCGCCACAGACAGCAAGGACGGGAACGGAGAAACCGAAAAGTGAGGCATCCATGGTTCCGAATAAGGAAGAGGATGGACGGATTTCTGGAAGGGTTTCCGCTGGCACCCCGAAGAGTTCCAAAAGTTTTGGATCCCAGGCATGTTTGTGCAAATCACAGAGTAAGGTGCGCGAGGCATTTGTCTCATCGGTAAGGTGCTGGTGTTCTTTGCACAGGTGAAAGAGGAGCCAGCTATCTATGGTTCCAAAAATCAGGCGTTTTTCTTTCAGAAGTTTTTGAGCCTTGGGAAGAGAGAGGAGAATCCATCGTATTTTAGAGGCAGAGAAGTATGGGTCCGGCGGTAATCCTGTTTTACGCCGGATCCAGTCTCCGTGCTTGCGCACAAGGGTGCGACAAAATTTCGCCGTACGCCTGTCTTGCCAGACAAGAGCTGGCCCAACAGACCTTCCTGTTTTCCGATCCCAAGCGACCACGGTTTCCCGCTGGTTGGTCATACCAAGACCTGCGATGTCCGAGGCAGAAAGTTTTGCGGATCGGACGACTTTTTTTAGCACCCGGCAACAGGCGGAAAGGATCTCTTGCGGATTTTGTTCGACCCATCCATTTTTGGGGCGGTCTATACCGATTGATTGGTATGCCTTGACCTGAACCGAAAGGGTTTCGTCAAAAACAAATGCTTTGACCCCGGTTGTTCCCGCGTCAAGGACCAGAATTTTTTGCCCGGGTTTTTTCATAAGGTTTCCTTTTTCCCATACAACAGTTCTTGAAACACTTTTTTCATCGGTTCGCATCCGATCAGGATGCGTTTCATGGCGTAGAAGACAGGGAGGGAATCGGCCGCCTCTTCGAGCAGGGAAGAGAGGAAAGTGAAAGAGATCACTCCTTCGCTTTTTTGATTGCATAGGCCAGTTTGAGCCCACGCAACACCTGCCTGGCGATTGTTGGAATAAGGGCTGAAAGCAGTAGCAAAAAAATCGCCTAGTCCTGCCGGACCACGGGCGGTTTCCTTGCGGCCGCCGAGTCGTTCCACGATTTCGATCAATTCAAAGGAGGATTGGGCGCCGATCCAGCCGGTCATGTTTCCTCCCCATCCAAGGCCTTGGACCACGCCAATGGCCGTGGCATAGACGTTTTTTGCCACACCGGAAAGCGTCACGCCGCGCAGGTCGTCCGTGGACGCAAGAGCCAAGCAGGAACCTCGAAAGAGGGCAGAGAATTTTTGAAACGTTTCGGGCGACCGTGTGGCTACGACACCGATCCCGCCCAGCCCCTGTTCAAGCTCTTCTGCAAGCATGGGTCCACCAACCAGGGCAAATGGCTGATGAGGAGGGAGGAGCGACGGGAGGAGTTCGTCCATGGTTTTTCCGCTTTCCCGTTCAATGCCCTTGGAAAAACAGATGACCGGTGCGGAAGGAGAAAGGTACGGAACCACATCAGATAGGACGTTGGGGAGAACCCAGGAAGGAACACAGAGGAAAAGGAAATTCGCCTCTGGAACATCTTCGGAAAGCGGCCGGACGGACGTAGCCCGTGCGGGATTAACATCCCAGATTTCAACGGAAGGATCCTGGGGGAGAAGAAGAGTGCGTAGGGAGGAACCTAGCCGTCCACCGCCGAGAATGAGAGCATGAGGAGAAACCATAGAAAAAGTCGTTTTTTGAAAAAAAGAAAGGCAAAAACGCATAATAAGGACAAGGAAAGTATAACACAGAGTCATCCCTCATGCTGTTTTTCCCCTTGCGTGTAATAAAAAGGAAACATCTATTGTAGGAGAGAGTGGAGCCGTTTGACGAGAAGGGAAAAATCCGTTATGGTGAGGTTCAGTTCTCTTTCTTATTTTTCATTTTTTTCCCCTCTATGCGGAAACAAAGCATGGGAGCCGCGGCCTTTCTTGCCGCGTTGGTTCTCCTCGGAGCTGGATGCGCTTCTTCCCAGCCATCGTCTTCCGGAACGTCTTCCCAAACGGGAAACACGAAAACGTCTGAGAGCCCTTCTTCCGGAACAACGGTTTCCGGCAAACCAGCCGTTCCATCCGCAAATCAATCCCTTGATGAATTGACCAAGGGGTTGGAGGGGATGAATGCGAGCGTGCAGAGTCTTGATCAGGCGGGGGCAGAACTGTAATTTTTTCCGTAAGATTTTTTTCTATGAAGAGACAGCTTTTTTCTGTCCTGGGCATCCTTTCCTTCGTCCTCATGCCCATGACGTCGGCTTTAGCCGCAACTCAGCCCACACAAGAGCAGATCGACGCTGCCAAAGCCACGGCGGCTGAGGCAAAACAGAACGCCGTTGATGCGGCCAGCGCGGCTGGTGTGACCTTCGATCAATATAAGGTGAAATTGATCGAGTTACTTGATAAGGCCGTTTCCAAACTTGATACGGCCGAGGAGACTTTGAAAAACAACGCCTACTTGTCCCAAGCAACAAAAGACGAGCTTGTGAAGGGCCTGAACACCCTGGAAGCCAAATTGGTCGATTATAAGAATGCCGCAGATGACGCCACCTCGCTCTCGGATTTGGAGAATTTGAATAAACAGGTGATCGAACTCTTGAAACAGAATCGGACGGTCATTCAGGAAGCCATGAGGAGCGGAATCATGGTGATTGCCGGAGAGATGGTGGAGAGCATCCAGATTATCGTTGACAAGGCGGAGGCTATGTTGAAGACCCTCGAAATCCAATGTGACGTTGTTGTTCGCGACGACGCCAGCAAAGCTGATAAGGTCGATGTCACGGGCGAAAAAATTGAGGATGAAATTGCCCAGCTTGAGGACTACGGGACTCAGTTGCAAGCGAATATCACCGCCAAGGATAAGGAAGCCACAAAGGCGACCATGAAGGCGGCCGCACAGGTAGCAGCCCAGCTTGCCAAAGACATTGCGTATTTGCAGCAACTCTGCGCTTCCTAAATAACAGCCGCTTCCAAAAACGATTGAGCAGGCCTCCGGAAAAAACCGGGGGCCTGTTGTTATCCACAAATGGTTTTTTGCGGAGTAAGCGTTCTTTTTTTCTTCTTGTTTCCCGGGGAGGGATACGGTATCGTGTGGATGATTCTTTTTACCTTTTCTATGTCCCTTTCTGTCCATTTTTTTCCCGGGAGTTTCCAGCCGTTTCACAACGGTCATTTGATTGTCTTGCGGGGTATGGCAAAGGTTTGCGAGCGCATCGTGGTCGGTATCGGGAGTGCCCAGGCTTCAGGGACGGCCGAGCACCCGTTTTCGGCTGCGGAACGTCGTGAAATGATTCAGCGCTCTCTGCAGGCCCTGAATCTGATTCCGTCTCATGATATTTCTTTCGTGGATCTTCCGGATATAAAGGGGAATGATGAAGCGTGGGTCAAACAGTGCCGCGAACTTGTGCAAGCAGAAATAGCAGCTATTTGGACGGGGAAGGACGAAGTGAAGGCTTGTTTTGAGACAGCGGGTCTTCCGGTAAAGACCATTAAACCCGTTCCAGGAATCAGTACAGCGGATGTGCGTAGGCGCGTGGCCGCCGGAGAGGATTGGAAGGAGCTCGTTCCGGCGGATGTTGCCGACTACTTGGTGGAAATTGGTGGTATTGAACGTCTGCGAAAATTGATGTTGGTTTAAACGGGATTGGGGAGGATATGCGTCCCTTGATTATCGGACTCTCCGGTCTTTCCGGTTCGGGAAAATCTACGTTGGGAGAGCGGCTGGAACAGACAGACGACCGAATCGTTCGCCTGAGGTTCGATGCCTTCTATAAAGACGCAGCTGAGTGTCCTCGCAAGGGCAGTTGGTTGCTTTGGGATGACCCAGACAGTTTCTTATTCGAGGAGGGGGTTCAGGCTTTGGAACAGTTGAAAGAAGGGAAGGATGTTCTTCTTCCCGTCTACAGCCGTCCGCTTTCCTGTCGGACGGGTTTTGTTTCCTTTCCTGTGAAGCCGATTATCCTGTGCGAAGGGTATTTTCTTTTCGTTCATGAGCGTCTGCGTAGCCTGTTTGATCTGCGGCTGTGGTTGGATGTTCCTCCGGCAACGGCCCTGGCCCGCCGCCGGTCGCGGCAAGCCAATTTAGATATGGAGTATTTTGCCCAGATCATGGGGCCGCTTCAAGAGACCGTTCATTTACCCTCCCGTATGCATGCCCATCAGTCGATTGACGGGACGCGTTCTCCCGAGGAGGTAGTTATGGAAACCAAGGAGACGATTCTCTCCTTTGCGGCTTCTTTTGCCGCCGCGCTCCATCCCTCCTCGTATCCGACCTTTTGGGAAGGGAACCCCTCCCTTGCCCATTCATAGGAGGCGAGGATTGCTTTTTCTTTCATCCTTTTCTACAATAGCGCTCGTTCGACCTTTTTTTCTCTTATGCCTTCATCTTGGAAACGTCAGAAACGCCTTTCGGCCCACCGGGCCGCTCAGAGCTCTGTTGCGGGGAAACGATGGAAGACGTCGGTCTTGGCTGCTTTTTTTCTCGTTGCAACGGTCGGTTTGGCCGTTTTGAATTTTCCCAGTTCGTGGAATCGAGGCCTCGCCTCTGCCGGTTCTCTCGTCGGTCGTGACCTTTCGTTCGTAAATCTGTCCGAAAACCCTTTTCGTCTCGGTTTGGATCTGCAGGGAGGCACCCATCTGGTCTATGAAGCGGACATGGCCCAAATTCCTTCCGAAGATCGCGAGAATGCTCTTCAGGGCGCACGCGACGTGATTGAACGACGTGTGAATGCCTTTGGGGTGGCTGAACCGGTTGTCCAGACAACATCCGCTGGAGGTTCCTATCGCGTTTTTGTGGAATTGGCGGGTGTTTTGGACGTGAAAGAAGCTATTAAACAGATCGGAGAAACGCCGATTTTGGAATTTAAGGAAGAGGGGCAACAGCTGGACCGTGCACCAACGGAAGAGGAAACAGCCGAGCTGGCGCGGCGGCAAAACGAAGATCGTGGGCGTGCCCAAGAGGTGTTTGTCAATGTACAGGCAGGCACAGATCCTGGCACGGCTCCGGATGGAAAACCGTACACCTGGCAAAGCGTGAAGAGTGCGACTCTCTCCCTTGTGGCTTACGCCCCGATTCTCAAAGCTATCGAGGATGCCAGCACTCCTGCCGGAAGTCTTGTCACGTCTGTGATCGAGACGCCGGAAGGGTTGAACATCGTTCGATTCGTAAAAAAAGATCCGGCCAAAGAGCTGCTCCTCTCCCATCTCCTCATTTGTTTTGAAGGAAAGATGGCTTGTACGAATCCGATTCCGTCTTTGGAGGCGGCAACGAAAATTCGCGATCTCCGTGCGCAGGCGACTCCAGAAAATTTTGCCGTGCTTGCGGATCAGAACTCAACAGACAGGACCACACCGGGCGGTGACCTCGGATGGTTGTCTCCTGGGCAGACCATTCCTGCCTTTGAATCCGCTGCTTCTGCCCTTTCCGTCGGGAATATTTCCGACGTTGTTGAAACAGATTTCGGCTATCATCTCATTTTCAAACGGGAAGAGCGCCCGGTGACCGTTTATGCTTTTGAGCGGATCCTCCTTCCCCTTACATCGATAACGGATATCGTTCCACCTGCTTCGCCTTGGAAGAATACAGAGCTTTCGGGAAAGCAGCTGAAGCGCGCGACCGTCCAATTCGACCAGCAAACAGGGACACCGATGGTTTCCTTGCAATTCAACGATGAGGGTTCAAAGCTGTTTGGAGAGCTGACAGCCAAAAATGTTGGGAAACCCGTTGCTATTTTTTTGGACGGAGCGCCGATCTCGACGCCGGTGGTCAATGAAGCCATTTATGGCGGGAGTGCGGTCATTACGGGAGATTTTACCATTGAAGAGGCTAAAACACTGGCACAACGCCTGAATGCCGGAGCTTTGCCGGTTCCCGTTCAACTTCTTTCCCAAGAGACTGTCGGTCCAACGCTTGGCCTTGCTTCCCTGACTAAGAGTGTTCAAGCGGCTTTGATCGGATTTTTGTTGGTGTCGCTGTTTATGATTGTGGTCTATCGATTGCCTGGCGTTTTGGCAACTCTGGCTCTTGTTTTCTATGCCATGTTGAACCTGTTTATCTATCGGTTGTTCGGTGTGACCGTGACTCTGGCTGGCGTTGCCGGGCTTGTGCTTTCACTGGGGATTGCTGTGGATGCTAACGTCCTTATCTTTGAACGGTTTAAGGATGAGTTTCGATCCGGTCGTGACCTTGCCTCTTCTTTGGAAGAAGGGTTCAGGCGTGCCTGGCCGCCTATCCGCGACGGGCATGCGACAACGCTTATCAGCGCTCTGGTTCTATTCTCTTTCAGTTCGAGTTTTGTCAAAGGGTTTGCCTTAACGTTGGCCATCGGCGTTTTGCTCAGCCTTTTTACAGCCATTGTCGTCGTCCGTGCCTATTTGAGGACGATTCGGGGATGGCGGTGGTTTAAGGCCCCGTGGTTTTACCGCACGGGTCGGTCGTCTGTTTCTGAACGCTAGTTTTTATGTCTGTTATTTCTTCCTTTCCTTTTGTCCGTCTGCGCCGCGTTTGGTTTGCCTTTTCCGCGATGCTGATTCTGGCGAGCCTTGTGGTTCTCGCGGTTTTTGGTCTTCGCTTCAGCATTGATTTTACCGGAGGGAGTTTGCTTGAGGTCCGTTTTTCCGACGAGGTTCCCTCAACACAGGAGATCGGCACGCGAGCTTCCGAAGCTGGCTATGCTGCAGCCACCGTTCAAACGGCAGGAGTTGGAAAAGCGATTCTCCGCCTTCCAACGCTTTCGGAAGAGCAACACCAGGCCCTTCTCGGATCCCTTCAGCAGGCCTATTCCGGTCTGACGGAAGAACGGTTTGATTCCATTGGGCCTGCTATTAGCGGAGAGCTGCGCCGAAGCGCCTTTATCGGCGTCGGTGTTACCCTTTTCTTGATCGGTTCCTATATCGCTTGGGCGTTTCGGAAAGTTTCCGAGCCGGTTAAATCATGGAAATACGGGATACTGACGGTTTTGTGTGCTCTCCACGATGTGGTGGTTCCCCTCGGGGCGTTTGCACTCTTGGGAGCCTTTTTCCATTGGGAAGTGGGAACAGCCTTCATTGCTGCCCTTTTGACGATTCTTGGTTATTCGATCAGCGATACGGTCGTGGTTTTTGACCGGACGCGGGAAAATCTGCTGCATCATCCGGAAGGGACGTTTGGGGACGTGGTGGAACGCAGTATCCGTCAGACGTTCGTCCGCTCCCTTAATACGAGTCTTACGACCTTGTTAGCCCTGGCGGCCATTGCCGTGTGGGGAGGAGAAAGTACCCGTCCGTTTGCCGTGGCCTTGGGTATCGGCATTCTGATCGGGACTTATTCGTCCATTTTTATCGCGAGCCCCTTGCTCGTCTCTTGGGAAGAATGGCGGAGGAAGCGAAGGGTGGCTTGAGGAGGGCTCTTCTTTTCAGAAGGAGAAAAGTGATCGTAGGACGGTCGCTTTTTTCTTTTTCTGTGCTATACTTTTTTCAGTCTATGTTCGACATTTTGTTTTCGATTCCCGATCATTTTTCGTTTGAGGAATTTTTCCGTCAGCCGATCGATGTCATTGTTTTTCAACTGATCCTTTTTTTTGGTTGGATTCCGTTCGTAGGTCTGCTTGTTTGGGGTTATCTTCAAACGTACCTTCAGTTTAAGCAGGAAAAATACGTGAAGGGGTTAAAGAATATCATGCTGGCTATTGATGTTCCGCGCATGACCGAACAAAGCCCCAAGGCCATGGAGAACATGTTTGCGACCTTGCAGGGCGCATTTTCTACGCCGACCTGGAAGGAGAAGTGGATCCTGGGAAAGATGCCGGCGAAATTCAGTTTTGAGATCGTTTCACGGGACGGTTATACGCAGTTTTATGTCCGTTGCGAAACCAAGTACCGCGATCTCATTGAGGCTGGGATTTACGCCCAGTACCCGGATGCCCAAATTATGGAAGCAGAAGACTACGTGACAGATGTCCCTTCGGAGTTTCCCGATAATGAATGGAATTTGTGGGGAACGGAACTCACTCTGGCAAAGGACGAGTTTATGCCCATCCGGACCTGGCCCTTGTTTGAGCACCCTCTGACCCAGGAACTCAAGGATCCGCTGGCTATTATTTTGGAACAGATGGGACGTATGCGTCCAGGAGAGGTTTTTTGGTTTCAGATCCTTTGCGTTCCGTTCAGTCAGGAATGGAGGGAGGCCGGAATTAAGTATATCAGCAAGATTTACGGAATTAAGGAAACCGTAAAAAAATCCAAATGGGAAGAGGCCTTAGCCTCTACGCTCTGGCTTCCACACCAGGTTTTGGAAGAGACCACCGGAGCGAATTTGCTCGGATTGCTGGGGGTGAATTCCGGCGACCAAGCCAAGCCAAAAGACGAAGACATGTGGAAAGCCTTTAAAATTACGCTTCAGGAAAAGACTCAAGTGGAGGGGATTGCGAATAAGGTTTCCAAACTGGGATTCAAAACGAAGATTCGCATGGTCTATGCGGCCAAAAAGTCGGTTTACAGTAAGGGAACCCGCGTGCCCTTTGTCAAAGGCATGCTTTTGCAATTTTCCCACCAGGATTTGAATTCCTTTAAGATGGTGGGTTCTCAAATGCCAAAGGACGATTATTTTTGGCAGGCATGGTCTTATGGAAAGAGACAGACAAAATTGGTCAAAGCCTACAAGAGGCGTCTCTTGACCGTTGGTTCCACCCCAAAGATTTTGAACATTGAAGAGCTGGCTACTCTTTTTCACTTCCCGTCTATTACCGTTAAAGCCCCGCTTATTAAGAAGACCGAGGCACGTCGCGCTGAGCCTCCGGTCGGGCTTCCCGTGGCTTTCGGGGATGAAAAAGATCTTTTTTCGTCTTTTCCTCCGAAAGTTTCTGAACCAGTGTTTGTGCCTTCCTTGCCGGTAGAACCGCCTTTAGAACCAGAAATCCGTTTGCCTGGGCCGGCGGTCTCACCGCCCATCCGCCGGGTTGATCCCTCGCCCGCGCCAGTCAAAGAATCTTCTTTTTCCGTTTCTCTTCCTCCGGTTCCAGATCGGAAGAGCACGATTCCGGATGCCATTCGAGTCTTGATTGAGCCGGGAGTGGAATTTGAGGATGTCATGCGAGCAAGATTAACGGACCAGACAGGAGGAAAAGCATCGAAAACGGACGTGGAAGACGAAGGAGGAAAACCGCCTGAAAATTTGCCCGTGTAATTATGCCTGCTTACGAAGATCACGATCATGAGAAGGACGTCATCTATTTTGCCGCGACGAATTATCGCAATCAGATGCGGAAATTTGGCATTCGCACGGATGATCGGCGTCGACACATGTATGTGATCGGGAAGACAGGCATGGGAAAGACGACGCTCCTCGAGAACATGATCTTGGCGGATATTTATAAGGGCCATGGATGTGCTTACGTTGATCCCCACGGGGACACGGCTGAAAAGATCATTGATTTTATTCCGGAATGGAGACAGAAAGACGTTGTCTATTTCAATCCGTCCGATTTTGAATATCCGATGGGTTTTAATATTCTCGAGTCGTATGACCCCAACACCCGGCACGTTATTGCCGCCGGACTCATGGGGGTATTTAAAAAGATCTGGCCGGATGTGTGGAGCGCTCGCATGGAGTACATCCTCAACAATTCGATTTTGACGCTTTTGGAAAATCCAGGCAATACGCTTTTGGGGATCAATCGTCTGCTGGTTGATCGAGATTTTCGGGTAAAAATGGTTGGAAAGGTGAAGGATCCAGTGGTGAAATCCTTTTGGATCACGGAGTTTGAACAATGGGAGCCAAAGTTTCGCACCGAGGCTATTGCCCCGATTCAGAACAAGGTCGGACAGTTTCTTGCAACATCCCTTGTGAGAAACGTTGTTGCCCAGGTCACGTCGACCATTGTGCCGCGCAAGTTCATGGACGAGAGCAAAATTTTTATTGTCAATCTTTCTAAGGGACGGATCGGAGAAGATGCCATGAAACTTTTGGGTGGAATGCTCATTACGAAAATGCAACTTTCCGCCATGGAACGCGTAGACATCCCCGAGAAGGAACGGCGAGACTTCTATCTCTATATCGATGAGTTTCAAAATTTTGCCACAGAGAGTTTTGCTTCCATTCTTTCTGAGGCTCGCAAATATCGGCTGGCTTTGATCATGGCCCATCAATACATTGAACAGTTGACCGAAGAAGTCCGTGATGCTGTGTTCGGAAACGTCGGGTCTCTCCTTACTTTTCGTGTTGGTTCTCCGGATGCGCTCTTTTTGGAAAATGAGTTCATGCCCACGTTTACGCATGAGGACTTGGTCAACCTGGCCAAATATGAAATTTACCTGCGGCTCATGATTAATGGGGTTGCCTCTGAGGCCTTCTCGGCCCTAACGTTGCCTCCGATTGCCCAAACAACGCATTCAACGGATTCGGTGATTGCAAGTTCGCGCGACCAATTCGCCAGGCGTCGATCCGACGTGGAAGCGGCGATTCTTCAATGGAGCGAGATGAACCCCGAAGAGACGGGAGCAGAGGAAGTGGAAAAGCTTTTCGATGAGGCCGATGCCAAGCGCAAGGCTGCAAAAAAGTTTGGCAACCGGCCCGTGTTCGAATATGACTGTTCGCGCTGTGGCAAACACATGGTTTTGCCCGTAGAGTTGGATAAGAGCCGGCCGATCTACTGCGAAACGTGTATTGAGGCTGTGCGAGAGGATCGCCGTCAAGGGAAAAAGCCGGAAGGAGCCGTTGGCTCCGCATCCTCCCCGAGTCCAGTCCCAACCCCCCAGACCGTTGTCAGCCCCGAGACGCCGCCGTTGGTTCCGCCGCCTCCGCCTCCTCCGACGGCCCCTGCTCCAGCAGTGAAGCCTTTGTCCGCTCCCAAGGCGCCTTCGTTACAAGCTGGGACATTCGTTGTAAAAAAAACAGAAGGAGAAATCAGTCTTGCCTCCCTTCAGGAAAAGACAAAGACCCTGCCTGAGCCGTTGCCACCGCAACCTATTCCTTTAGAACTTCCGAAAACCGGAATGGATTTTCTCTCTTCTCAAAAAGCAAAGATTCCCCCTGTTTCTCCTCTGCCTGCTGCTGCGGCTGATCCTCTTTCTTCTTCGCAAAAACGGAAACGGCGGCATAAGCATTCCTCCTCCATCTCTTCGGCTTCTCCCCCTCCTCCATCCCCCCCGCTAGGATGGAAAAATGACCCGGCCCCCCGGCGACCCGGCCCGGCAAACCCCGTCTCCGGACCCCGTGTTTCCCCGCCCACGCCGGCATCTTCTGCCCCTGTCAAACCCCCTCCATCGCGTCCAGATCCCGGTGAAATTTTTCCCTGGTAGCCTTTTTTGACTCCTATGCCCCCTGAAATTCAGGAAAATCTCGTCGCACGCCGTCACGAACCGCCGGCTGCGCTTCCCACCAAAGATAATACGCCTGTTGAAGAAATTTCGTTGTTCGGAAGAACGAATTTTAGTTCCGGCTATGTGGTGAAACGTCAAATTTTTGGTCTGAAACGACAGGATCGCATGCGGCACCTGTACGTGATCGGAAAAAGCGGGGTCGGAAAAACGAAATTGCTTGAGCAACTCATCCGCGCGGACGCGTTTTTTGGTCACGGCGTTTGCGTGATCGATCCGCACGGCGATCTGGTTCAGAACATCCTTGATTTCATTCCAGAACACCGCCTGGAGGACGTGATGATCATCAATCCGGGGGACCGCGAATTTCCCATTGCCTTCAATCCGATTGCCAACGTGACCGAAGACGACCGCTTTCCCGTGACCAACGAGCTCATCGAAATTTTTAAAAAACAGTTCGGGTCTGATTGGAATCCGCGCATTGAACATCTGCTAAGGTTTACAACCCTGGCCATGATCGATTTTCCGGGTGGAACCATTAACGGCATGGTGTCCCTCCTTTCCAGTGGTCGTTTCCGCAGCCGGGTGATCGAACACGTTAAGGATAGTGTCGTGCGCCGTTTTTGGGCCATTGAGTTTCCGGAGTGGTCGCAGCGCTACGATGCCGAGGCTGTGAGTCCCCTCTTGAATAAGTTGGGCCAGCTTTTGGCTGATCCCCTCATGCGCCGTATTTTTGGACAGCAGCAGAACCGGGTGGATTTCTTTGATCTCATGCAGCAGCGCCGGATCGTCCTGGTCAATTTGGCCAAGGGACTTTTGGGGGATGATGTCAGTTCTTTTTTCGGGGCCCTGGTTATTACCAAACTCAAGCAGTCAGCCATGAAACGCGTGACGCTCCCCCCTCATCTGCGTCTGCCGTTCTACCTCTACGTCGATGAGTTTCAAAATATCGCCACCAAGACGTTTGAAAACCTGTTGGCCGAGGCACGCAAGTTCGGCATCGCCATTACGGTAGCAAACCAAAATCTTTCACAACTCGACTATTCGTTGAAGGCTTCGTTGTTCGGGAATGTCGGATCCATCATTACGTTCCAGGTGGGGGCGGATGATGCAAAAATACTTCAGGATGAGCTGGCGCCGATTTTTGAATTTCGGGATATTATCAATCTGGGCGAGCGGGAGATTTACGTGAAGATGACGATTGAGGGAAAACGCTATGATCCGTTTTCCGCCGAGGTACTCGCCGTGAATGATTCCAAACACCCGTCCTATTTTGAACAGATTCTCCATCGGTCTCGAGAACGCTGCGCCATGCCGCGCGCAAGCGTAGAGGCTGCGCTGGCCCAGGAAGAACAGGAATCCAACGGTTTTCCGTCCGCACCGGTTTCTCAGGACGAGATTATTGTTTGATTTGATGAAAAGAAAAAATAGAATTGTGATTGTGGCCTATGTCCCAAACGCCGAACTACGACACTAAAGTGAAAGTGATTCTCGACGCCACGATTCCCGGCGAGCGGACATGCGAACTCACGGGAGAGAAGTGGAACATGACCGACGAGGAAATCGGTTGGTATCGCAAGTTCAACGTGCCGCCGTCGCGACGGAGCCCATTGACCCGCTGGTGGACCTTAACGGGCTTTTGGTTGGCCTATCAGTGGTGGTGGAACAAACACGCGGAAACCGGCAAACCCATCTTTACTTACGTCCATCCGGCAACCGGACTAAAAGTTCTTCCGGATAAGGAATGGTTTGAGAAGGATTTTTCTTCCACGAATCGGCATTACGACGCGAACCGGTCTTTTTTCCAGCAACTTCGGGAAATTCAACTTCAAATTCCCCTCCAAGCTTCCCAGAACACCAAAGAACCGGAACAGAGCATCTCCCTTTTTTCCTTCGGCGACGTAAACAGCTATTTCGTAACGTTCTGTCGGTCGCGCGACACGTTCTATTCCATTTGGGGACTGGACGTCGAAGATTCCGCTGAAATTTGGAATTCGAGCTCAATCTCCCGCTGCTATCACGTTTTTGATTCGCACCGGATGCATTTCTGTCAGTTCGCGCAGGCTTGTTTGGACTGTTCAAATAGCGCATTCCTATTTGATTGCAGGAATTGCGAATACTGCTTTGGGGCCGCGAACAAGCGCAATCGCAAGTATCTTTGGTTCAATGAACAGCTTTCAAAAGAAGAATGGGAGGCCAGAAGAAAGGAAGTGGATTTTGGAAAGCGGTCGGTTTTGGAGAAATGGAAGAAGGCGTTTGAAGGCCTGATGAAAACCCACGCCGTCTGGCCGGAAAATTTTAATGAAAAGGCCCAGGAGAGCGTGGGGGAATATCTCACGAACGTGCATCGGATCCGATTCGGCTACGCGTGCATGCATGGGCCTCACGATTGCTATCAGGTGATCGGTTGCAACGGAGATACGTATGATTGCGCCATCGGCGGATGTTTTGATTCCAACAATTGCTATTACACCACCAATGCCACTTCCTGCTCTTTCATTCGGTTTTCTTATAACTGCTCCCGTTCCCTGGATCTGGAATACTGCCTTTACTGCTACGATTGCGAATCGTGCTTCGGATGCGTTGGAATACGGCGGAAGAAATTCCATATTTTCAATAAGCCGTACGGGGAAGAAGAGTACTGGCGGAAAGTAGACGAGCTGAAATCTTCTATGCTCGAACGCGGGGAGTACGGGGAATTCTTTCCCCTTTCCATGTCCCCAAGCTGCTTTGAGGCGTCCGGAGCTACCATGTACGTTGGCGCCCCTAGAGAGATCGGGCAAGAAAAATTGGGAGCCATGGATTTTGATTCGGATGAAGAGGGAGCGTTCGGCGAAGAGATCCGTCGTGCCGAACCAAAAACCATTGAAGAGATTCCAGATTCTGTTGATGATCTGGCGGCGGAGACGTGGGCCAACGTTCCAATCTATGATCCCGAGCTGCGCAGGCGTTTCGTCTATCTCAGACCGGAGATTGAATTCTATCATCGTCACCGGATCGGTCCTCCGCGCCGTCATTTCATTCTCCGGACGCAAGAGCTGCATCTTGCCTCCAACAGCGGGCGGTTTGAACAAACGACGTGCGGAAACTGCGGAAAAGGACTGCTGACGGCGACGAATCTTACTTATTCGGATCGGAACGTCTTCTGTCGGGAATGCTATCTCAATTATCTCGAACGGTGTGGTTAGAAAACCAAAAACCCCGTTTACACGGGGTTTGGTTGTCTCAGCCTAATACGAGAGACCTGGATTATCACCTACATGAAAAATAGATCAAAATCGTTTTATTGTCAATAGGTTTAATTGAATGGTTTAATTGAATTGGTTTAATTTGAATGGTTGAATTTTAAGGTATGGTGGAGGTGCGGAGATTTGCACTCCGGAGACCTTGGGTGATAATCCAAGTTTCGCACTAAGCCACCCCCACCACGGTCGAGATTATAACATATGCCTCAGACGCCCCATTACGACGCTAAAGTCAAATCGATCCTCAATGCCCTCGTACCCAGTGAGCGCACATGTCAGCTTACAGGTGAAAAGTGGTTCATGGATGAAATCGAAATCGTTTGGTATCGGCATTTTAATGTTCCTCCTTCCAAATACAGTCCGCAGACGCGAATGAAACTTCTTTACGGTTATGTCGCTATCTTTGACGTTTGGTACAACCGTCACGCTCTGACCGGCAAGCCCACGATCTCCAATGTCCATCCTGCAACGGGAATTCGTGTTTTACCCGATCAAGAGTGGTTTGGAACCGATTTCACGGAAAAAGGAATGGACATGGATCTTTCCCAGCCGTTTTTTCATCAGTACTATACATTGAGCCGCGCCGTCCCGCGCGCGGCCGGAAATCATTACGTCCTTCCTGTCCGGTCCACGGCCTTCATTTCCTTTGGAGATGAAGACAGTCATTTCGTCCTTGCCTCACAGTCGAAGCGGTGTACATCCTGTGTGAATGCTTACGATGCCGAAGATAGCGCGGAGGTCGCCCGTATGCGCACAGGGAATCTGTGTTGCAACGTCATTCATTCCGATCGTCTCCACCATTGTTCGTTTGTCCGTGAAAGTTTCGATTGCATGGATTCTTCCTTTCTGTTCGACTGTCGGAACTGTTCTTTTTGTTTTGGCGCAACGAACAAGCGGAATCGGAAATATCTTTGGTGGAATGAACAGCTTTCCAAAGAGGAGTGGGAAAGGCGCAGAGCCGGTGTGGATTTAGCTTCTTGGGAGGTTCGAAAGGAATATGAAGAGTTTTTCCGCGTATTGGTGACCAACGCGGTCTGGCCGGAGAACTTCAATCTCGGAGGTAAAAATGCCTTTGGAGAGTATTTGCATGACTGCCACGACATTCGTGACGCCTATTATGTCGAATCGGCCGGCTCATACAATCTTGACCATGTAGCCTACGGGGTCGGAGAAACCCCTTCGCACGACGTTTATGGTGGTTTTGCCATCATGGGATCGTCGGATTGTTATCAATGCCTCGGGATGGATAATTCCTCCCAGATCAAGTTTGCTCTTTCAGTCAACGCAAACGGTTTCAATTGTGAATATTGCGACTCGTGTTTTAACTGCGAACATTGTTTCGGTTGCGTCGGCCTTCGGCACAAGAAGTTCTGTATTCTGAATAAGCAGTACACGGAAGAGGAATACTGGAAGACCCTTGATGAACTCAAATGTATCATGCTCGATCGAGGAGAATACGGCGACCTACCTCCAGCGAAGTTTTCGACCCAAGTTTGTGAGACATCTGGGCTGGGTGTCGTGTACGGAGCAGGGAAAGAAGAATGCCAGCTGTTCGGAGCCGCGGACATCCGGCCTTCCGACGAGGGAGCCGAGGGACCAGAAATCGATCCTTCGCTCATCCGTCCGATTTCAGAGATTCCAGATCGAATTGTTCCCGAAGATATTGAAACGGTCTCGAAGAAGACCTGGTGGGATGAACACATGGGCCGAAGGTTCGCTTATCTCAAGCCGGAGCTGGAACTCTACCAGCGGTTGAACATCGCCCCTCCACGGGCGCATCCGACAAGAAGGATCGTTGATCTTTATCAACAGATGAACATGCCAATTTTTGAAGAAAGGGCTTGTGCCTCGTGTGGAAAGGGAGTGGCAGTTGCCAAAAATGCTGCCTATCCGTCACGCAAGATTTATTGCAAGTCTTGCTATCTTCAATACCTCGAACACTATGGCTAGTCGGACGCCAAATTTTGACGCGAAAATCAAAGCCATTCTTGACGCCACCGTGCCGGGAGAACGGACGTGTGAACTCACGGGTGAGAAGTGGAACATGACGGAGGAGGAAATCAGCTGGTATAAACGTTTTTCTGTTCCACCGTCCAAACGGACCCCACTTGCGCGCATGCGCATTCTCTCCGGTTTTTTGAATGGCTACCAATGGTGGTGGCATTGGCATAGCGAAACCGGTAAACCGCTGTTATCCTACGTTCATCCGTCAAGCGGATGGAAGGTTTTGCCAGATCAAGAATGGTTTGCCAGAGATTTTTCTTCCGAGACGGTCGATGGCATAGGGGATCAGTTATTTTTCGGACAATTTCGCCATTTTCAGGAGAAGATTCCCCTCAAGGCTACCAATAACGTGATCGAACCGGAACACTCCATGGCTTTGGGTTCCAAGGGCGATATTGACAGTTATTTTGTGGCAGACGGGGCAAAAAATCGCGAGTGTTTTTTTACGCTTTTTTCCGCCATGAGCGAACGCTCCGCGGAGATTCATAATGTTTTACAGGCAACCGACAGTTTCCATATTAACGATGCCTTTAATGTCTTTCATTCACAGTATGCTTCGGATTTGCGCGGTCTTTCCCATTCCGCGTTTGCTTTCGTGGCCTCGGATTGTTCTGATTGTTTTGGCGTGGCGAACCGCAAACACAAGAGACATTTATTTTTTAATGAGCCGTTGACAGAAGAGGACTATAAAAAACGCCGTTCGGCCATTGATTTGGGGCGTCGTTCCGTGGTCGAAACATGGAAGAAAAAATTTCACACCTTCCTTTCCGAGGATGTCGTATGGCCCCAAAACATGAATTGGAATACGGAGGGCTGCGAAGGGGAATATCTCGTCGGGGCGCGCGCGGCTCGGTTCTGCTTTGCTTGTGTCGAAAAACCGACCAATCTTTACTATGTTGCTTTTACAGCTAAGGAGGCGCGTGATAGCTCGTTTTTGATCGGAGCCAGCGACGCGTTGGATTGTTACCAGTGCGCTTTTGTGGAACAATGCTCCCGTTGTTGTTTTTCTTACTCTCTTCTTCGTTGTCAAAACATGGAATACTGTTTTGAATGTCACGGATGCGAGAACTGTTTCGGTTGCGTTGGACTCCAACGGAAGAAGTTCCATATTTTCAACAAACCGTACGAAGAAGGGATTTATGATCAAAAAGTCGATGAGATCAAAAGCGCCATGCTGGACCGTGGAGAATATGGGGAATTTTTTCCGCTCAGTTTTTCGCCGGTCTATTTTCTTCAATCCGTCTCGGCCATGTATTGGTTATCGGGTGATGTTGAAGCCAAACAATTGGGCGCGGCTTTGTATGACCCGTCTTCGGCCGATGCAATCGGGGAGGGGAGGGTGGATTCCTCCATGGCCCGTTCGGCCGCGGAGATTCCTGATTCGATCGACGAGATCGGCGACGAGTGGTGTGGTGTGCCGATTCGCGATGACACCCTCGGCCGCTATTTCACTTTTCTGAAACCGGAGATCGCCTTGTACAAACGTTTGCGCGTCGCCCCGCCTGACAAACATTTTATCCGCCGCATGGTCGAAATGATCCGAGAGGCCAATAGTGCTGTGTTTGATACGTCAACCTGTCTCAAGTGCGGAAAGGGAATTATTATTTCGAAAAACGTCACGTTTCCGAAGAGGAAGATTTATTGTATGCCGTGTTATTTAGCGTATTTGGAGAAGAATGGATAGGGCGAATTATGTATCCACGTTCTTCTGAACGGAAGCGGAACCGTCTGGCTGGATACGATTATGCCCAGGATGGGTATTATTTTGTGACAATCTGTACCCAGGAACACGAATGTTATTTTGGCGACGTTCAAGACGGACAAATGTGGTTGAATTCAATAGGAAAAATAGTTCAAGAGCAATGGGAATGGTTAGGGCGTCGATATTCGTATATAGTTCTGGATGAATTTGTTGTTATGCCAAATCATTTGCATGGAATTTTGGCGATTGATAGGTCACGGTTGTTGAATATGGATATGACCGTGGCCGTTGGCGCCGCTGCGGATACGACGGATGCCATTGATTCGATTGCTGTAATACCTACCGCATCCGTGGCCATGCCGGGAACGAAAATCGGAACGAATACGGTAAGGAATGGTCGCGACCATTCCCTACGGAATGACGAATTGGATGGTGAATTACGCGACGAATGGGCTGGTGTGCTGCCGCGACGCATGGAAAAAATTAAACCATTACCCGAATTAATGGGCGCATTTAAAACGACATCATCCAAACATATTCATATGGCTGGATTGACAACGTTCCATTGGCAGAAGTCATTTTATGACCATATTGTCCGGTATGATTCTTCGTTAAATCGCATTCGTGAATATATTCGTTCTAATCCTCCCTTTTGGGAAATGGACCGCAATCATAAAGGTAATCCTTTTGTCGGGTAGAATTTTTTATAGATATGTCCCAGACGCCGAATTTTAATTTGAAGATCAAGTCGCTTTTCGATTCTTTAAGACCCGAAGAACGGATTTGTGCTTTGACCGGAGAAAGATGGTTCATGGACGAGAACGAGGTTGCTTGGTATCGCAAGTTTAACGTTCCTCCATCCAAATACAGTCCGACAACACGCCTCAAAATTCTCCTCGGCTTCGCGACGGGTATTTCCATCTGGTGGAATAAGCACGCCCGAACCGGAGAACCGATCCTTTCCTTCATTCATCCTGATCATCCAATCCCGGTCATTTCCGATGAAGAATGGGCCAATGAGGAT
The DNA here is from genome assembly GCA_035290185.1 of Patescibacteria group bacterium. GTDB lineage: Bacteria > Patescibacteriota > Patescibacteriia > UBA9934 > GWF2-40-263 > DATDUW01. The sequence goes on from DATDUW010000022.1 coordinate 62,588, forward strand.
TTTGTTCGAAATGAAGCGATGGATCCGAATCGTCCATTTTTTGAACAGATGAGGAAACTCGTCCATTCGGTTCCCAATGGCGCCATGCGGGATGATGGGAGTAATATGCGAAGTTTAACCGTAGACATGGGTCGTTCCGAAGACCTCTACATGGTATTTGGAGGGTATGCCTCCAAACGGATTCTTTACGCTATTCTGACGATTGAAGACGAGGACAGTTTGGATATCAGCAATACGAAGCAGGTCCGGGACGGCTATCGTTTGAACCGGTGCGAACGGTGTTACGGATGCCGTTTTTCGGTCGAGAGCTTGGACTGCATGAGCAGTGCCTTCTTGTTTGATTGTCGCCATTGTGAATCTTGTTTTGGGGGAACGAATTTGCGCAATCGCAAATACGTCTTTTTTAACGAGCAGCTTTCCAAAGAGGAATACGAACGGCGAGTGGGAGAAATTGACCTCTCATCAAAAACGGCCTGCAAAGAAATCTGGCAGCGTTTTCTTCAGTTGATGGAACGAGAAGGGAAGTGGCCCGAACGATTTACAGTCGGATCTGAGGGGTGTTCCGGAGAATATTTGGATCAGTGTGTCCGTTGTTCGAGTGGATTCTGGATCAAGCAATCGACGGATACCTTCCATTGCTGGTTCAACGCCGAGATTGAAAACACGTTTTGCACGACCTGGACGGGTCCGGCGCAGGATGTCTACGACAGCAACGGTTGTTTTTTTGCCCACGATCTGAAATTCTGCGACATGGCCTGGTACAGTTCGAATCTCGAATATTGTTTCAACTGTTCCCATTGTGAATTTTGTTTTGGTTGCGTGGGTCTCAAGCACAAGACATTTTGTCTTTTCAATAAGCAATATTCGGAAGAGGAATACTGGAAAACCGTGGACATTATCAAATGTGCCATGCTGGATCATGGGGAATATGGTGAATATTTTCCGTGCGATTTCTCTCCCTCCGGATTTGAATATTCCATAGGAAACGTTTCCCTTGGATATTCCGATGAGGAAATAGAACGCTTTGGAGCGTTGAAATTCGATCCGGCCCGCGGAACCGTTCTGGCTCCGCAACGAATTGATACGTCGTCCAGTCCCTTGAATCCTTCCGGTCTTCCGGATCGGTTGGATGATGTTGACCCGTCTGTCTGGATCGGTAAACCCATCCTGGATCCGGTTTTAAACCGCCCTTTTATTGTGACGGCTTCCGAATTCGATTTCTACCGCCGTCATCGGCTGCCATTTCCGCACCAACATTTCCTTTCGCGTTTGACATCGCTTATTCAAATGTCAAATTCGCCTTTGACCGAAGAGGGGATTTGTTCTTCTTGCCACAAACCCATTCTTATTCATCACAATGTCACATTTCCGCATCGGTCCGTTTTCTGCCAAGCCTGTTATTCTGCTTTTTTAGAAAAGAGAAATTAACCCTATGTCCCAAACGCCCAATTTCGATGCCAAAATAAAAACGATTCTCGACGCGACCGTGCCGGGAGAACGGGTATGTGAACTCACGGGAGAGAAGTGGATGATGGACAAAGAAGAAATCGGCTGGTACCGGAAATTTAACGTTCCGCCTTCCAAATATAGTCCCTTGGCGCGGATGAAGCTCTTGTACAGCTACTTCATCGTCTTTGATGTGTGGTACAACCGCCATGCGGAAACAGGGAAGCTGTTGGTCTCAACTATTCATCCGGCAACAGGTATTCGCGTTCTTCCTGACACGGAGTGGTTTGCGAAGGACTTTTCTAGCCTTGGTTTGAATCTGGATTTGGCAAAGCCTTTTTTTGATCAGTTTTATCGGCTTGGCCGAACCGTCCCCCGGGCAGCCGGATACAATTTTGTGCCACCGGAACACTCTCTTGCTTTCCTTTCTTTTGGGGATCGCGACAGTTATTTTGTTCTTGCCAGCCAGACGGAGCGGTGTTTTTCTTGCACGAACGTTTCTGTAGCTCAAGACTGCACGGAAGCAGCTATGATGCAGGCAGGAACCTTATCTTGTAATATCCTTCATTCCAATCGTATTTTTCAGAGTGCGTTCGTGCGTGAGAGCTATGATTGCATGGATTGTCGTTTCATTTTTGATTGCCGCGACTGTGAACATTGTTTCATGGCCGCCAACAAGCGGCACAAGAAATATCTTTTTTTCAACGAGCAGTTATCGAAAGAAGAATGGGAACGTCGCGTCGCGGAAATCGACCTTTCCTCTTGGGTGGTGAGGCAAAAATATGAACAGAAGTTTCATGAATTCCTTGTCGGGGCTCTGTGGCCAGAAAATTTTAACGTAAATGAAGAAAGATCTTTGGGCGAATATTTAAACGGTTGCATTGACTGTCGCGAGTGTTACTATCTTTCTACTCCCGGTTCTGAACACCTTGATCACGTAACTTACGGATTAGGCGACACCCCCTCCCACGACGTTTATCTGAGTACGGGATCGATCAGTTCATCGGATTCTTACAATAGCGTGGGTATCAATCGCTCTTCCCAAATCAAGTTTGCCCTTTCCGTCAACGCGGACGGCTTTGACTGTGAGTACTGCGAATCGTGTTTCAACTGTGAACACTGCTTCGGCTGCGTGGGGCTCCGTCACAAGAAATTCTGTATTTTGAACAAGCAATACACGGAGGAGGGATATGGGAAGATGCTCGATGAACTCAAATGTGCCATGCTGGAACGCGGTGAGTATGGCGATCTTCCTCCAGCGAAGTTCTCGACCCAGGTCTGCGAAACATCCGGGCTTGGGGTCGTGTACAGCGCCACACCCGAAGAATGTCGTCTCTTTGGGGCTGCAGAAATCAAGCCTTCTGACGAGGGAGCCGAAGGACCTGTCTTGGACCCTGTTTCCATTCGTCCCATTTCAGAGATTCCGGATCGAATGACTTCCGAAGACAGTGAAACTCTTTCGAAGAAGACCTGGTGGGATGAGTTGATGGGTCGTCGATTCGCCTATCTCAAACCGGAACTGGAACTGTACCAGCGCTTGAAAATTGCTCCGCCTCGGGCGCATCCGACAAGAAGGATCGTTGACCTTTACCAACAGATGAACACGCCGATTTTTGAAGAAAGGGTTTGTGCTTCGTGTGGAAAGGGAATGACGGTTGCCAAGAATGCGGCTTATCCGGATCGGAAGATGTATTGCAAGGCGTGTTATTTTCAATATCTCGAGCACTATGGCTAATCAAACGCCAAATTTTGACGCCAAAATCCAATCCATCCTCGACACCCTCGTGCCCAGCGAGCGCATTTGTATTTTGACAGGTGAAAAGTGGTTCATGGATGAACGGGAAATCAAAATCTATCGTTCGTTTAACGTTCCTCCGCTTGATATTGCCCCGAATACTGTCTGGAAATGGCTGGCTTATTTTGATACGGGCTATCAGTTTTGGTGGAACAAACATGCTGAGACGGGGAAGCCGGTTCTTTCATTTCACCATCCTGCTTCGGGTATTCGTGTCCTGCCGGATGAAGAGTGGCACGCGCGGGATTTTTCTACCATGACGTATCCTTATGATCCTTCCCGTTCATTTTTTGAACAGATGCGTGAATTCGAACTCCAAGTTCCTTTTCTTGCTTCTTATCATTTCGTTCCGCCGGAGCGTTCCATTTCTTTGGTTTCCCTTGGGGACAAGGACAGCTATTTCGTTTTAAGCTGTTCTTCCATTGATTCGTTCTATTCCGTCGGAGCTTTTCAGTCCGAATCTTCTTCTCTTGTTTTTTTGGGAGATTACATCGTGAAGTCTCATACTATTGTTCATAGCGACCGGCTTTTTCATTGCAAATACGTCCGCGAATCCCATGACTGCATGGACAGCGCGTTCCTTTTCGACTGCAGGAACTGCAAGAACTGTTTTGGAGCCACGAACAAACGGAACCGTCAGTACATTTTTTTCAATGAACAGCTCACGAAGGAGGAGTATGAAAAGCGGGTGGGCGCCATTGATCTTGGTAGTCGGAAGATCCTAAACGAATGGACAAGTAAGTTTGAAGCCTTTTTAAGAGAGCAAACGATATGGCCGGAAAATTTCAGCCAGAATTTTTCTAACTCTACGGGTGATTATTTGAACGGGGCCACGGATTGCCAGGAATGTTTTTATACATCCGAAGGCGCCTCCGGAGACTTCCGATGTGTCTTTTCCATGGGAAACAACCACGAGAATGCTTATACATACGCTCCCATGAACGCGTCACGGACGTACCAATGCTTGGTTTCGCCCAAAGCGACAGGATCCAAGTTTTGTTTCCGCTGCCCAGGCTCCGAACAGTGCGAGTACAGTATCCAATGCAGCGATTGCCGCTTCTGTTTCGGGTGTATTGGGTTAAAACGCAAGTCGTACTGTCTTTTTAATAAACAGTACTCGGAGGAGGAATACTGGCCGATGGTTGACCGCGTAAAGAGCCGGATGTTGGATGATGGCGAATACGGGTATTTTTTCCCCGTCACCTTTTCCGGAACGTATGTCCCGGAAAGCGGGGCCGTGGTTTGGTGCGGGGCCACGGAGGAGGAATTGAAACAAATCGGAGGCAACGTTTTTGATCCGAATGACGATGGGGCGACGATGAAAACTGATTTTGATCCTTCATCCATGAAATCCGCCGCGGAGGTTCCGGATTCGATCGACGAACTTACGGACGATTGGATTGACGTCCCGATTTATGATCCGCAGGCCAAGCGATCCTTCCGGATCTTGAAACCGGAAGCCGAACATTATCGCGCCCTCCGTATTCCGCCGCCGAATAGGCATTTTATTCCCCGGCTTCTGGAATCCGCGACCTCAGGCCAGCTGGCGGCCCTGGAACGCCATACTTGCGCCCAGTGTCAGAAACAAATCTTGGTTTCGAAATGCAACCGCTATCCGGATCGGAAGATTTATTGTACAGCCTGTTATCTTCATTATCTTGAACAAAATGGATAACTTTATGGCAAAAATTTATCAATTTCCAGGCGGAAGAGGGGAAGGGACTCGGGGATTCATTCCGTCACCCTTGGAAGAGAAAAATGAGAAAACAGACCAAGGCGGTAAGGAAGGAGAAGAAATGGCTGACCGTCCCGAAGACAAGCCGGAACCGGAGCGGTATCTGAACATTGTTGAATTTGTCGCCCTTCTTGAAACCATTACCCCAGTGTTGGCTCGATTGAGTTCACGAAAACGGGAAAACAAAATCAGACTCTTTCTTGAAATGGTCCGGACGTATTCCGATCAGGAATTGTTCGGGTGGGTGAATCGATCGACGGTCTCTCAAAGACGCCGCTATCCCTGTTTCTTTTCGGCTATCATCGAAACATTGAAGGAGAGGGATTTGATGCCGCGATCCCGTTAGTTTGATATGCTATCGCGCACGCCAAAATTTGACGCGAAGATAACAGACCTTTTGAATGCGGTTCCCCTAGGAGAACGAACGTGTTCCATGACAGGAGAAACATGGACGTTTGATCAGGAACACTTGGATTGGTGCCGGCGGCTGCAAGTTCCGCCTTCCTCGATTTCGCCGAAGACACGCGTCAAAATTCTTTTGGGTTTTGCCACAGGAATTGCCCTCTGGAAAAAAACGCATGCGTGGACGGGAGAACCGATCTTATCTTGCGTTCATCCGGACAGCCCTTACCAGATTATAACGGACAAGGAATGGCACGCGTTTGATCCGTCGGAACCGTCGGGAGAACTTGATCCAAATCAATCTATTTTGCCGCAAATCGAACGTCTGGCGTATTCGATTCCCGTGCCGGCTTTATGTGATACGGGAACGAATGCCAACACCGTTGGGGTGGATCTCGTGAATGCCGTGGATTGCTACATGGGATTCGGGGGATTGGACATGAAACGACTTATGTATTTTTCGGTTGGAACAGGATGCGAAGATTCGGTCGACTTGACGAATAATTATTCCTTACGCGAGTCGTTTTCTTCAAACCATTGTGAACGGCTATTCAGATGCCAGTTTACCTTCGAAAGCCGCGATTGCCTGAATACCGCTTTTCTTTTTGATTGCCGAAATTGCGAGTTTTGTTTCGGAGCTGTAAACCAACGCAACAAAAAGTATCTCTGGTTTCATGAGCAGCTTTCCAAAGAGGAATGGGAGCGGCGGCGGGCGCGCGCGGATTTGCGCTCATTCGCGGTATTCCGGGAATGGGTGGGGCGATTTCGTGATTTTATCGAAAAGGAAGCGGTTTGGCCTGAGAACTTTAATGTCGGATCGGAAGATTCAACAGGCGACTATCTTTCCGATTGCCTCCGTTGTCACAAGGGTTTCTGGCAGAAAGGATCGCGTGATTGTTTTTGGTCGCCGTTCAATGAGCAGTGCGAGGGATGTTCTTTTGTCGTGTGGGCGGGCCATGACTCCGATTCCTATTCCAGTAACGTTTTTGCTTGTCAGGGAATGCGTTGCTGTTCCCTTGGTCTCTATTCTCGAAACCTTGAATACTGTTTTCTATGCGTCAGCTGTGAAGACTGTTTTGGTTGCGTTGGCCTCAAGCACAAGCGGTTCCATATTTTCAACCGACCGTATTCCGAAGAAGAATATTGGAAACGGGTAGATGAGATCAAAACGAAGATGTTAGAACGGGGAGAGTACGGAATGATTTTTTCGGCCGCCATGTCCCTCATGGGATTTCCGTTTTCCGCCGGAGATTCGTTCCATGGTTACACGGAGCTGGAACGGAAACAGTTTGGCATTCCAGACTATGATGTGACCAAGGGTTCGGTCATTAATCCGGACGGTTCGGCCCTGCGTTCGGAAGATATCCCCGACCATCTGGACCACATCGACCCTTCCCGTTTCGTTGGCAAGCCGATCTATGATTCACAAGCCAAGCGGTTTTACAGCGTGACCCCGCAGGAGTTCACTTTTTATCAACGCCACCGTCTTCCGTTTCCGCGCCAGCACTTTCTCTCGCGACTCAAGAACTTGTTCGTCTATTGCAACGGCCCGTTTGCGGAAGAATCCTCTATCTGCGAATCCTGCGGCAAATCGCTTTTGGTCCATCCCAACCGTCAGTTTTCGAAGCGAAGGATTTTGTGTGAGGTGTGTTATTTGGCGTATTTGGAAAAGAACGGATAGAGTTCGGTAAGGAATCCGTCATTCACCCAATACCCTTGCATCTCAAACCGTGCCCTGTTATATTATTATGCGTAATAAGTTTGGGTCGGTGGTGTAGCCCGGTTAACACGTCTCCCTGTCACGGAGAAGATCGAGGGTTCGAATCCCTTCCGACCCGCCAAAAATCCTTCGCTAATTTTAGCGGAGGATTTTTATATACGGACGGGACAGTTGGAAAAGTTTGAAGTCGAACCGCATAAAGTAAGTAATGTGTTCATGTTGGATTTGTGATATAATAGCTTCATATGAGATTCTTATCGGTAGCAATTTTTAGTTTGACTTTCCTTCTTATCGGAGCTGGGTGTATTCAATCCCCTCTGTTTGAATATATCGTCAAAAATGCCGATGATACATGTCCTGAAGGACAAAAAATGAGCTATACGTTCACGGGCGCAGGTTTTGCCGAAAGCGGTTGTCGTGATATTGCTCCCGATGCTGGCAAGGTGTGTAGCAGTAATGAAGATTGTACAAATGATTGCTTCGTCACTTCGGACTATTTAGATCAATTGGATTGTATTGACACACGGACGCTGTGCTCTGAGACGCAATCTTGCAGTGGTATTCGTGGACGCTGTGAAGCAATCCCAGGCGAAGCGGGTATCACTATTCCAAAGTCAAATACAGTTTACGCATTCTGTGATGAGTAAAAATACATTCCCACACGTCCCGCCAGAAAATCACGTGGGGTTCATGGCAAGCCATTAAGTTGCATCGAATGATTTGCCAAGGATCTCAGGTGGTTTTTGATTTTCCTCGGTTGATTCATAGAAATCCCGCACATCACATGGTGTTGGGTGCGGCGCTCCTTAGATTCCGTCGATTTTCTTGCATAAAGACTGTTGACAAGCTATCGCAAAACCCCTGAAGATCGTCTAAATCTGCTTCATCCTCTCTTCATGATTATTCGCTATACTAAGCGAGTATGAAAATACTCGTCGTCGAAGACGAACCCAAGCTCAATAAAGGTCTGGTGACCGGCCTGCAGCAACGCGGGTACGCGGTTGATTTCGCATTGGATGGCGATGAGGGGGAGAAGCTTGGACGGGTCAATGACTATGACCTGATTATCCTTGACATCATGATGCCCAAACGGGACGGCCTGGAAATTTGCCGAAATCTACGGGCAAAAGGCGTTCAGACGCCGATTCTTTTTTTGACCGCGCGAGACACGGTGGAAGATAAGATCGCAGGACTTGATCTTGGCGCCGACGATTATTTGGTGAAACCGTTTTCCTTCGAGGAGCTGGCTGCGCGCATTCGGACACTGTTGCGACGTGCACCTCTGGCGACAGGTGACGTGCTAACATTGAATGAACTTCGGCTGGATACGCGTTCACAAACCGTCACGATTAAAGATAAACCGATCGACCTGACTTTGCGTGAGTACGGTCTCCTGGAATACTTACTGCGAAATAAAGGAGCTGTGGTGACCCGCGACGACATTCTGACACATGTATGGGATCGGTTCTTCGACTCATTCAGTAACGTCGTCGACGTCCATTTGAAAAACCTGCGAAAAAAATTACCGACGGCATATGCGAAACATATTGAAACGGTCTGGGGCAAAGGATACCGACTTGTTTAGTCATCAATTTCGTCGTTCTCGGCTCATTCTTACGGTTATCTACGTCGCTATTCTAGCGGTTATTCTTTTTTCGTCGGCAACGATCACCCGTTCGATTTTCTCGCAAAGACTCACAGAGCGATTTCATTCCTATCAAGACTTTCGTGGACCTCGCCCTAAGCAGATGCCCGCCCCACCAGATGCCGATGCCGTTCGTGGTGACTTGCTCCAAGTGACGATGGTCGTCAACGGTTTCTTCCTTGTGGTTGCTGGAGGACTTAGCTACTTGCTGGCCGGGATCACCCTGCGTCCAATCCAATTAGCATACAACAAACAACGTCAATTCTTGAGCGATGCCTCACACGAGCTTCGCACACCGCTTGCCATTCTCCAAACGAACCTAGAGAACGAACGAGAAGCGACCAAGAATCCAACAACACAGAACGCTATCGAGAGCCATCTTGAGGAAGTCGCTCGCATGAGCCATCTCGTGGGAGACCTGCTTACTTTGTCGAGATTGAGCGATGGAAAAAATAATGCACAGAAGATGCACGCCGTGGATTTGGCATCGACGGTGAGGACATCCGTGGATCGCTTGCGGACAATGGCTAAAAAGCATGGCATTGGCTTGATCTTAGAAGACGACAATCAGCACATCTCCGTTTTGTCCCCGAGCGAAGACGTACTTATGGAGGCGGTGACTAACGTGATCCACAATGCAATCGTTTACAACAAGGATGGGGGCCGGGTGGATGTTTTCGTGGACGTTCAAGGCCTCTACGCGACGATCTTGGTTCGAGATACCGGCGTCGGAATCGCCAAGGGAGAAATCACAAAAGTGTTCGATCGTTTTTACCGCTCGGAAACAAGCCGCTCCCGACAAACAGGGGGCAGTGGTCTCGGCCTCTCCATCGTTCAGTCCATCATGCACACCCTTGGCGGGTCGATCACGATCACGAGTGCACCTGGCAGAGGCACGTCGGTGGTACTTACATTGCCAATCCACAAAGCTTCATAATTACTTCATGGCACATTTGCTAGGGTGAACATGCGACTAGGGAAACGCGAAACCGTGGAACACACGGAGCAGGGTCAATGTGGAACGTCTGGAAAGATTCTTTCGATCTGGACGTCGCCAAATGCGGCCTATCCTCGGTTGCCAAGCCTGTTTATTAAATCACCTAACGTGCTTTTATGAAGCAGATGAAGTATTCGCGCAGACTTCTTGCGGCTGCCGTTATCATCGCCGGTCTCGGTGTCGGAGTTATTGGCGTTGGAACCACCTTTGCCGCTCAGGCAAATCATAATAGCGGCATGAGCGGGTTGGTTGAAGCTATTGCCGCGAAATTCAACCTCAAGGTGGCTGATGTACAGGCAGTGTTCGACGAACAGCGTCAGCAGATGGAATCCAGTATCGCTAATCGCGAGGCTGAGACATTAACTCAGGCTGTTGCCGACGGCAAGATTACTCAGGCGCAGGTGGACGTCATAACTGCCAAGCGTCAAGAGTTAAAGGACTCAATGGAGAGCTTTGCTAGCATGAACGAGGATGATCGTCGTGCAGCAATGAAGACGCAGATGAATGACCTTAAACAATGGGCAGAGAAAAACGATATCCCGTTAAACGAGTTTCATCCGTTTCTGAATGGCGGAATGCGTGGTGGTTTCGGGATGAAAGATGGTCCGATGCATCGGGGTTTCGGTGGGCATAGCCGAATGGAAGGTTCGAACCAGGTTGGCCAATAACCCGTCGCTAAAGAAAAAGATCGTACCCTGACGGGACGGTCTTTTTTCTTCATATGTCTTCATCCTTTCTTCACGGCCATTTCTCTAGACTGTCCACAACGTAACAATTACTTATGAAATGGATCTGGAATGCCATCCGCACGTATAAAAAGACATCAGTATTAATCATGATTTTTTTAGTTGGTTCTGGCATTTGGATCGTTCAAGCCCGATCTTCAGGAAGTACAGAAACACGCTATGTTCTCTCAAGTGTGGAACGGGCCACGCTGATGACCTCTGTGACCGGCACCGGACAGGTACAAGGCGAAGCGGAGGTAGAGGTGAAACCGGAAGTGTCAGGCAAGGTAACACAGATTGTGGTCAAGAACGGCCAGGAAGTTCAAGAGAGTGATGTTATTGCGGTTCTTGATTCGGCGGATGCCCACAAGGCCGTCCGTGACGCGCAGCTGAACCTCGAGAGCGCCCAACTTTCCTATGAGGATCTGTCGGCTTCGGCTGATGTCCTGTCCGTTCTTCAAGCACAGAACGCCTTGGCGCAGGCAGAGCGTACGCTCACAGACCTACAAAATGGTGCAACCGATAAGGAGATCCAGGATGCACAGAATGCCATCGCTTCTGCCGAGCGATCCCTGGATCAAGCCAATCGTAACTTGGAGGAGACACAGACGACAGCCGCACAGGACCTGATCGCGGCTTCCGAGGATGGCTATAACGCGGTTTCGGAAGCGTTCACCGAACTGTCCGGCGTCATGGATGACCTTGCAGATTTCATCGGAACAACCAATGATGAGGAGGAATACATCGGGTACTACGATCTTCTCGCTGGATCGGCATACACGGACGGTTTACTCATCAATTATTACGCCGCACAGAATTCATACGATTCCGCTTTGGCGGCTTATCGTGCATCAAGCCACGACAGTGATACTGATACAAAGTCCGCACTCATTTCCAGTACACTCACGACAGTAAAAGACATAGCAAACACCCTGAATGATGTCCAAACACTCCTCAATAAAATCCAAGAAGAAGGATACGAGAAATCAGCGATTAAGGATCATATCGACGAGATGATTGTCGTCATCCCGGCGGACATAAACACTGTCAACGGCGACCTTCCGACATTGCAGTCGGCAGACGACACCATTGTAAATACCAATCTCAGTGCACCCTATGATGTTCAAAATGCTGAAGACTCCGTTGAAAGCGCCGAGGCCACCCTCGCGACCGCGCAGGCAGATTTAACGGATCTCCTCGACGGTGCGGACGCGGACGACGTAGCGGCAGCAGTGGAAGATGTGGCAGAAAAGAGGCAACAGTTGGCAGATCTTGAGGCAGGAGCGGACAACAGCGATCTCCGTTCAGCGGAGATCACACGACAGGCGCGTCGCAACACCCTGAACGACGCGTATGAAGAGCTTGCAAAGTACACCGTCCGCGCCCCGATCGGGGGCAAGGTGGCTGGTATCGTGCTCCATCGTGGTGAGAGTGCGTCCTCTGGGACTGCCCTCGCCACCATTGTGACCAATCAACTGACGGCCACCGTTGCCCTGAACGAAGTTGACGTCGCCAAGGTGGACGTAGGAGACAAGACAACCCTCACCTTCGATGCCATTGAGGATCTGTCAATCACGGGAGAAGTGGCTGATGTAGATATCATTGGCACGGTTTCCCAGGGCGTGGTCAGCTACAACGTCCTTATCACCTTTGATACCCAGGATGAACGTGTCCTCTCTGGGATGAGCGTGACGGCTGCGATCATTACCGAGGTGAAACAAGATGTCCTTGTGGTCGCAAGCAGTGCTGTGAAGTCGGAAGGCGACGTAAGTTACGTCGAAGTACTTGATCATCCGGAGGCAACGGAGCCAGGTGTTCAGGGCATCACGTCTTTAACCCCTCCTCGTCAAGTTCAAGTCAAGGTCGGTCTTTCCAATGACACCGAGACGGAAATCACCTCGGGGTTGAAAGAGGACGACCAGGTCGTTATCCGCACGATCACCAGCACAGCGACAAGCTCGAGCCCGACCTCGACCACCCCAAGTCTGTTTGGCGGCCCGCCGGGTGGCGGACGCACAAACTTTGCACGCTAGCCTATGATCGAAGTCAAAGATTTAACCAAAACATATGTAACTGGCGCCGGATCATTCCAGGCTCTTCGTGGAGCGAGCTTCACCATCACGGACGGCGAGTTCGTGGCGATCATGGGGCCGTCTGGTTCGGGAAAATCGACCCTGATGCATCTTCTCGGCGCCTTGGATACTCCAACGAGTGGCACCTATTTGTTGAACGGCAAGGATGTGGCGACTTTGAGTGAGGATGCGCTCGCGGACATCCGCCGCGAGCATATCGGATTCGTTTTTCAGTCCTTCAACCTTCTGCCTCGGGCGACCGTCCTTCGCAACGTGACCTTGCCACTCATCTATGAGGACATGAACAAAGAAAAGCGCGAGAAGAAGGCCAAAGCCGCCCTCAAGGCCGCAGGGCTCGACGAGTCGCACTTCAATCATCTTTCGAACCAGTTGTCTGGCGGACAGATCCAGCGCGTGGCCATCGCCCGCGCTCTCGTGAATGATCCAACGCTCATCCTGGCCGACGAGCCGACAGGCAACCTTGACTCGAAGACCGGTGAAATCGTGCTCGGCACCTTTCAGCGGTTGAACCTAGAGCACAAGTGTACGGTGATCCTCATCACCCACGAGCAGGAGGTGGCCGAGCACGCGGACCGGATCATCTTCGTGAAGGACGGACGGATCGTCAGTGATACGAAAACGCACAACAAAAAGCATGCCCCTCATGACGTATGAAAGTAACTGATCTCTTCGAGGAAACACTGCTGGCGCTCTCCGCCAACAAGGCGCGGTCGGGGCTAACTATGCTCGGGATTGTGATTGGGATTAGCTCCGTCATCGCCATGGTATCCATCGGCCAGGGGGCGCAAAGCTCCATCCAGTCGAGCATCGAGTCCATCGGCGCGAACCTCATCCAGGTGACACCAGGAGCGCAGCGGACGTTCGGTGGCGGGGTGAGCTCCGGTCGAGGCTCGGCACAGTCACTGACACTAGCCGATGCGGACGCCATTGCGGAAGAAGTGTCACTCGCCATTGCCGTCGCGCCGGAAGTAAGCTCCCGCTATCAAGTCACGGCGAAAGGAACGAATACGAATACATCCATCGTCGGCACGACGGCGGCGTATCCGTCCGTTCGTAACGTCAGTGTCGAAGGAGGAGTATTCGTCTCCGATCAACAATCGAAGAGTCTCGCGAAGGTGGCCGTGCTGGGTCCGACGACTCGTGACGATCTTTTTGGAGAAGGGGCGGATGCGCTCGGTGAGACGATTCGTATCAATGGGATTCAGTTCACCGTGATCGGGGTGACGACCGCAAAAGGTGGAAGTGGATTCGGCAGCCAGGACGACAGGATTTTTATTCCTCTAGGCACGGCGCAGCGCTATTTTGCGGGGAATGAATACGTATCGACCATCAGCGTACAGGCGGCGGATTCCGACAGTATGACGGAATTGCAGACGGAAATCACGAACCTTCTCCTCGAACGCCATCACATCAGCGACCCAGCGGCCGCGGATTTCAGCACCCTGAACCAGGCGGACATCGTGTCCACCGCCTCAAGCGTTACCGGGACGTTCACTACCTTGCTTGCCGCGGTCGCCGGCATTTCGCTCCTGGTCGGCGGAATCGGCATCATGAATATGATGTTGACGACGGTAACGGAGCGCACGAAGGAGATCGGGCTTCGCAAGGCGATCGGCGCGAAACGGAAGGAGATCAATCAGCAATTCTTGATGGAGGCGGTCGTGTTGACCTTAATTGGCGGGACGATCGGGGTGGGGTTGGGAATCGGCATCTCTGTCGGTGTATCCATGCTCGGAATCATTCAAACAACGGTTTCCGTCGCGTCCATCGCGCTTGCGTTCGGGGTCTCCGCGGGAATCGGCATTATCTTTGGGTACTACCCGGCACGACGAGCCGCCAGTCTCAATCCGATCGTCGCCTTACGATACGAATAAGATTTAAAAAATCTAATCGATACGTATATGAAAAAATATATTGCACCTCTCATTCTCGGCGCGATCCTTCTCGCCTCAGGGGCATTCTACGGCGGCATGATTTATGCCAAGAGCAAATCTTCCATCCCAAGCGGTTTCTCTGGTGGTCCGGGAGGCTTCCCAGGCGGAGCTGGTCCAACCCCGGGAAGGATGACTGGCGGAATGCGGGGCGGTGGTGGATTTACGGCCGGCGAGGTACTTTCGATGGACGATCAAAGCGTGACCGTGAAATTGCCTGACGGCGGTTCGAAAATCATTTTCTTTTCCGCCTCGACGGAAATCACGAAGTCTGTCGCGGGTGCAACTTCAGACATCACGGTCGGCGGACAGATCATGTCGACTGGCACGACCAACACGGACGGGAGCATCACGGCGACGATCATTCAAATCCGACCCGCGATGCCCGAGCAAGGTGTTGTAAGTCAATAGACACTATTGAGAGAGAGAAAGATTTTTTGGTAGATACAGAATATCCTTATAAATCGGAAATCGTTGTGTCATCTCGCGGACATGTTCTCGAATTCGTGTGAGTGCGGTTGCATCGGCACGAACAGACAGGGCTTCATCAATCCAGGTTGCGATTTGTCGCATCTCTTCTTCTTTCATACCACGGGTGGTGAGAGGCGGTGTTCCCAAACGAATACCGGACGGGTCATAGGGCTTGCGCGGATCATTGGGAATCGTGTTTTTGTTGACCGTGATGCCGGCTTGGTCCAGGGTGCGTTCGGCTTCTGCTCCCGTAACATTTTTTTTGGTGAGATCAACAAGGAGCAGGTGGTTGTCTGTTCCACCAGTGACAAGAGTGTATCCGAGTGCGGTAAGACCTTCGGCAAGCGATTTTGCATTTTTTACGACCTGAGCGGCGTATTCTTTGAATTCCGGTTGAGCGGCTTCGCGAAGAGTCACAGCAACGGCCGCTGTCTGGTGGTTATGCGGTCCACCCTGAAGGCCCGGAAACACGGCGCGATCTACGAGGGTTGGAAGGAAGCGACGGGATTTTTCCAATGGTGCCTTCATGGGTTCCGATGGTTCGCCGTTGCACAGGATCATGGCGCCGCGCGGACCTCGCAGAGTTTTATGTGTTGTTGTTGTGATGACGTCTGCATAGCCGACCGGAGAAGGATGAACCCTGCCCACGATCAAGCCGGCAATATGGGAAATATCCGCCACGAGAAAGGTTTCGGTTGTATCGGCTATTTCCCGGAGGCGCTTCCAATCGAAGAGGCGCGGATAAGCCGTGGCTCCGACAAAGAGGAGTTTTGGGTGTTCCTGCAAAACCTGGCGCGCGAGCGCGTCGTAATCAAGCCAACCGTCTGCTCCAGTCGTGTATTGGACCGCTTCGTAGTAGCGGCCGGAGAAGTTGACCTTCCATCCGTGGGTGAGATGCCCTCCGTAAGTGAGATGCAGCCCCATGAGTTTTTCTCCGGGTTCAAGCAGGGCAAAGCAAACGGCTTGGTTGGCCGGAGACCCTGAATACGGTTGGACATTCGCATGGGAAACACCAAAAAGGGTTTTGGCGCGCTCTTTGGCCAGTTGTTCGATCTGATCAATATATTCGTTGCCGCCGTAGTAACGTTTTCCAGGGAATCCTTCCGAATACTTGTTGGTGGCAATGCTTCCCAAGGCTTCGAGAACCGCTGGCGAAACGTAATTTTCTGATGGAATCATTTCCAAACCGTCCTGTTGGCGTCTGAGTTCTGATTGAAGGGCTGTGGCGATTTCCGGGTCGGTATCAAAAAGAGTCATAAAGTTTGTTGGGATTATCTGTTTCAATTTATGGTCTTTATTGTAGGTCGCTTGTTTGATAGGAGCAAATGATCAGTGACCCAAAATATTTTTTGGTTTTTGAAAAAATTTGACAAATTGTCCATTTCCATTAATCTCTTATCGAGTTTAGTGTTTGTAGCTTGGGAAATTGAAGAAAGAAAGGGGAGATGCATGAGCGACCTCATGAACGTTGGTTCTGGAACTGTCTCGGTTCCTGTATTCCTCAAGACATGGGGAGGAATGAATCAAACCTCATTGACTCGTGCTTTGGAGGAGATGGGGCCGACGCAGCGGGCCGTAGCCTTCCACGCTCTCATCAAGGGTGGGGAGGACATCCCGGTCTTTTCCGCGCTTCCTCCCGGTTTGATTGTCGGGACCATTGCCATGGATCTGGTGGTGATCACGCCTCTCCTTATCATCGAAAGGTGCCAATCGTCGTCGGCACAGGTCAGCGTGTGGGGAGAGGGGCAGGATCGAGTAAGCGCGGAACGCGTTTATACCTACCTCCTGGGGTGTATAGATCACCCGATGGTCGAGGAGATTCTGAGTAACAACGCGGATGAAATTGCGGCTTTGCTCGCCTTCATCCTCCGATGCCAGGCAGAAGGGGTCGTCGACCTTGAGGGAGAGGATTTCGAACGGCTTGGGGTGGGTTTCGGTCGTGAGTTTTTTGACATGGCTCTGGAACAGGCTAATGAGATGACGCTCGAGGAGGCCCAGGACGCGGTCATCGATATCCTGACCGGATACAGTCGTGAAGTGCTTGCGGCTGCTGTGCAGGAGAAGGAGGTTCTGCGCGCCATCGTCCAGGAGCGCGCGGCTGCTGCTGGGAGTCAGCAACATTCTGGCACCCGATTGGCCCTCCTCAAGGATCTGATCTCCTGAGCTGTGCTCGACCCCCCCACTTCTTTTTCGCACGGCCGCCTTCGATGGTCGTGCGAAATTTTCTCTTGAAGAGAACGCGTTTTTCTTCAGAAGAAAACCTCCCATGGATTTTTTCATGAGAGGGAAAGGTCTTTCAAAACAAAAAAAGAGAAGGAGATTCTCATGGCAACGGGAATGGATTTGGTGCGCCGCGATCTTCGCGAAGAAGCGCGACGAAAATCCCGGCTGCTTTATGCGGCCCTGCAGGGACTGAGAGACGAAGGAACGGAATTGAATCTGGCAGAAGCGACCTTCGATCTTGTCAGCCTCCTCCTCGTGAGATGGGGGGTCGATGCAGCGGATGAAGCGAATCAATGGCGCGCGTTCGCAACAGTTGTTTCAAGTGTGAACCTGGGATTGGATTGGGCCACACAAGGAAACGTTGAAAAAGCAGCCGCAATCCTTTCCAAAGGAAAGCTACCTATCGCATTTGCCCTTGGAGAAAAGACTCTTGAGGAAGAGGTTCGTGAGCCAGCGGAAGGTCTTCTCAAAAGGGTGGTTTTTCGTCTTGGAATAGAGAGGCGATCTTTTTTCGGCTCCCTCGATCCACCTGATGAGGAAAAGATTCGGCGCTGGGCCAACGGAGACATCTGTGACGGTCACGGGCTCCCTCCGGCTTCGCGAGAAGAATTGGAGGAGGTCTATCTTTCTTTCCTTCGGGAAACGGAAACAGTGATCCGAATCGGAGAGAAGGTTCGGTGGGGGGCGATTCTCGGAAAAGGTGGGGTGACGGGTTTCGCAACAGAATGGTTCAAACGTCCTTCACGAGAAAAACCAGGAAATGGGGGCTTGATACGCCCTTTTTTGACAACCTTGGCCTGCCGGGCCTGGATCGGCTTTCACCGTTCGATCGGAGAATCGATTTCTTCCACTCGTTCTGCACCTCCGGTTGAACTTCTGTTCTATCTTGATCCGCCCATTTTGGAAGAACTCCTGGAACGAGTGATGTTTGAACCGGAAGATCTCGCTGAGGCTATGGCAAAGGCAGAAAAAGATACAAGGGCCTTTGTCTCAAGGGGCGGTCTGTTCTTGTCTCCGTCAGCAGAAGAAGTCGAAGAAATTCTCCAAGCTGTGGGTCTCTATTTTTCCCGGTTCACAAGCGACGTTAGGGAATTCTACTTCCACTATGTTGCTGAGCCCGAGGCTGTGCAAGAAGTTGAAGTAGATCGCTTTTGGCGGTCACGGCTTTTTGTCTTTACATTCAAGTCTTCCGTCTCTGTCCGTCTGAGGGAAGAGCAGGCTGTTCGGGACAGGGCCTGGGAGCTTGTTCCCAAGGTGAAATCCTTGGGGGAATTGGCGAAGATTCTGGAGGGGTTCCATCATTGGCCTGAAAAAAACCGCGCGGAGGTTTTCCCCAACGTGAATGTTAGAGGCCTTCTCAAGGACATCCGAGGAGAAGAAGCCTTGGAGCGAGCTTCAAAAGCTCTGATCGGGATTTGGAAAATCCTGCGAGGAACAAGCAACGAGGAAATCAAGGATTGGATTCGTTTTAGGGAAAAGATAGACTGGTCAGCCATATCTCCCGCCCTTCTCTTTCGCCTCGCAGCTGAGGCTTCGATTGTGGAAAATCAGGGATGGAGAGCCGAGGTTCTTTTCATCGCTCAATTCGTTGCATGGAAAGTGGACGATCTTGAGAAGGTTGAATGGGATCAGGACCTCTTTGCCGTGATCCTTCCGTGTGTGAAGGGATCGCTCACCAAAAACGATTGGAAGCGGCTCCTTCGCGAATCCAGTCGTTTTTCCGCCGGAAAGATGGGGACGGTCTGGGTAGAAATGCCTAAAAAAGAGCGTGTTGAGAACTTCTTTGAGCTGGATCCTTTCAATACCAGCATCCTGCTTCGGGATCTGTCTGCCAAGCAGGTAGAGGTTCTCTTTGCTGTCCTGAAATACCTACGTGTACAGGAAGGTTTTTCCAAACGTTGGGACTCCTGGTTGTTCGGTCATCGCAGGTCGATCGGTTTTTCCCTTTCTGCTCTCCAGAACCCATCCTCTCCTGGAGAAAAAGCGTTTGGTGAGCTTGTTCGCGGATATGGTCGATCCATCTGACCGTTTTTCTTTGGCCCGGATCGTTGCCTTTTGGTAACCCCCGGGTCTTTTTTGTTGGAGAATCATTGACATTTTTTCTTTTTTCTGATGAGGTACGGATGGTTTCATCCGGGTTTTTTGGATGAAAAGGTCTGTGACAATCAAAAAGAGGAGATGGAGAATGAAAGTCGAAAGAGCGCTCAGAGGCATCGATGATCGTCAAATAGCGGCTATACAGCTGGTCGTTGAAGGAATACTGGAAGGAGCGGGAATAATCCCTCACGCCGAGATCAAACTCGTTCTCACTGGACACGAAAAGGGAAGCCCAAATCGGAAAGTGTTCGCAATTCGAAATCCGTTGGATGCAGGGATTGGCTTCTTGATTATCGTCCAGCCGAAAGGTATGGATAATTCAACCTGTTTCCGCGGCCGGTTATTCAAACCCTCGAATATGACGCTGGAGGAATTTCAGAGAAAACTACAAACTCAGACTTCCGTTGGAAAAGCGTCAATGAGTCTCGGAGAAAAGGTAGAAATCCTGAGAGAGTTAACAGGTGGGAGACCCTTTTCGACAGCGGTAATTACGGATAAGGTTGCCGCATCCATGGAGTACCAAAACAGAGATGTCGCAGTCGTCTCGCTCATACCAATGGTAAAAGTTGGGCTTCTCCTGAAACTCGAAGGAAAAGGAAGGTATGGTTTTCCTCCTGAGACAGAATTCGTCGTCGCTTCTGAGAAAGATCCTCAGCGACAAGGCTTTCTCACGGTAGAGGATTTTTACGAACAGCTTTCCGAGGACCAACGGGCAGCCATCCCTCTTCTCTGCGATCCAGTTTGTAGGGAAAAAGTAACAGGGAACGGAGAATTCCGGTTTCCTGGTGAATTCCCTCTTGATTCAGATGCCAGGTCGGGGTTGATTCAGATTGGACTCCAGATTCACCTGTTTGAGTCCGTTGGAGAAAATCCTAATGGAGTCGACAGCGGGGTTTGGAAGATCGATCCACGGATCTACAAAGAGGTCATGGAGGTCCATGAGCGACATTGTCCGGTGGTTCCTCCGCCAGCGTCCTCTTCGACCGTGGGTTCCAAAGAATCAACCGCTGAGAAACCCCCGTTGCGGTCGGAACAGCCTTCTGCTGTTGTGAAAGTTGACATCACCGCCCTTCGCGTCGAGATCAAGAGGCTGGAGTCTGAAAAGGCTGGTCTCGAAGAGAAACAGAGAGAAATTTATGACTCTGGAAATGAAGCGATAGAGCGACGAGGGGCGATTTCAAAAGAGCAGCAAAAGCTCAGAGAGCAAATCGTGGTGCTGGTGGAAGAGGACGAGAAACTCAAAAGCAGAATCTCTTGCCTTGAAGAAGAGATTCAGAGTTTGGGGGACGGAGTCTTTCGCTTTAAAGCTCGCATTGATGAGGTCAAGCGCCAGATTGATGGATATCTGGATATTCAAGGGGGTGCTATTTTCGATCTGATTCAGGAGTTGGCAGATATAGCGGGTTATACTCCAGGGGAAATTCTGGAGAGACTCAAAGAGAGGGCGACTTCCTGAGCGCCTTCAAGCACAGACGCGACTTCCGGGTTCTGAACTCAGACCCGGATTTTTATTCCACCAAATCAATCCAATGTGGATTCGTCTCCACCATGAGGTCGAGATAGACAGGACCGCTCGTGACAGCTTCGAGTTCGCGCCGCGCGGACTGACCGATTTCTTTGATGCCACGGCCACCGGCACCAATGACCATTTTTTTATAGCGATCCGACGTGACCAAGATGCGAGCTTGAATATACAACATGCCGTTTTCCCGATGATCCATTTCATCGACAACAACGTGGAGGTTATAGGGAAGCTCCTGCCGCAGCCGCAGGAACAGTTTTTCTCGTATAAGTTCAGCAAGCCATTCCTTGTTTGGCATGTTAGTGAGCTGGCCTTCTGGATAGAACGGCTCGCCTTCTGGAAGCCGTTCAAAAATAGCGGCTTTGAGCAGATTTAAATTTTTTCCTGTTTTGGCTGAGATTTCAAAAACTTCATCAAAACGGTCGGCCAGCGCCCGATCGTCTTCCAGATAGGGCATTTCTCGCTCCCGCAAGTCTGTCTTGTTAATGACAAGGATTTTTGGCTGGGAAAGGGTTTCGGCTAGGTTCAAGGCGAATCTTTCCTCCGGTCCGATGGAACGGGTCGGATCCGCGACATAGACCAGGGCATCGATACCAGAAAGGGATTGACGGACGAATTCCAACAGTTTTTTTGAAAGGGAATCGCGCGCCTGCTTGAAAATGCCCGGCGTGTCCACGAAGACAATCTGTCCTTCTGGATCCGAAACAACACCCTGGATTGGTTTGCGGGTCGTCTGGGGCTTGGGTGTGGTGATGGCGATTTTGCTTCCTACGAGCGCGTTTAAAAGCGTAGATTTTCCCACATTGCTGCGTCCGAATAGCACGACAAATCCGGATTTTTTTTTCGTTGGAAGCGAAAGAGGATTCATAAGAAAAAAATCTTACATTCTTTCTAACAAAAGAACAAGTTCCACATGCGGCGTGTGCGGAAACAGATCCAATGCATGGGCTTTGGTAAGGCGGTAACGGTCGAGCAGGAGCGGAAGTTCTTGGGCGCAACGTTGGTAATTACAGGAAACATAAACAATGGAAGCAGGGACGACCCGCCGCAGCGTTTTGATCACATCCGGATGGAGTCCAGAGCGCGGCGGATCCAGGATGACGGTTTGAGGACAGGCGGATGTCCAATCATACGCTTCGGATTTTTCCGCATGGAACTCCGCGGTTATTCCGTTCAGATTCGCGTTTTCTTTTGCCGCTTCAATAGCGAGCGGATCGATTTCTACGCCAACGAGCCTCCGTGCGCCTGACAGGGAACAGGTGAGGAACCCGGCCCCGCAATAGAGATCGACGATGGATTTTTCTTCCAGCGGTTGGCAGAATTCTTTGACCGTTTGTTGGAGTCGCGCGGCCATGCGCGTATTCGTTTGAAAAAAACTACCCGGAGCAATCCGATAGCGCAGGCCGTTGATCTCTTCCTCAAGATAGGGTTTTCCGGCAAGCGGAGAAATCGTTTCCGGAATCGAAAGATCCGTGATGTGTGGATTAACGCCCCAGAGAACGGACGTTGCAAGATCGCCCAGGACGGTCGGGAGTTCTTCCATGATTTTTTGCGTTGATACCGAATCAGGAGGGGTGCTTGTCGTGACCAGAACAAGACGCTGTCCTGTGTTTTTTCCTTCACGGATGACGAGATAGCGGAAGAATCCTTCGTACGTTTTATTATTCCAAAAAGGAAGGCCTGTTCCTCGCGTCCAATTTCGGATACGTTGTAAAATTTCCGCTGTTTTTTTTGAAAGGAGAAGGCAGGTGGAAAGGTCGATGACCGACCACCACCGTCCTGGTTCCTTGAGGCCAAGACGTCCATCTGTATCAAAAACATAATCCATCCGGTTGCGAAAGAAAAAAAGATCCGGACACGGTTCGACGCCTTTGAGTGGAAGGTCGATTTTTTCTTGGGCAAACGCCTTGAGCAGGAGGGAATTTTTCAGGGAAGTCTGGAAAGAATACGCCATGTGCTGCCACTTGCAGCCGCCGCAAACAGTCGCGTGGGGACAAGGCATCTCGACGCGGTGCGGGGAAGTCTTTAGAATCTGAAGGAGGTCTGCCTGAATGCCGTCACTTATTTTTCGGCGGGTTTGAACGCGTACGGTTTCTCCCGGGATCGTTCGAAAGACGAAGACGGATTTTCTCCCCGGACGTTCAATAATGCCACTTCCGTCGGTTGCCACCGCGGAAACAGCCCCTTCAAGACATTGATGCAAAGAAGATCCCATATGGTTGTTATCGCTCACAATATTCGTTCGCTTCACAATGTCGGCTCCCTTTTTCGGAGTGCGGACGCGTTTGGCGTGGAACGGATTTGGCTCACGGGTTTTACAGGAACTCCGCCGCGCAAGGAAATCGCCAAGACGGCTTTAGGATCAGAATCGCGCGTTCCCTGGACGTGGACAGAGGACGTTTTTGAGACCGTGCGCACCTTGCGTGCTGACGGGTATTCTATCATTGGATTGGAAACAGGAAAGGGAACGTTGCCTATCAACTCTTTCCATCATTCCGGGGCGGAAAGACTTGCTCTCGTCCTCGGAAGCGAAGTGGAGGGGATTGAAGATCCCCTTCGGTCTTCTTTGGATGCGTTGGTTGAGATTCCGATGCCTGGGTGCAAGCGGTCGCTCAATGTTTCCGTGGCGGCGGGGATTGCCCTGTTTGTCCTGTCTCAGAAAACAGCGTAGAGTAAAAGGAGAACGTCCTAAAAAGGTTATGTTTTCTATTGTCATCATTACAAAAAATGAAGAGGAATATCTCCCCGGGCTTTTAGAAAGCATCCGGCGCCAAACACTTGCGCCAAGGGAAGTGATTGTTGCCGATGCCGGATCCGAAGACCGCACGCGGGAAATAGCCCGTGCGTTTGGGTGCAAAATTGTCGAGGGGGGGCTGCCAGGGCCTGGGCGCAATCGCGGAGCTGAGGCAACCCAGGGAGATGTTCTTCTCTTTTTGGATGCGGACGTCCAACTTGAGGACCCGCGGTTCCTTGAAAAGGCAGCCGCGGAAATGCGGGAGCGCGGACTGGATTTCGCAAGCTGCGATGTCGTGCCGCTTTCCGACCGTGTGGTCGACCGCGCTTTTCACACGTTTTACAATCACTATTGTCGATTTTTGGAACCGCTTCGGGCTCATGCGCCGGGTTTTTGTATTTTTGCGCGCAAAAAATTTCACGAACGTCTGGGGGGTTTTGATGAATCCGTTGTGTTTTGCGAGGATCATGATTATGCGCAACGATGTCGAAAGATCGGAAGGTTCGGTTATCTCAATTCTCCGAAGATTCACGTTTCCATTCGACGTTTCGATCGCGACGGTCGGCTTGGTATTGCTCTCAAATATGCGCTCGGCGAGCTTCACATCATGACCCTGGGCCCTGTCCGTCATCAGGGTTTTCGCTATCATTTCGGCTACGAAAAAAAAGAGAAGGTTTAGGCTTTTCCCAAGGTTTTATCACCCGGCTGCCACTCCACGGGACAGAGATCTCCGCTTTGGAGAGCATGAATAACGCGGAGGGTTTCGCTTACCGATCGGCCAATGCTCATGTCGTGGTAGAGAGCGTATCGAAGCACACCATCAGGATCGATAATGAACGTTCCGCGTAGAGCAAGACCTTTTTCTTCAATAAGGACGCCGTAATCGCAGGAAATGGAATGGCTGGTGTCCGAAAGGAGAGGGTAACGGAGTTCACCGAGATCTTTGAGCCACGCTCGATGGGAGTGGACCGAATCGGTAGAACAGCCGAATACGACGGCGTCCAGTTTTTGAAATTCCTCCATTCGTTTTGAAAATCCCGTGATTTCCGTTGGACAGACAAAGCTGAAATCAAGGGGGTAGAAGAAGAGAACCACCCATTTGCCTTGATAATCCTCCAGGCGGAAAGTTTTGAATTCGCCTGTTCCGGTTACACCCTCCGTTTCAAAGGGCGGGGCAAGCTGTCCGACCTGGGCCTGATGTGGGGCGTGTTCTTCAGTGAAACTCATAGGAGAAGAAACAAAAAAGAAATCAATCTTTTTGAAGCGTATCATTCGAAGACCGGGGCGTCAAAGGAAAAAAGAGTGATTTGGACAAATACGTCCGTGCGTCTTGACCCGGTCTTTTTTTTCCGTTATGCTGTTCACGCATTATGGCTGTGGAAAAGTCAAAAGGGACGCCTCAGACGTCTTCAAACGACGCGCGTTTTTACCGATTAGCCTTTCGTATTTTCGGCGAATTCGGTGTGACGCTTGCGGCGCCAGCTGTCCTGGGTCTCTTTTTAGGAATAGGGGTCGATCGTTGGTTAGGGACGCGGCCGTGGGGGCTTTTTGTCTGCCTCGCTGTCTCGTTTGCGGCGAGTTGGCTCTGGATCCGTCGGAAAGCCGTGGCCTATGCACAAGAATTCGAGCGTCTTTCCAAAAAGCCGTAATGTATGATGATTTCCGTGGCTGCCGAACCTGTTTTTGAAATCTGGGGATTTTCCGTGACGAATTCTCTTGTGAATGCCTGGGTCGGCCTCGGCCTTTTTCTTGTCGTAGGATGGCTGATTCGGCGTCGGATTGCGCTGGTTCCGAAAGGCGTGGTCGGATTTTTTGATTGGCTCGTGGAGTTTCTTTTGCAAGAGGTTCAAAAGGTAACCGGCGACCGCGAACGGGCACGGAGGTTCTTCCCTCTATGTGGGGCGCTTTTTTTCTTTATCCTGCTTTCCAATTGGCTGGGTCTGTTTCCTGGGGTCGGTTCTATTGGTTTTTTTGAAATGCACAAAGGTGTACGCGAACTCATCCCTCTTTTTCGTCCGGCCACAAGCGATTTGAATTTTACGCTTGCCATTGCCGCTCTTTCGATTATTGCCACGCATATTTTTGGCATCTTGGCCGTGGGAGCCGCGAGCCATGCAAGCAAGTTTGTTAATGTTCGCGGGATCATTCGCGCGTTTCGAAAGGGTCCAGTAGCGGTTCTGGTTGCTGTTGTAGAGTTTTTCGTGGGTCTTATCGAGATGTCAAGCGAGGCCGCCAAAACATTATCCCTGGCTCTTCGATTGTTTGGAAATGTTTTTGCAGGCGAGGTGCTGTTGACGGTTATCTATAGTTTGGCATCATTGGTTGTCCCTCTTCCGTTTCTTTTTTTGGAACTCTTGGTCGGTGTGATTCAGGCAACCGTTTTTTCTATGCTCGTTTTGGTTTTTTTGAAATCCATGACAGAAAGCCACGGGGAATCCGAAGAAGAAGGGCATCCGTCTCCCGTTCACGCTTCTGGTTGAGCGACGCGGGCTCCTGTTTGACAGGGGCATTCGCTGCTTAATCATTTTAGAACGTTCTCCTCTGGCGCATGACTTGTTCTGCCTCCAAAGGAGAATGTCCTAATTCTTACTTTTTTTCGTTATGTCTCCTGAAATCATCAAAATTTTGGGGAGCGCCGGTGCCATTGCTATCGGGGGAATTATGCCATCGCTTGCGATCGGTCTTATCGGCGCGAAGGCTATGGAGAGCGTTGGGCGCAATCCGGAAGCCGCAGGTCGTTTGCTCGTCCCCATGCTGCTTGGGATGGCTTTTGCCGAGGCTATTGCCATTTATTCGCTTGTGGTGGCCCTCATCATTCAGTTCGTGCTTTAAAATTAGAACTTCCTCCTTTGGCGCATAACTTTGCCTGCCTGCCGGTAGGCAGGTCGAAATCTCCGTTTTTTGATTCGCTGTACCAACAAGTACAGCTCACAAAAAGCCTCGATTTCTCCTCGTTCTGCATCCAAAAGAGAAAGTCCTAAAGGTAAGATTTTTCAGCTGGCCGCTGGACGAACAGGCGATCGCATCGCCTGTGGCCCGGTGGAGAGCAGAAAACGAGGATAAAATTTCCCTTTATGTCCGTGGAAGCAGCCATGATTCAAGAAGGCGCCCAGGCCGCTGAATCCGTTGGAGGAATTGCCGCGCTTGGGATCAACGGGAAACTTTTTTTCGCTCAGGCGATCAATTTTATTGTCGTGCTTTTCGTTTTTTGGAAGTGGATTTACAAGCCCATTGTTGTCATGTTGGACCGCCGATCCGCAGCTGTTGAAAAACAGCTGCAACAGGGAAAAGAGGTGGAAGAAAGGCTTTTCCATCTGGAAAAGGAACGCGTCGATGTTCTGGATACGGCGCGCGTCGAAGCGCATCGCTTGCTAGAGGAAATGAAAACCGTTTCTGCAGTTCGGAGTCAGGAGATGATCGAAAAAGCCAAACAGGAAGTAGCCGTTCTTGTCCAAGAAGGAAGGGTAAGTCTTGCCAGGGAAAAGCGGGCGATGGTTGAAGAAGCAAGGAAGGAAGTGGCAGATCTTGCTGTGGAGATTGCTGCCAAGGTCCTCGGATCTTCCGTGGACCGTCCTCGTTCCCAGACGTTGGCCGAGACTTTTTTGGCGGATGCCTTGGTTGCTGCTGTCCCGGTGTCTTCGGGAGCAAAAGGCAACCGTGTCCGCAGCAAAAAGGCCCTATGAGGCGAACCCCTAGACAATGGGCGCGGGCTTACATCCAGGCAGCAGAAGGAATTCCTCCTTCGGATCTTCCAACCCTTGCGTTGGCCTTGGCACAACTTTTGAAAGAACGCGGGGATCTTTCCCGAACTTCGGAAATCGTGCGCGCTCTAAGCGGTGTCTGGAAGGAACAGTACGGAGCCGCGGATGTTGACATCATCTCTGCCCATCCGCTCTCGGAAAAGGCGCGTGAAGCCATCGCCAGCGCCATCCCCACGGCCTCCTTGCACGAGACCGTGGATCCGGCACTGATCGGCGGCGCTGTCGTCCGGGTGGATGACCGACGGATGGATGGATCCGTTTCCGGAGCGCTTCGAAGCGTGAGAGACTCTTTGGTCAGTGATTCATAATACGTATGGCACATAAACAGGATCTCGTAAGCGCCTTGCGCGCCCAGCTGGAGGCGTTTCGTCTCGAACCAGCCGAAGAGCAGGTCGGGACGGTTTTATCCGTCGGCGACGGCGTGGCGCGTCTTTCTGGCCTTTCAAAAGGGAAGGCCTCCGAAATGTTGGAATTTTCAGACGGCATTTTCGGCGTTGTTTTAAACCTTGAGGAAGACACGGTCGGAGCTATCATTCTTGGAGATTCTTCAAAAATCAAAGAAGGCGACACGGTCAAGGCAACCGGCCGCATTCTTTCCATTCCCGTTTCCGATGCCGTCATTGGTCGGGTCGTCGATCCACTTGGCCGTCCGTTAGATGGGGGGGCAGCGATCCGTCCGGACCGATTTGAACCTATTGAGAAGATTGCGCCTGGCGTCATGGCTCGCAAATCTGTCAGTGTGCCGCTGCACACGGGTATCAAAGCCATTGATGCCATTATTCCGATCGGCCGCGGTCAGCGGGAACTGATTATCGGCGACCGTCAGGTTGGAAAAACCGCGTTGGCTATTGATGCCATCCTCCATCAGAAAGAGGAAAACGTAAAATGTATCTACGTTGCCATTGGACAGAAAGAATCCAAGGTTGCCAAGATCGTGGCGCGTCTGCAGGAAGCTGGTGCAATGAAATATACAACGGTGGTAGTGGCCGGTGCCTCGGATCCTGCTTCACTTTCGTTCATCGCCCCATACGCCGGCTGTGCCATCGGAGAATACTTCCTCTCCAAAGGAGAAGACGTTTTGGTTATCTATGATGACCTTTCCAAGCATGCCTGGGCCTATCGTGAGATTTCGCTTTTGCTTCGACGTCCTCCGGGGCGCGAAGCCTATCCGGGTGATGTTTTTTATCTGCATTCCCGGCTGCTCGAGCGCGCCTGCCGGCTCAACGAGGCCAACGGGGGTGGTTCGTTGACCGCCCTTCCGATCATTGAGACGCAGGCTGGTGATGTTTCTGCCTACATTCCAACCAATGTGATTTCCATTACGGATGGCCAGATTTATCTAGAAACGGATCTCTTTTACCGCGGCATTCGTCCCGCCTTGAACGTTGGCCTTTCGGTGTCGCGCGTTGGTTCCGCCGCCCAGACAAAAGCCATGAAAAAGGTGGCTTCTAAGCTACGACTTGATCTTGCCCAATTCCGCGAACTTGAGGCGTTTGCCCAATTCGCTACAGACCTGGATGAGGGGACGCGTCGCCAAATTGAGCGTGGGCGGAGGGCTATCGAAGTGACGAAACAGCCCCAGTATCGCCCCATGCCGTTTGAAAAACAGACAGCGATTCTCTTTGCCGCGATCCATGGGTATCTCGATGGGATTCCGGTTGAGGAGGTTCAGGTGTGGGAAGAGGGGTTTCAAACCTTTCTCGAGGATGAGGCACCGAAGGTTTTGGAAGTGATCCGGACCACACGTGATCTTTCAGATGAGGTTATTTCTGATCTTCGTCAAGCCATCGAAACGTACGCGGCCCGTCGAACGTCTTCCATGGCCACTTCTTCCTCAAACATTTGAACCGTATGGCAGTGAGTGCGCGGCTGATCCGCCGAAGGATTAAATCCGTTCGGAACACCCGCAAAATAACAAAGGCTATGGAACTGGTCGCAGCCAGTAAGATGCGGCGCTCGGTTCAGGCCGTCCTTTCCTCCCGGCCTTACGCGGCTCTGGCCTGGGAAACGGTTCGTTCTGTTAGCCGCGAGGTAGATCCTTCGCTGCATCCGCTTTTGCGACGTGGAGGGGAAAAAACAGGAAAGATTCTCGTTGTCCTTTTGACATCGGATCGCGGCCTGGCTGGCGGATTTAATACAAACGTGGTGAGAAAAGCCTTAGGTGAAATGCGCAGAGCGTTTCCTGAACGGGAAATCGATGTTGTGGCCGTTGGAAAACGGGGGGCCGAAGCCGTACGGCGTGCCGGAAAAACGGTAATTGCCAGTTTCACAGGGATGACGAACCACCCGCGTTTCGAAGACATTTTGCCACTTTCGCGATTTTTGGCAGAGGAGTTTACGAAGGGAACGTACGGGTCCGTCCTTCTGGCTTACACAGACTTTTTTTCTGCCCTTTCGCAAAAGCCGACCGTCGTCAAGCTGCTGCCTGTCGCGGGGTCCGGGATCGGCGGATTGGGCGAGGTTGGAAAAAAGGAAGAAGAAAGGCCGTCCGAAAGGAGAACGGAATATTGTTTTGAACCATCCCCGCGGGAAGTTCTTGAACGGATGCTCCCACGGCTGGTTTCGCTCCTGACCTACCAGGCCGTGCTCGAATCAGCCGCCTCGGAACACGCGGCGCGTATGATGGCTATGCGCAGCGCCTCGGACGCGGCCGCAGAGATGATCGAAAATCTTTCGTTTGCTTATAATCAAATGCGCCAGGCCGGTATTACCCGCGAAATTGCCGAAATCAGCGGAGGCAAGGCCGCATTAGAAACGTGAAATTAAAAGGGAGAACTATGAAAGGAATTATCTCTCAGATCATCGGTCCCGTTGTTGATGTCCGATTTAAAGAAGGGCCCCTTCCTTCTATTCTTGAAGCTTTGACAATCAAGCGCGAGGGGAAGTCTGATCTTGTTCTTGAAGTGGCCCAGCATGTGGGCAACGGCGTTGTTCGCACCATTGCCATGACGTCCACGGACGGTTTAGCTCGGGGACAGGAGGTGACAGCAACGGGCGCACCTATTTCTGTTCCGGTCGGTCCCGAAACGCTCGGTCGAATGATGGACGTGGTCGGGGAGCCGATTGACGGCCTGGCGGCTTTTTCCGACTCGCGACGCGATCCTATTCATCGACCCGCTCCGGAATTCATCCAACAATCGACGGTTTCTGAAATTTTTGAGACAGGCATCAAAGTTATTGACCTTATTTGTCCCTTTCTCAAAGGAGGGAAGACGGGTCTCTTTGGTGGTGCGGGTGTGGGGAAGACGGTCCTTATTCAGGAACTCATCCACAATATTGCAACTGAGCACGGCGGCTATTCTGTGTTCGCGGGCGTGGGAGAGCGTACACGCGAGGGCAATGATCTCTACATGGAAATGAAGGAGTCCGGCGTTTTGTCCAAGACAGCCCTGGTGTTTGGTCAAATGAATGAACCTCCGGGTGCGCGGGCGCGTGTTGCGTTGACAGGTCTTGCTCTTGCGGAATATTTCCGCGACGACGAGGAGCGCGACGTTTTGCTTTTTATCGATAATATTTTTCGTTTTACCCAAGCCGGCTCCGAGGTTTCCTCCCTTTTAGGACGTATTCCATCGGCAGTGGGTTATCAGCCGAACCTTGCAACGGAAATGGGCGCGCTTCAAGAGCGGATTACCTCGACAAAAAAAGGATCTATCACGTCCATCCAGGCTGTCTACGTTCCGGCAGACGACCTGACGGATCCGGCTCCGGCAACCACGTTCGGTCACCTTGATTCCACGGTGGTGCTCGCACGGTCGCTTTCCGAACTCGGAATCTATCCGGCGGTTGACCCGCTTGATTCCTCTTCGACCGTTCTTGATCCGCAGATCGTGGGCGATGAACACTATCAGGTCGCACGTGGTGTTCAGAAAGTTCTCCAGCGTTATAAGGATCTGCAGGATATCATCGCGATTCTCGGCATGGACGAACTTTCCGAAGAGGACAAGCTTACCGTGGCCCGCGCGCGCCGCATCCAAAAATTTCTCTCCCAGCCATGCTCGGTTGCGGAGACGTTCACCGGTCGGCCGGGGAAGTTCGTACGTCTTGCGGACACAGTGCGCGGCTTCAAGGAAATTTTGGAAGGGAAGCATGACCAGGTTTCGGAGCAGGCCTTCTATATGAAGGGGGGTATTGAGGAAATTATTGAAACAACCTAGGGAAGAGAGAAAAATCTGTCATTGCGAGGAGTTTATTTCTTTGCAGTGACGAAGCAATCTCACGAGTATGAAACTTTCATTACGGATCGTCACCCCCGAACGTGTTGTTTATGAAGACGAGGTGGATTCGGTTTCAGTAATGACGGAAACCGGGGAGGTGACAATTCTTCCGCATCATATTCCTTTGGTTTCTGCTTTACGGGCCGGGGAATTGAGGTTGAAGAAAGACGGGGAAGAACACTTCCTTGCTGTTTCGACCGGTTTTCTCGAAGTGCGGCCGGAAAATCAGGTCGTGATTCTTGCGGATACGGCTGAGCGTGTCGAAGAGCTCGAACTCGAAAAGATTGAGGAAGCCAAGGAACGCGCCCGCAGACTTTTGGAGGAAAAACGCCATGTGGATGATGATGCATTTGCCGCTGCAGCCGCGGGTTTGGAACGTGAGTTGGCGCGGTATAAGGTGGTGCTCAAAAGGAAGTCTCGCGGGAGTCGTCAGACGCCAAGTGTGGAATAAAAAAGGGGAGGAATAGACGAATGAAAAAAGGCGGAGCATGAAAGCCCGCCTTTGAGAAACCGGCCAGAAGGGTCGGTTTTGTTTTACTCGTCAATCTTTCCATCGCAGTCGTCGTCCACGCCATTTTTGACCTCCGTGGCGTAGGGATGGACGGCCGCGTTGGCATCGTCGCAGTCGGTGTAGTTCGTGACGTAGCCAGCCGGTTGCAAACAGGTTGCTGCCGATGGTTTCGTCGGGTCTCCGTACCCGTCTCCGTCCGCGTCGCGGTAGTAGGCACGGAAGGTCATTCCCTCGTCGACCTGCCCATCGCAATCCTCGTCCACTCCGTCACAGGTCTCAGAAACACCAGGATGGATGGACGCATCTTTGTCGTTGCAATCGGTGCTGCTGGTGACGTAGCCAGCCGGTTTGTTGCAAGTCAAACCGGTGGTGACCGTTGAGTTTCCATAGTTGTCACTGTCAGCATCCTGGTAGTAGGTCCCGAACGTCAACGTTTCGTCCACCACGCCGTCGCAGTCATCATCCTTGCCATTGCAGGTTTCGTAAACGCCGGGATGGATCGCGGCGTCGGTATCGTCGCAGTCCGTATTGTTTGTAACGTATCCGGCTGGTTGACCGGAACAGACTGAACCGGTGGTCGTTTTGGGATTTCCGTAGCCGTCGTTATCCGCATCTCGATAATAGGAACGGAACGTTAATCCCTCATCCACCGACCCGTCACAATCGTCATCTGTCTCGTTGCAGGTTTCGTAAACGCCGGGATGGACAGCGGCGTTGGTATCATTGCAGTCAGTGTAGTTCGTGACGTATCCGGCTGGTTGACCGGAACACGTGGACCCCGTTGTGACGTTGGGGTTCCCATACCCGTCGCCATCCGCGTCGCGGTAGTAGGCACGGAAGGTCATTCCCTCGTCAACCTGCCCGTCGCAGTCGTCGTCCTTGCCATTGCAGGTTTCGATGGCGTTTGGGTGGATCGCTGCATTGTTGTCGTTGCAGTCAGTGTAGTTCGTGACGTAGCCGGTCGGGGCCGAACAGGCCGTGGTGGCGCTTGTCGGATCCCCGTATCCGTCCCCGTCTACGTCTTTGTAGTAGGTTCTCGAACTTCCGGTCGAGTCTCCACCGGAACAGTCATTATCAATACCATCGCCACAGACTTCCGTGGCTCCGGGATGAACTGCGGGATTGGTGTCGTCACAGTCTCCGTTGTAGAACGTGTAGCCCGCCGGCGGCGAGCACGCTTGTGTCGTGGAGGTGCTTGTGCCCCACTCGTCCCCGTCCGTATCCAGGTAGTAGGTGGTGAAGAGGAACTCGTCCACCACGCCATCGCAATCATCGTCCAGACCGTTGCAGGTTTCGTAGACGCCCGGATGGATCGCGGCATTGTTGTCGTCACAGTCCGTATTGTTCGTGACATAGCCGTCCGGGGCCACGCAGGCCTGAGTCGTTTTGCTGGAGTCGCCATACCCATCCTCGTCCGCGTCGCGGTAGTAGGTTTGGGTGTCATCCGCTGCCTCCCCGTTGCAGTCGTCATCGACCTCATTTCCGCAGATTTCTGCAACGCTTGGGTTGACGGTGGCGTCGGTGTCGTTGCAGTCTCCTCCATTGGCCACATATCCGTCCGGCGCGGTACAGGAGATAGTAGACTCCTCCGGATTTCCGTATCCGTCGCTGTCCGCATCTTCGTAGGAGGTCTTCAAGGCTCCCTCGTCGACCTGATTGTCGCAGTCGTCATCCGTGCCGTTACAGACCTCGCCAGCACCAGGACGGACCGCTTCATTCTCATCGTCGCAGTCCCCGCCAGCGGCAACATAGCCGTCGGTGGGGCGACAGACGGTTTCGGCTTCTGAGTCTCCGTACCCGTCCTCATCAACGTCGAGG
>DATDUW010000023.1:0-8141 GCA_035290185.1 Patescibacteria group bacterium
GGCCGCTTCAACCGCCCGATTTTCCCCTGAAGCACGCCCGATGCCCATGAGGGCAGATCCGGCATTTTGCATAATGGCCTGCACGTCAGCAAAGTCCACATTAATGAGCCCTGGAATAGTAATGAGCTCGGAAATACCCTGAACCCCCTGACGCAGCACGTCGTCCACAATGTTAAAGGCTTCAATGAGTGATGTTTTTTTATCAATAATTTGAAGAACGCGGTCATTAGGAATAGTAATAACTGTGTCCACATATTCGATAAGCTGCTTGAACCCATCTTCGGCAAGACGTCGCCGCTGCGCGCCCTCAAAAGAAAACGGCTTAGTAACAACGGCAACGGTAAGCGCCCCAATATCCTTGGCAAGTTTTGCTACTTCTGGGATAGCGCCCGTACCCGTCCCTCCACCAAGGCCACAGGTGAGAAACACCATGTCTGCACCATTGAGGGCTGTGCGGATCTCATTCTGATTTTCTTCGGCAGCCTTCCGGCCAAGGTCCGGATTCATCCCGGCTCCCAAACCACGCGTTATTGTTTTTCCAATAGCGATCTTCGTCTGGGCCAAACTGTGATGAAGTGCCTGAATGTCGGTGTTGATGGCAATAAAATCAACGCCCTTAATCTGGTCTGCAATCATTCGATTGAGAGCAGCACCTCCGCCCCCCCCGATGCCGCAGACCTTAATCTTGGCAAACGTTTCAATTTCGGGCTTGACTTCTGCCATAAAGCGACGTGTTCCTACGGATGTCCTCATGCATCCATAATGAACAAATTAAGTGTTCTAATGAATAATTTCTGAATACGAATTGACTTCAATGTAGAAAAGCTAGTGAAAAAAGTCAAATGAAATTCTCCTCTCTCGTCCCTTGCCAACCAACCAAAACATGGGAGGTGACTTCCTTTTCTTCTCCTTTCGACCGAAAACGTGCGGATCCTCAAAAAAAAGACGGCCAGAAGGGGCCGCCTTAACGTCGATTCCGATGTTGGAACCAAAAGGCCTTTCAAAGGCCTGTCATGTCTTCGTCCTCCCGGACGGATTCTTCCTCTTCTTCATAAAATGCAACCCAGCGTGCTACCCACGCTAATCCTCTTCCTATTTTCTCCAACCCAAAAAAGAGGGGGAGGACGATGGGAAGCAGGACGGCTAAGACCACCCAAGTGAGAAGATTCCAAAGGATACGGAGAGCCCACAACCAGGCCGTACGAATGATGTACGATTCCTTAGCGTACCTGTTGCCGGTCTGATATCGCTCCCAATACCCCCGTATGAAGGGAAAGAGGTCATCCTTGAGGAGAGCCGTGAAAGGGAAAAGGATAAATAGAGCTGGACTCCTCCTCTCTTCGTCACTTTCTTTAAAATCCTGGAACGAACTCCAGGCGGCCTTTCCCAATCTGACCCCGATGATCCTGATTGAAAGAACATAGACTGCGGTTGCAGCCAGAGCAGTCACCCACCATTCCATTTCCTTTCCCTTTCTTCTCGTGGTTCCTCCGGTAGATCTGGCAGGGAGGTCAGTTCTCCCCCGCCTCTCTTCTCGTAAGGGCGGCACGACATAATCGGATCCTCTGTCAGATCCAGAAGGTTCAAGCACACCTCCTCAAAGACATCTCCATTGGTCAAATCTTGCATTCCATTCACCCTTTCGTTCAATACCATGACCATGTTGGCTTCCCTCCTTCTTTCAAAAGACCGTCCTTCTCTTCCTTCCTGTTATGGTTTTAATGATTTAAACCACTTCAGGATCCCTCCCGGAACTTGGGTTGCACCGCGGACTTTGGAAAAGAGGCCTTTCCACCCCTCCGAAGGCGACGAACCTGTGATGGAATTGCCCCACAGAACCAGCCCAATAGCCGTACTCATGCCCGGATCGCCGACATCAGGAACAACCGAAGAAACGCCAATGGGCGTCCCGAACGAAACAGGAAGGCGTAACGCTTTCTTCGCTGCTTCGACCATCCCTTCAAGCTTGGCTCCGCCACCGGTCAGAATCACGCCTGCTGGCAGCATACCAGAACGTTCTACCTTGCGAAGCTCCCCATCCATCTTCTCAAACAGTTCCTGAACACGTGCCTCGATAATATCTACGACAAAACGCCGTCCCACGAATTCAGATTCCGGAGCACCACATTCTGCCAGATCGATCTCTTCCTTGCGCTGAATGGCATCCGGAAGAGCACTACCGTGACGTATTTTCACCTGTTCGGCCACTTCAAGCGACGTTCGAAGGCCAATGGCAAGATCAGAAGTAATATGAGCCGAACCAATGGGAAGCACGGCTGTGTGAAGCACGTCGCCCTCTTCGAAAACGGCTAACTGGGTCATTGACGCGCCCACATTGACCACGCATACGCCGATTTCTTTCTGCTTGCCGGTCACAACCGCCTCCGCCGTGGCCAAAGGCGAAAAAACCAAATCTTCAACATCTAACCCGGTCCGGTAGAGACATTTTGTCATGTTGCGAATCTGCGACCCAAGGCCCTGGATAATCAAGGCATCCACCTCAAGACGGATACCGTTCATCCCCACGGGATCCTTGACCCCACGCTGGCCATCCACCGTAAAAGAACGCGGGATAACGTGGAGAATTTCATGATTGGCTGGCATAGCCACGGTGCGGGCCGCTTCCATGGCGCGTTCCACGTCGGCCTCGCGGATTTCCCCATCCCGCCGGGCAACGCCGACCACACCGCGGCTTGGATGCGAAAGCACGTGGGTGCCGGAAATACCCACCCAGGCCCGCTCGATCGAAACACCTGTCAAGCGTTCGGCTTGTTCTAGAGCGCGCGAAACGCAGGCAACGGCGTCTTCCAAACTGGAAACCGTCCCGCGGCTAATGCCTTCGGAGGGGATAGAAACCGCCCCCACCACATGGAGGCGTTCGCGTTCTTCCGAAGACGGTACGCGCTGACCGACCGCGATCCGAACGGCATGGGAGCCAAGGTCGATACCGACCAGAATTTCTTCCGACATACTGTTTCCAACTATAATGATTTTTCACGGGAAAAACAAGCGAAAAAGAGGCGGACCCAAAATAGTGGCTCCGACGGCGGCGGCGGCTCCTGAGGCAAGGAGAACGGCGGCGGCCGTCACATCCTTGATCTCACGAACAACAGGGTGTAACCGCGGCTTGAATGCGTCGGAAATGCGCTCCACAAGGCTGTTTGCCACTTCAAAAACCAAGACCAGGACAACAGCAAAAATCAGCACGGACCGTTCACTGCGCATCAGAGGAAGGAACAAGGACAAAAGAAAAATAACGGCTCCTGCTAGGGCCTGTACACGAAAATTTCGCTCCGCACGCCAAACCAGCGCCAGGCCGCGCAAAGCATGTTTAAAACTCTTTAAAAAGGCACGCGGGAAAAAAATCATACGTTCTTTCTTGCCTCTGCAAGGATGCATTCCTGTAAATCGAACATGCGCTTCTGATCGGATGGACGTTCGTGATCATACCCAAAGATATGTAACACACCGTGGACAAGAAGAAGTGCTACCTCTTCCCGAAGGGAATGCCCTACCAAGACAGCCTGTTTTTTTGCCACTTCAGGACAGAGAAAAATTTCTCCCCTGGCCCACTCTTTCCTCTCGGGAAAAGGAAAGGCTAAGACGTCCGTCGGACGATCCTTCCCGCGAAATTTTCGGTTGAGACGACGCATAACCCCGGCGGAGACATAGGATGCTTCTACTCGTACGGAACCCCGAAGGCGCAGGACGTGCGAAACAGCCTGCTCCAGTCCCCGCTTTGCCGATCCGATAAAACGCGGACCCGAAACGGAGGGTGTTTGTTGTAACAGAATTTCTAGCACACCTCTCCTTCTAGAAAATAGGTGCTTCCACGGCAGCGGAAAGACGAAAACCGTTCACGATCATCTGGAAGGTTTTAAAATAATCCGCTGTCATTTTTCCTCCGGCCTGATAGGTAAAGATAACGACGAAATTAGCATTCGCCTGGCGCACCAGAACAAAGGCTGTTAACTGATCTTTGGAAATCAGGAGGGGATACCCTTCTTTGGTCAAAGACGCCGCAGGAAGGCCGTCTGTCTTTCCTTTTTCAGGAAAGGTGGCCTTCCACCACGCTTCTAGCGTCAGGGATGCATCGGCTGGTTCCGCGTGCAAAACAATCGCCTCTCCGCTCGGAACGGCTAACGTAAGCGTCGAAGGCGTCTTTTCTCCGACGGAGGCGTTTTGAACAGACCAAGCCGTTGGCGAAAAAGTCTCTCCGATGGTCCCAAGGTGGACGAGGAGAACTTTTCCAGCCTCGAAAAGCGTTGCGGGAGAAGGCCTGAGGGGATCATAACGGTGGAAAACCTCATTCCCGTCCAAAAAACCGTCTCCATCCGTATCGGGAAGTTGAAAATTCGAAAGATAGAGGGTTTCTTCAACATCCGTCAACCCGTCCCCGTCTGTATCTCTTCCAGGACGGATCTGTTCTGGAAAGGACGGCTCCGGTTGTTTTGGAGTTGTGGGGGCGGATGTCGACCCTTCCCCGGTGGATTTAGTCGAGACAACCGGCTTTGGCGTTGGTTTCTGTTCCTCGGAAGAAGAGGGTGTTGGGAGCGAAGCGACTGGTATTTCTTTCCAGGGAGAAAAAAAGGTCCCTAAAACAGCAAGCAAAGCGGCAGCACCGAGAATGGCCATGCCCCAAAAAAGTCGCTTTGATTTTTTTTTCAACAGCGGAGTTCCTTTTTCCTTGAGCATTTTTCCCGGTTGAACCGGAGGAGGAATAACAGGAGCGGAAACAGAAACAGGAGGGGGTGTTAAAACCGATTTTTGAAAACTCGCCTGCCGTTCCAACGTTACGCGACGGAACGGTTCGGGCATGGTAAAAATCATCGGTTCCCCAGAAAGAGTTTGAGAGATATTCTCTGCGCCTATTTTCGTCCCGATGCCATCATCCGCCATAAGATCATTGCGTTTTACGGATTCGGTTGAGTTGGAATCAGCGTCCCAGAGCCGTTCGGATTAAAGCCGTTGGCGATCTCGGTTCCGTCCTCGTAACCGTCCCCGTCCGTATCCTTTAACAGGGGGTTGGTCCGATAGACGGAAACCTCCTCGCGATCAAATAATCCGTCCCCGTCCGTATCTGCTTTCTTCCCATCCGTTCCAAGCTTGGCCTCCTGTTCGTTCGAAAGACCGTCCTTATCCGCATCTGGTTCAACAGCAACAGGTGGTGTTGGAAGAGAAACCGTATTCGTCTCTTCCTTTTCTTTGGGATCAGTGGTTTGCTCCAACCCTTCGGGTATCTGATCCGCATCCTCTCTTCCTTGTTCCGAAGAAAGAACAGCTGGAGAAATGGGACTGCTTGAAAATAAAACCCGAACACCCAAACCGGCTGCAACGAATAAAACAAGAACGATTGCCACCATAGCAGCAGGCTTCCACGGAAAAAAGACCCTCCGTTTTTGCTTTATCAAAGTCGCCGAGGCTTCCGTTGGTTGCCCGACCGAAACTCCTTCTTCCTCTGTCGGCAAATTCGCTGGCGCCGGGGCCCGCAACGCCCCGACGGGAGAAGGGCCTAACTGAACCGGAGGCCGCGGCGTTGGAACCTCCGCCTCCAAAGCCTCAAAAATATCTTCGGGGTCTTTCCGTTGGTCGAACATAGGAAACTAATAAAAAGGAAAGGGGAGAAAGGGTTGAAAGGGAAGAACCCTTTTCACTTTTTTCATCCTTCCATAAATCTCTTACAGTATACGATTACCATCGTCCGGAGCCAAGAGGATTATACCCCTTGGAAATTTCCTCTCCGTCCGTGTAGCCGTCGCCGTCCGTGTCGGCCTTTGCGGGATGGGTCCCCCAAAGGGCCCATTCGTCCCCATCGGAAACGCCGTCGCCGTCCGTGTCGACCAAGAGATCGCTTGTTCCCAAGGTCTGTTCCTTTTTCGCATCCAACCCGTCATGATCCACGTCTCCCGTTCCAACCGCATCTAGGCAAGAAACCAAATCCTCCTCCTGGGAAAGAGCTCGACACTGCATCGGATCCCCGCTTGCAACAGCAGTCGCAAGCGTTTCCGTACGAATCAATTCCTCTTCGGTTTTTCCCGTTACTGACTCACATTCCTGTACGAGTTCCTCATCCGTTAACTTCACACAAGTCGCGGGATCTTTTTCTTCGATTGCCTTGCGCCACCACACAGCATCCAAACAGTGCGTCCGTGCGATCGCTTCCACGATTTCGTTACAAACTTCTGGTCGACGTCCGTCTAGAGCAACCCCCCAAACACAGTTTTCAAAGGCGTCTCCTTTCAATTCCGTACATAGTTCTTCCAATCCCGTACGCTGAGCTGCTTCTTCCACTCGTTGGCTTCGACAGGTTTCTGGATATTTTTCTTGATCGCACGTTTTCAGCTCCTGGCGCAAGGTCTGAACGGCCAATGCTTGCGCTGTGCCGCGCAAAGAGGTTTCCCGCCGATCCCGCATCCAGAAAAAAAGAAAAAAAACGATTCCAAGCAGGAGAAGACCAAAACCAACTACCAAAATCTTCCGACGGTTTTCCCCGTTGATCTGGCGGCGGAAAAAAGAAACGATCTTGTAAAAGGTCATAGGTTCTCGCGGCTATTGCGGACAATAGTTCAACTTCAAATCGCTGATCTTTACGGTTCCTTCTCCGGAAAAATTCAAACGGATCGGCACCGTCCATTCTCCTCCGCTCTTCGGACAATCGAACCCCTCTGGAAGCGGTAGGGCCATATCGTTTCCTTGTCGAACCGCACCGGTCGTGACCGTTGTTTCTCCCGCAAAGGTCGTTGTATAGCTCACGATCGTTCCCAGAATCGAATTGACGATCGTCTGATACATTGTCTCGAGTTCCTCGGCCGTTGAGGCGTGGTAGGCATATTCGACGCCGTCCCGAGGCTGACAATCAGCCGTATTCCCCAATGCGGCGACACACACGTCCGCACAACTTCCAGATGAAGAAGAGCAGGAGGTCGGACAGGTCTGCTGACACTCTTCAACCGCGGCAGGACACGATCCAGAAGATTCCACCGCATCAATACACGTCTTCAAATCGCCTGAACACGTTGTCTGACACTCCTCGACTCCTTTCGTAGAATCCTGACACTCCTCTTCGATGGAAGCGACACAATCATCACAGGATGCAGAATCTGGATCTTTACAGGCCGCGGTGCAGGATCCTGGGGTGTCTCCTGCCCCCCAAACATCACATTCCTTCAATAGTTCATCACATCCCTTCAAACACTGTGTTTCCTCGGCTTCGCAAACATTCTTGCATTCTGTTTTTGAGTCAAACGATGCCACACAGGTCTGTGAACAGCTATCAACACAACCTTCCGTACACTGATCGCACGATGAACAGTAATTACTTGACAGATGGGTCATGTAACCGACCAGGTCAGGATTGGTTGTAATAGCGGCTGTAAAGATGACAACGTCCGACGCTCGAATCTGATCACGAACTCCCACTGCCTCCAATACGGCATCCGTCGTCGTAAAACAGATCCCGTCATTGCTTATCTCCGATGAGTGACATTCTGTATCTGTTGTACAAAAATCTCCAATAGAATCAGAATCTCCTTTTATGCAGGTATTCGTCCCATAACCAGCAAGGCTTGTACTCGGTTCACCATCACTTAGAAGAACCACAATTTTTTTCGTCTCTTTCGCAGAAGAAGAAAATAGTTCTGTACGAATGCATTCCAAACCGCCTGCGGTGGGGGTTCCTCCTCCCGTCCGGTTTACGCCCATGGTCGTATAGTAAGAAACCGTCCCTGTCTTTGGATTGAAGAGGAGGTCATTCTCTTGTTGAGACGTCGTCAGCACATGGTCCATCCACGACTGAGCACTGTTTCCAGATGCATAACACGCGTCAGAAACCGTTATTCCGTCTTTTCCGTCCGTATCGACCCCCCCAGTCATGTCACCCATGAAACTGACGGTGCCAATACGCATCTGTCCGTTCCCACCGGCATAGGCGTTAAACAATTCCTGAATCGCCTTCACCATGGAATCCACGACAATTTCAATGCGCGCATCTAAATTTTCATCAGGGACACACGCTCCGCAAACGCCTTGATCATCACAACAGTCTGCGTATTCCGAACAGAGTTCCCCTGTTTTTTCCCCTTCGCCCGAGCAGGTCTTCAGAGCTTTTCCGTCCGCGGTCGATTCCATGCTTCCGGACAGAT
>DATDUW010000024.1:0-7203 GCA_035290185.1 Patescibacteria group bacterium
CACCCTTCTGCGTCTCGCCGATCAACTCGAGCATCGCCATGGTCCGCGCGCACTGGTGCAGGCGGTCTGAGGTGATCTCGCCATCACGGTAGTTGTAGAATGTCCGCGACTGCTTGATCTTCTCGAACATGAGGAGGACCGCGCGAACGTAGCGCTCGTGCAGGTTCGTCACGCTCTTGAAGTGGCGAGCCGCGATGGCTTCGACCTTCGGGATGGCGAACCACCCCTCCGCACCGTCCGGCAGCGTAAGCATCGGCAACGCCTGCTCCACGAACCGCATCGTCTCCCCAAGGGAGAGACCGAAGATGGCCGCGAGCTTGGCAGCCTGCTCACCGATGAGGGCGGGGCCGGTGTACTCGTCCGGGTAGCCCCAACTCGACTCGACCTCCTCATCGGCGAACTGCTGGCTCACCGAGAGGCGAGCGAGCGCTATACGCACCGCGTCGCCGACGATTTGACCAAACTCGTGGCCATTGAAAATCACGAGCTGTGCCTGTTCCTTATCGAGGTCGAACGCGTCGACGACCCTGCGGGTCCGAGCGGTAGCGAATTCGACGATCTGGTCCCGCTGTCCTGACGTGATCCTTTCGGTCATCGTCATCCCCTTTCTGTTGTGATGCCGTTGGAACGCATGATCTCTCGGCAACCGCCGAGAACCATGCGAACCGATTGTTGAATACGGCATTCTGGGCCCAATAAAGGCACAAAATGCTGGATTCAAAAGGAAAAATACGATAATACTATACAAACAAAAAAACAACTATTTGTCAATACAAAATAACAACGCCCCACAACATCAGAACGTTGATGCTGTGGGGCGTTTTATCCTCCGTGGCCCAAGCAGATGCTTGAGCAAAGGGGGATGGAGCCGTTGTCGGGAATCGAACCCGAGACCTCATCCTTACCATGGATGCGCTCTACCATCTGAGCTACAACGGCATAATTAATCCAAAGAATCCTCCTGTTGCGAGCCCTAGGATACCTTCTCTGTCACTTCCTGTAAAGATTCGGATTTCCCTGCTTTTGCTTTGAGCGTTGCAAGGCGTTCGTAGAGCTGTGGGAGCTTTTGATTTTCCAAATTCACGCTCTCAAGCAACGCAAGGCCGCGCTCGGCTTCCTCAATGGAAGGAAGGGCTAAAGCGGCTTCAATCAAAAAATCCAAATAGCGCGGGTTGCGCGGACGCAGCTCAACCGCGCGCGCAAAACGGCGCAGAGCCTCTACTGTGTTTCCTTCCCTTTCCTCTATCTCCCCGAGATGGGCTTGAATGCTTGCATCTTTGCCATCCAATTTTGCTGCAAATCCAAGAGTCTCACGTGCCTGCGCGTATTGCCTTTGTGAAAGGTAAAGTTTCCCAAGCGCTTCATAGGCTTTCACACATTTGGCTGAAAGGCCGATGACTTCGATGTAACGTTTTTCCGCCTGAAAAACATCGCCTGCTTTCTGCCAATCATCCGCTTCCTGCAAGAGCCGTCGGACGCGCTCCTCCGTATTTTCTTTTCCGCCTTTTTGCAGTTTTTCATAATATTGTTCAACAGCGTAGACCCGCTGAACGACCCGTCGACCAACGCGCGAAATGGATTTTCCGGCGACGGATCCTGTACGCAAAATTAACCCAAATCGCCGCGCCACCAACTGTTCAAGGCGGCGATTTACGATGGTTTGCTTTACTTTTCGCATTCTTTCTTCTGGAAGTTCCTGGACGTTCAAAACTCGAAGCTGTGGAATCTTTCGAAAAATCATGCCAGTGGCCACGACCAATCCAAGGATAGAAAGGAAAAAGAAGAAAAAAGGAAATCCCATAACCATAAGGAAAAAAATCATCCAATCCCTATCTTGACGAGATCTAGCAAGGAACGCAAGGCCTGACCGGCTCT
Organism: Patescibacteria group bacterium; assembly: GCA_035290185.1. Classification (GTDB taxonomy): domain Bacteria; phylum Patescibacteriota; class Patescibacteriia; order UBA9934; family GWF2-40-263; genus DATDUW01. The sequence goes on from DATDUW010000024.1 coordinate 1,876, forward strand.
GCCCACAAGGAGGCCCCCATTTTCCGGATCCTGGATAAATTCCTTGGCATTGTTCGCATCCACACTTCCGCCGTAGAGAAGAGGAACGCGTCGTCCGACTCCAGGGTGGCAGGAGCGGACCAATTCTTCCCGAAGAATCTTATAGACGACCCGGACGTCTTCGGGACGCGCGGGAATTCCGGTTCCAATGGCCCAGACCGGCTCATAGGCCACAACGAACCGTTGCGGCCTTTTGCTCAAAGCGGCCTGTAGTTGTTTTCGAAGAAACTCCTCTGTTCTTTTCCACCCCCTTTTCTGCCTTTCGCCTACGCAGATAATCGGAGTAAGACCGGCGTGGGAAACACTCGCTGCCTTGGCAGCAACCATGACATCCGTCTCTCCTAAGAGAGCACGTCGTTCCGAATGGCCGACGATGACGTATCGACAACCCAATTCGGCCAGTGTTAAAGGCGAAACTTCCCCTGTATAGGATCCCGCTGCCTCCCAAAAGGCATCTTGAGCCCCCAACCCGATGGAAGAACGTCCAAGCGCGTCGTGCACAGCTGCAAGGGCAACGTGTGAAGGACAAAGCACAACTTCCGGCGCCCCGGAAAAACCACGCCATTTTTGACGAAATGAACGCGCCAAATCCGCACTTTCACGCACGTCAAGCTGCATTTTCCAATTTGCCACAAGAAGGCGGAACGGCATAAACACCCTACAGGCAGGACAGGGGAAAAACAGCGGAGGCTTCCGCGTCCGTACGATAAGAACCGACCACGATCGCGCGCATCCGATCGGGCTGAAAGATATCAGCGGCCGTGCGCTGCACATCGGAAAGCCGCACTCGTTCAATCCGGCGGAGAAAGGCCTCTGGCGATTCAGCCTGTCCCAAAAAGAGATCCCGCCGTGCAAAAAAAGCGGCTTGATCGGAAGAATCCTCTAAGGCAAGAAGAAATGTCCCGCGTAGGTATCCTTTTGCCCGCCGAAGTTCCTCGGCTGTCACGCCGTGCTTGCGAACGGCACGGAGCTCACCAAAAATCGTGCGGAGAGCCAGGGGGAAGCGCGTTTTTTCCAATCCGGCCTGAATAGCAAAAAGACCTGTGTCTTCGTACGGTGTCTGACTGGCCCGAATGGAATAAGCCAACCCCTTCTTTTCCCGGACAGATAGAAAAAGACGGGAACTAGCCGTTCCTCCCAACAGAACAGCTAGGAGTTTTGTCGCGGCGTGACGCGGATCGGAAAGGGCAAAAGAGGAAAATCCGATCGCGAGGTGAGCCTGTTCGGTGACCCGATGCTTTGCCCGAATACGCAAGCCGCCCGTCAGCGGAATAAACGGAGAAAAAAGAGAGAGATCTTTTTCCGTGGCCTGTTTTTTCCCAAAGGCTTGTTCAAGGACAGCGCGAGCGCGTTGATCGACCTTTCCGGCAACAGCCACGACCAGACGGCCAGGCTGATAGGCTCGTCGATGAAATGCCAGGAGATCCGAACACCGAAGAGACCGAACCGTTTCCGGACTTCCTGCAATCTCCCGTCCCAAAGCGTTTCCCTCAAAAACCATTTCTTCCAAAAGCATTTCCGCCTGAGCGGCCGGATGGTCCTGATACATTTTTATCTCCTCAAGGACAACACCGCGTTCGCGGGCAAGCTCATGGGGAGCGAATCGGGATTGCCAAAGCATCTCAGACAAAATTCTTGCGGCCAAGGGAAGATGCGACGCGTCCGCCTTTACGTAATATCCTGTCACGTCCTTGTCTGTGTAAGCATTGTACTCAGCCCCAATCGCGTCAAGTTGTCGACTAATTTCCAAAGCCGTGGGCCACCGGCGCGTGCCCTTAAAAAGCATGTGTTCAATCAAGTGGGAGGCTCCTGCCAGATGGCTTGGCTCATAGCGGGACCCCACGCGGCACAGAACGAGAACGGTTACAGCTTCTGTTGACCCCGAACAAACGAGGTGCGCACGCACGTCGTTGGAAAGTCGGAAGGCCTCATGCGAAAGCATACCCTTCCTTTTCCGATCCAAATTGGCGGGACAGATAGACCTCCAGCTCTTGGGAGGCGACCCGCTCCTGGATCATGGTATCGCGATCACGGACGGTCACGGTGCCGTCTTCTAATGTCTGAAAATCAACCGTGATACAGAAAGGTGTCCCGATTTCATCTTGACGTCGATAGCGCTTGCCCACATTACCATTATCGTCGAATTCACAGACGAATTTTTTCCGAAGACCTTCAAAAATTTCCCTGGCTTTTTTCACAAGTTCCGGTTTGTTCTTCAAAAGAGGAAAGACGGCTCCTTGAACCGGAACGAGGGCTTTTGGAAATTTTAGAACCACTCGCGTTTCCCCTTCTCCCACATTTTCCTCCGTGTAGGCCGATACGAGAGCCACCAACACACTACGATCAACCCCGAACGTGGGTTCCAAAACATGGGGAACATAACGCTCGCTACGCTCGGCATCATAATAATCAAGATTCTGTCCAGAAAATGCGGCATGTTGGACAAGATCAAAATCTCCGCGGTGAGCCAAGCCGAACAGCTCCTTGAATCCGAATGGAAACTGATATTCGATATCAACCGTCTTGCGCGAATAATGGGAAAGTTTCTCCTTCGGGTGTTCGCGTCGACGCAGGTTCTGGGGATGGGCGCCCAACGCAAGGGCAAAGGCCTCTTGCCGGCGCAGCCAATCCTCAAAAAGGGGCTCCCAATCCGCGTCCGGTCGGATAAAATATTCGATCTCCATCTGTTCAAATTCCCGCAAACGGAAAATAAAATTTCCCGCCACGATTTCATTGCGGAACGCCTTCCCGATTTGCGCAATGCCGAAGGGAACTTTCACCCGCGAAGAATCGAGGACGTTTTTAAACTCAAGAAAAATAGCCTGGGCTGTTTCCGGACGCAAATAGGCCGTCTGCTCCCCCGCACCCGCGACCGCGTTCATCTTGGTCGAAAACATCATGTTGAAATTCCGAGCGTCCGTCCAATCGGACGCACCACAATGCGGACAGGGAACCTTCTGTTCGCGTAAAATCCCGGTCATTTTTTCCGGATTTCCCTCCCAATCCTCGCCCGTTGCTTCCTCCACGAGATGATCCGCACGAAAGCGGAACTTACAGACTTTACAATCCACCAAGGCATCATTAAAACTGACGGTGTGACCGGAAGCCTCCCAGACCTTTGGGTGAAGGAGAATCGGCCCATCAATCCCGACCACGTCTTCCCGATCGCGTACGAACGTCTTCCACCAAAGCCGCTTAACGTTCTTCCTCAATTCGACCCCATACGGACCGAACGTATAGGAGTTTGCAAAACCGCCATAAATTTCGGAAGCGGGAAAAATAAACCCCCGCCGCCGGCAAAGAGAAACGACTTTTTCCATAACAGTCCCAACCTCCATATCAAACCGTCATGATTTCCTTTTCTTTCCGCTCTCCGGCCTCGTCGATCTTTTGAACACATTCCTTTGTCAATTTATCAAGCTCATCAAGCTGTTTAAATTTCTCATCCTCACCGATTTCTTTCTCCCGCTCTAGGCGCACAACCTGCTCCCGGACCCTTTCGCGCACAGCACGCGCAGCCACGCGCGCGTCTTCAAGTTTTTCGCGCATGACCTTGACGAGTTGCTTGCGTGATTCCTCGGTCAAAGGAGGCAAAACAATCCGAACCGCGCTCCCGTCCACCGTAGGATTCACACCGAGGCTTGAAGCTTGAATGGCTTTCTCTATGGCCTTCAACAGGGCCTTATCCCAAGGTTCCACCAATAAGGTCCGTGCATCGGAAAGAGAAACGGATGCGACGCCCTTGAGAGCCATAGTAGACCCATACCCTTCTACCGGCAGATCTTCAACAAGTGATGGGCTCGCACGTCCGGTACGCAACTGTCCAAGCTCCGCTGTCGCATGCAAAAAAACCTCTTCAAACTGAGGTTGAGACAGAAGCAAAAGGGTATGCATAACCATTGCGAAATTACTTTTCAATCGTGAGCGCCCCCAAATAGAGGACCTCCGGCTGTTTGGGATCCATCCGTAGAACGGCCGCGACGCGCTTGGTCGGAATTTTCCGTGTCTTCCAGGTTACCCCTCCATCCTCGCTCTTGTACAACGTCGAAGCTGTCGCGTAAAAAATCGTCTCCGGTCTTCCGGGATGAAGGACAACCGTCCGAATGGTGACCTGGCCAGGAGCGGTCACGAGTTTTAAGGCTTCCCACGTTTCTCCAAAATCCTTTGAACGTAAAAGTCCATACTTCGTCGCTGCGACGATCGTCTCTCCCTTGGCGTCCTGAGCAAACGCATAGACGGTATCACCGTCCTTATAGGCCTTCAAGGCCTCGGAAAGATTCTGCCAATTGAGGCCGCTGTCCATGCTTCTATAGACCCCCTGCTCCGTTCCCATGAGCAAAATTCGACTATCGGCCTGGCTCACAAGAAGGTCATTGATGGCCTTGTTTTTTCCAGAAAAAATGTTTGTCCAAAACATTCCATGATCCGAACTTTTGAGGAGATTCCCGTTGGAAAGACCAAGATAGACAGTCTCAGTATTATACCAATCAACGGCCACACGACGCGGAACAACGTTCTGACGCGTCTCTTCATACGTGCTCTGAAACGTCCGTCCGCAGGTCAGCGACCGGTACAATCGCGTTCCAACCGTTGCATAGATCGTGCAGATGTCTTTGGGATCCACTGCCACGGACCGAACAGCTCCTTGTCGGAGCGCGGGATCTCGCGGCTGACGCCAGGACGCGCCGGCATCCTCGCTCCACAGAAGACCACCCTCCTTTGTTCCCGCGTAAATCACTTCATGATCGGACGGATCAATGGCAAGAGCGATGACATCCGCCACAGCGAAACTCCCCACCCCTTTTATCGTTGGAACCGCGACTGTCTGCTTCCATTTTATCGATCCGTCTGTTGATTTAAAAACGCCTCCGTCGCGATCGGACGAAGAAGAACCCGACAGGCATCCGCTGCCGGCAAGGGCAAGCACAGCCACGGTCGCCAACATCGTGCGTAAAGAATGCTTCATAGAGTTCCGATGGAAAAAACGAATCGTTCAAAAGCAAGTTGAGGATTGACGTTCTGGGAAAGATCCTGCCGAAGATGGCGTAATTCCTGCAGGGCAGCTGCCCACGGACCCGGACCCAAGGTTTGAATCTCCTTTTCCTTTTCCTTAAAACTGTTCGGAATCCCGCGGCCAGCAGGGTCTCCCAAGGAAACGTGCAGGAGCACACGCAAACTCCGTTCCCATCGGTCTATCGTCTCTTCCCGTGCTCGCGTCTCCCCTGTTCGTTTTTCGAAGATTTCGGACGTTATTTGCAGGCGCCCAACGAGACCGGAAGTCACGATCCG
>DATDUW010000025.1:0-13299 GCA_035290185.1 Patescibacteria group bacterium
GGATTCGCGATGAAACAGACGAAAAAACATGACCTTCTTTCTTCAGGAATGATGGATGGGGATCATCTGCTCTTCGGCTCCACTTTTCGCTTCTCGGACGGAAAGATGGTGTTGTTCAGACACTCTCTTTGCTGGCGAGTCACGCCTGGCGCGCGCCCACAAGCTCAAGGTAAACAGAAGAAGAGCGGAAAGAAAACCGATGAGCAGAACAGCCAGCCGATTTTCAAACGTGAAAAACGGAACAGAAAGGAAAATCTGGTCTTCTGTTGCCTTTCCCTTCTCATCTGTCACGCGCATGCGGACGAGAAAGTCTCCGGAACCCTGGAACGTATGTCGAACGTCGGAACGCTGGGACGTCACACCATCTCCAAAATCCCATAATACGTGCGTTGAAAAAAATTTTGGAAGTTGGGCGGAAAATTCGTATGTTTTCCAGTCGATTTTTCGATACGTAAAAATAGCGCGTGGTGAAGAAACGAAAGCGGTTTGTTCCGTCGGTTCCGATTGGGTCGACTCTACGACCTCTTCTTCGTCTGTGCGAGACTCTGGGGAAGAAACAGGAAAAATCTCGGCTTCTTTTGATAACGAAGAATCGGAAGGAGGCGACACAGAAGAAACTGCCGTCGATGTTTTTGATGCAGGCAACGCGGAAGGAGGGGATGGTGATGGAACAGGAGAAGGGCTCGTCGGTTCCGTGGACGAAATCGCTGTTTTTTTTGCCACGGTTGGTTTGGGATCTTCCTTATCACTGAGACCATCCCCATCCGTATCATTTGAAAAAGGATTAGAACCAAGCTCGGTTTCTACGCGATCCGTCACGCCATCATTGTCATCATCGTCATCGCAGACATCCCCGACTCCATCGGTGTCCTGATCCGCCTGTTCCACATTCTCCACAGAAGGACAGTTATCAGACGCATTCTCCGCGCCGTCCCGGTCGTCATCCAACACAGGGGTAAAAAGACCGGTTACCGTACTATCATTCGACGGATTTTGATCAACAGGATCTGTTCCCTGGATTTGGGCTCGAATGTTGAACGTCCCTGTGGGAACCACGAAATCCACGAAAACCTCTTCGAGGACCCCCCCAGCCCGTACGGTCAAAACCTGCGTATTACCAACAGGAACGGATCCTTGAAAAAAAGCAACGTACCCGGAAACATCCTCGGTTCCAAGATTCAAGATCTTCGCATAGATGCGCACGCGGTCTCCAGCAACAAACGTCGTTGTCGAAAAATTAATATCCTCTGGTGTCATACCAAGATCAACGGTTCCAGCTACAACAGCGGTCGAACCAAACAAAAAAAACGCAGCGGAGAACGCAACGGCTGCCGTCAGAATCCGGGTAAATCCCACTGAAATGACACGAGAACTTCGACCCATATGTTTTCAAAAAGAAGGGCCCAGGGCCTTTTCTTCTCCCGCCCAGTATACCTTATTCATCGTCCGAAACGGAATGAAAATCCAGAAAAACTTTCCCGGAAGAAACGATCCACTGCTGGGCTGCTTCATCCGCATGGACATGGAGCATCAATCGATAAGCGGGATGAACGCGAACAAACGGCCGCAATGTTCCTTCCTCTCCCTTTGGGCCGAACAAAGAAACCGTGGTTCGCGCCCCGTGACGCCACCCGAATTCTTCGGCCGTGCGCGCATCCGCGTGGACATGAGCCACGGGAACAAAAACACCTCGCGGTAACTGGATCTCTCCTACGGGGCCGATCAGCCGACACCCAGGAGTGGCACGCAGGCTTCCGGACATCCGCTCCGGGGCCTCAATCCCCAAGGCAAACGCTTCGCTCGGCGTCAGCTCGACCTGTGTACACCTTCGGAACGGTCCAAGGATCCGAACCGCGGTCAGTCGTCCCTTTGGTCCGACAACCGTCACGGTTTCACGCCAGGCGGCTTGCTCGGGCTGAGAAAGACGCACAAGCGGACGCGGAACAGCCTCGTTTCCGAAAAGGGTGTACCAATCCCGTTTGCTCACATGCACATGGCGCGGAACGACCTCGACCGGTATCAGTCGGAGATGAGCGCGGCCTCCTCCCAAGCGCATAAAAGACAATAGTTTATTTAACTGATCGCAGGTATTCAAGCAGGGTCCGAACGCCGAAGCCTGTGCCGCCGTGCTTTGTATAGGGGTTCAGTGGTTTTTCTGCAAACGCCGGACCCGCAATATCGATATGGGCCCACGAGAGGCCTTCAGGAACGAACTCCTTGAGGAAAAGTCCGGCCGTAAGGGCGCCTCCGTATCGGCTAGTCCCAGTAATATTTTTCAGGTCCGCTACTTCCGATTTCAATAATTTCGCATAGGAAGATTCAAGCGGAAGACGCCACATTTTTTCACCGGCCTTTCCAGCACAAGCTAATAGCCGGTCAGAAAGGTTACTATCATCCGACATCACTCCGGCCACTTCTTCCCCAAGGGCAACAATGCAAGCTCCGGTCAGTGTAGCCAAGTCGATCAAAACATCCGGTTTTTGACGGGAAGCATAGGTGAGGGTATCGGCCAGCGTCAGACGCCCCTCTGCATCCGTATTGAGCACCTCGATCGTCTTACCATTCAAAGCCCGTAAGACATCACCCGGAACAATCGCTTTCCCAGACGGAAGATTTTCACAGGCTCCAAAAATTCCATGAACTTCAACGTTCGGACGCAGTTCACAAAGAACAGAAAAGGCTCCAAGAACCGCTGCGGCTCCGGACATGTCGCACTTCATGGTCATCATGGCATCCGCAGGCTTAAGAGACATTCCACCTGAATCAAAGGTAACGGCTTTTCCCACAAGCGCGATCCGTTGCTTGGCCTTCAAAGGCTTATAAACAAGATGAACTAAAAAGGCATCCTCATCAGATCCGCGCGAAACACCAAGGAGGCCTCCAGCCCCCATTTTTTCAAGCTGCGTCTCTGTAAAGACGCGAATGCTGATCTTTCCTTTGCTTGCGGTTCCTATCTTGCGTGCGGCTTTTACAAGATCGGATGGACGCAGATGTTTGGCCGGCTCATTGACAAGGTCACGAGCCTCCGCGGTCGCCCGAGCATACCAGGTTCCAATTTTGACTCCGTCCTCCAGAGCCCGTGCCTGTTTTAAATTCTCGGAAAAAAGATCCATGGCCTCGACGGTTCCGCTCTTGGTTTCCGATTTATATTTGGCAAATTCATAGGCAGCCAGATGGGCTCCTTCCGCCAGGGCTTTCCCGCATAGACATGCCTTTTCTGCTCCATCGACCCAGGAAGGATCCACCGCCACGACGATCTTCTTTGTGTGGGTTTGTTTGGCCACGTTCACAGCAACAGCCGCAAACTGACGCACCGTCTCTTCCCCGATTTCTTCCTGTTTTTTTCCAAGGCCAACAACAAGGATGCTGTGCCCAGGTTCGCCGGAAACAGAACGGACAAAAAAAGAACTCCCCAGGGACGGCTCAAATTTTTCCCGCTCAAGGAAGAGACGTATCTCCTCGGCCAACGGCTTTGGGAGAACGGACAAAGATTCTTTTGCCACACGCTTCCCTTCCTGAAAAACACCAACAGCAATCAGATCGGCCTTTTGATCCGCCAGCGAGCCTTTTCGAAGACGTATTTGCATACAAAAAATAAAAATGAAATTTCAAAAAAAGAGAAAACCTTGTCTATCTTATCCGTTTTTTTCCAGAGAGGAAAGGTAGCATGCTCGACAAAACACCCGACGCTCGGGAAACACGAAATTCTTATAGGTCAAAACGGAAGATCCACACGAGGCGCACTTCGTCTCTTCCCGAAGCGGACTGTTGGAATGACGAATGAGATTTGTAAGCCTGGAAATAAAATGCTGACGGGGGAACGGCCATCGTTCCTGCTTGCGCAACGCATACTCGGCCGGAGTCACACTGAAGTTGCGCCCCAATTCCGCATCCCGCAACGGAACGCCTACGAACGACTGAGCCTCCTCAAGCCGCTCTGGAATAACGGACGGATCGAGTGGTTCGTGTTTGGCTGTCGGGGCCAGGACCTGACCCCGTGTTGGATCAAACACAGGAACGCCAAAACGTCTCAAATCCTCGTCGGAATAACCGAAATAAAGTTCGCCCATGGAAAACGGAAAACCAGATATGGAGAATTTTGCTGGAAAGAATTCTCCATACATTTCCTCCTGAAGCATCTTTGTTTTTAGTCGATCTACCAAGGGCCAATAGGTTTCCTCGTTGTACTGTTTATTTAAAACACAATACCTTTTCGATTTCAAACTGACACAACCGAAGCAATATTCGCAGTCAAGACAATTGATACAATATTCAGACGATCTGGTCTTTGCACTGGCTACGCAGAATTTACAATCTGATCCGGATGCCCCGCCCGTGCTCATATAACTGTTTGAAAGCCATGCATTTCCCGAACCATAAGCCACGTGGTCATTTTCAAGGCCAAGCCTGACACGAAAACAGTCTTTTGACCTCATCTGCCAATAGCTTTCGTGACAGCGAACGCACTGAACTAACCGTTCTCCCTCGCCGTCCTCGTTTCCTGTGCTGAACGCTTCCGGCCAGATACCTTCCTTTCTCCAAAGTTCATAAAATCTGGAAAGACAAGCGCTTAAGACTCCGGCGTCGGAAAGGTCCACTTTCTTCCTTCGGTGTTCCCATTCTCCCTGGGATAGTGGCTCATTGAACCAAAGGTACTTTTTGTTGCGTTTATTGGTCGCCCCAAAACAGGATTCACAGTTCCAGCAATCGAAAAGGAAGGTTGAATGAAAACAGGCGTTGGAATCAAAAATGTAGGCGGAGTCCGCAATGTCCCTGGACCCTCCCACAAAAAAGGAACGGCTGACGCGTTCGCCATTGGCAACGTCCATATCATCCTCTCCGATAACCATTGTATACGTATAAAAAGATCGTTTTACCAAGCTAGCGCAAGCCATGTAGCTCTCAGAAGTGTTGACGCAGGCAATGGCCACGGAAGCATCATCCACATTTACATTACGGGACGCCTCGAATGGAACAGCCGTTTCCAATTCCCAAATCTGATCGAAAACAGAACGAAAAAAATCCGGTTCCTGTCCAAATAAACGATGATCTGCCGCATGCCAAGCAGCATCTGAAATCACTTTAAACGGAGAGTCCGGATGGATCGCGGCCAGAATGGGCTTACCCGTGAGATCATCCGTTTTCCAAAAAAAAGCAAACCCGGTATTGAATCCACCAAGATAATTAAGTCTTGTTTCCGGTTCTACCTTCGAAGGTGGAACGTGAAAAAAATGACACCAAGCGATTTCCTCTTCTGAAAGCGGCCACGTCTTTCCGGAAAGCGGGCAGGACATCTCCTGACCGGGAGAAAGGGCCGTCAAAATCGGTTTGACAGCAGCATCGAAGAGGGGGGTTTTGGAAAGCATAGTCAGGGTTTCTGAATTCCCAAAGAGGATATCATGTTCCGGACCTGTTGAAAAAACACCATGGAAAAAACAAACGGAGAAATCAAAAAACCGGCCACCTGATTGCGTGGTCGATTTTTGGAACAAAAAACGTTTTTTGAACCTTTGTTTTGGTGCGCTGGGTGGGGATCGGACCCACGACCTTGGGCTTAAAAGGCCCCTGCTCTACCACTGAGCTACCAGCGCGCATATTTTCGTCTGGTAGCGAAGTGGGTGTAAACCACTGCCAGCCCTCCGAAGCCCTAGGCAAAGGAGGGAGCTACCAGCGCGCGGAAAAATCGTAACCGAAAACAGCCAACGAGGCAAGAGGCTGCCTGGAAAATGCCTTTTATCCACAAACCCGTTGACGCATTTTTTTTCTTTTCTATACTAGGTCATACCTTTCACTTTTAATGTCTCCTTTATGATGCAGGCCCCCCAAGAAACGTGCGATGAGTGCGGTCTTCCGTCAGATCAGTGTCTTTGCGAAAAAAAAGACACAGAGGATTTGGACGCGAACGGATTCAACAGCGGCGTCGAAGAAGAGGAAGCTGTTTAAGAGCGAAAAAACCGGGGTTGGTTTTCCACCCCGGCTTTTTTGTTTTTCCCTTTTTTCAAACCAACGTTAATTTCCCCAATTCTTTGACGACCTTTTCCGTTGCTTCCAACGTTGGAAAAAGCCTTCCCACGCGTGCGGAAAAAATAGAGCGTTCTTCCTCATGGGACAAAATTCGTTCCACAACAGCGACCGCTTCATCAGGCTTCGTCTTTTTCTGTAAAAGAACGACAGCAGCCCCGCGTTTTTCAAGTTCCCTGGCATTCGCCTCCTGGGGGGAATCCGGAAGCGGAATGATAACAGCGGGTTTTTTCCATGCGGAAAGGTCGGCAATCGTCCCCATGCCCGCACGACAGACGATAACGTCGGCAGCAGCCCAGGCCTGTTCCTTTTCCCTTCCGACAAGGCATTCCCGAACGACATAAGCAGAACCGAAGGTCTGAAAAACAGGATCCATTTTCCCTTTTCCCGTCAGATGAAGAACGTTGGCACGAGTCAGCAGTCTGGGAGCGATTTTAAACATCATCTGATTGATCCATGTCGCCCCTCCCCCGCCGCCAAACACAAGAACGAGAGGCTTGGATGGATCTAGCCCGAACGCGCGGGCCGCTTCCACCCGATCCGTTGTTCGGAAAGAAGGAACGGGATTACCAACCCACTGCGCCCTTCCCACGGGAAAATCCTGAACGGAATCAGGCCAGACCGTCGTTATTAAAGAAGCGATGGGGGTCAACAAACGGTTCGTCAACGACAGGGTAAAATCCTGCTGATGCGCCCAGATCGGTATTCGAAAAAGCCTTGCAGCAAACGCGACCGGAACCGCTGTATAACCTCCGGCTGTGGCAACAAGCTGTGGACGCTCGGCGCGCAGGATACGAACTGACTTCGCCCATCCGACGACCAAACGCCACGGTAAGAAAATCCATTCCGTGCTTGGGTAGCGCGGGAACCGCGCTGGCGGTAGAGTTTTCCAATCCAATCCGGCTCGTTTAACCCACGCCTGCTCCGGGCCGCCTGGCGTTCCGATCCACACGCCGCGTGCACGGGGATGTTGTTGTTTCCAGGCTTCCCAGACAGCCAAAAGCGGCATGACCGGACCCAAGGTCCCACCACCGGCAAACAAGATAACCTCTTCGTTTCCTTCACGAAGCCGTCTTTTTTCCATAACGCGAAATATTTAAAACGACGCCAACGGATGCCAACGTCACAGCCAGGGACGTGCCGCCGTAGCTCACGAACGGAAGCGTTACACCGGTCATGGGCAAAACGCCGGCCATGGATCCGATGTTCACAAACGCCTGAATCACTATCCAAGAAAGGGTTCCGATCACGACATAACGCCCGAAAGCGTCCGGCGCCGCGGCAGCGATGCGAAGGCCCCGATACAATAACAATAAAAAGAGAACCAATAGGGCCGTTGCCACAAAAAAACCCATCTCCTCAGCGATCACAGCAAAAATGGAATCTCCGGCAACTTCTGGAAGATACTGGAATTTTTGGCGCGAATGTCCGTAGCCCAAGCCGAACAGACCCCCGGAGCCAATGGCGAGAAGAGCTTGGTTAATATGATACCCGACTCCCTTCGGATCCCATTCGGGATGAAGAAAGGTCATAAATCGCGCCGCCCGATAAGGAGCGACTTTGATAAGAAGGGCAAACAGACCAACTCCGGCCGCCCCAAGCAGGCCGAGATGCCACAAGGAAGCTCCGCCGACAAAATAAACCGCCAGGGCCATGGCCACCATAATCGACATGGTTCCTACGTCAGGCTGAAGGTACATAAGCAGCATGATAAGCCCAAGCACACTTACGAACGGAATGAACCCGGCGTGTGTGTCGCGCACGCCCCGTTCCCCGCGCGTTTCAAGCCATGCGGCCAAATAAAAAAGAAAGGTCATTTTCGCCAGTTCGGCTGGTTGAAGCGTAAAAAAACCTCCGATAGAAATCCAGCTGTGCGCTCCCTTTCCTAACGTCGTTCCCACTCCAGGAATAAACACTAAAACGAGCAAGCCGACACTCACAAGCAAAAGCTCCCAGGCGTGCCGCTTCCAAAACATGTAAGGAATACGACTCAGGACAAAAAGCCCCAACAAACCCGGAAGAAGGCCGTAGGCAAGCTGATGTTTGGCAAAATAGAAACTGTCATGAAAGCGTTCGTACCCCGCGGGGCCGGATGCAGACAAAAGCATGATGAATCCGAAGGCAGCTAGGGCAACGACCAATCCAAGGAATACGACGTCCATAGCGCCTTCCGCATGCTGCGATGGAGACCGGCCTGTCATAGAGGTGTCCTCTTAATGGGACAGGGCGTCGAGGAGGACCAACGCTGTCCCCAAGCCAGCAGAAACCATAGAAACAACCCACGCACGCATGACAATCTTGGATTCCGGCCAACCAATGGCCTCCAGATGATGATGGAACGGTGCCGAGAGGATCCATTTGCGCTTGAAAACTTTCTTCCAGAACATCTGCACGATAACGGAAAAAGACTCCAAAACAAAGATGCTTCCGATCACAGGCAACAAAAAGGCCGTATTGGTCAACAAAGCCACGACCCCGAGGGTCACTCCCAACGACATGGCACCCGTATCTCCCATAATGAATCGTGCTGGTGGAATGTTGAACCAAAGAAAAGCCAGTAGTCCACCGAGAAGAACACCGCAAAAGACAGCCAGATCATACCGTCCTTGAGAAAAAGCAATGACAGCATAGGCTCCGAACGACGTGAGGAGCGTTCCACCAGCCAGTCCGTCTAAGCCGTCCGTTTCATTAACGGAAAAGGAGGTGGCGACAATGACCAAAAGGAAAAAAGGGATGTACCACCATCCGATATTGAAATCTCCTAAAAAAGGAAGATGAAGAAGGTCCCAATCAAGTTTGAAGGCAAACCACCAAGCCCCCACCGCGGCAATGGCAGCGTAGATAAACAAACGGTCTCTCATGCGCAAACCTCCATTGTTTGGACCGATACCGCGCACGTTGAAATAGTCGTCCGCGAGACCAACCAGGGCGGAAGCCACCAAGACCCCTAACGGTAGGAGCGTTTGTGTACGGGAGAGAAAACTCAGGTGTCCGATCCACGTCTGCGGCCAAAAAGCCTGAATCTGCCACAGCAGGATGGCCAGAATCAAAAGGGTCACCCACACAAGCACTCCTCCCATGGTGGGCGTACCGGCTTTTTTTGCGTGCAATTTTGAAAAAATAGGAGCGGAGACTTCGTCGCGGATCCGCTTCCCAAGCTTAAATTTATAAAGAATGTGCGCAAGGGCTGGAGTCCAAGCAACGGCAACGGCAAATGCCACGGTCGTCAAGACCAAAACACGGACGATTTCAAAAGATTCAAGAACCATAGCTACAAATTCAGAAGAACGAGAAATCCCATAGCAACAAGCAGGACAGCATTGACCAGAACGGAGAAAAGGGCCGCTGCACGAGCGGCAAACGGTTCGCGCTGCACAAGACGTATGGCCACGAACATATCAGCTAAAAGAATCACGGCCCCAAACAGAGGAAGAAAAAGGGCCTCTATTGCCGGTCCGAACCGATCAACACCCAAAAAAACATTATAGTGAAGCGGGATGGATTGATTGACAAGCAGATAGGGTCGCAGACGCAGAAGAGGAAGAATCGTTGTAAAAAAAAGAAATAAAAAAGAAACGCCGAAACAGACCGGAAAAAACGACGAAGATTTCAAAAGCGTTTTCATGTTTTTCCACCCTCTTCCGCGGCTTCCACCCGGATGATTCCGGGAACGCGTTCGCGCAGCGCGGTTTCAATGACGTCAGCGAGCGTGACGGATGCCAACGGACAGCCATGGCAGGCTCCCTGCAGTCGCACACGGACAAGGCCCTGTGACTCGTCCACCTCAACCAATTCCACGCCCCCACCGTGAAAGGCCAACGAAAGACGTATCTCGTCTAAAACCCGCTCAATTTGTTCGCGCATAGAGCATCGCAATCGCATGGATCTTTGATTTTGATTATAGTCTCTGCGGACGACCTTGGCAACGCCTCCCTCATCCGATAGAATGGTTTCGTTATGATTTCGTTGCGTGCGCGGCGGTTTCTTTTTGCTGGTTTTTTCCTGACTTTCGCCGCCACTGCTCCCGTTCTTGTCCTCACAAGCGCGGGCTATACGTTTGATTGGAAACATCGGACGTACCAACGGACAGGCCTCCTTTCCGTTTCCAGCGTTCCAAAAGGAGCCCGCGTCCTTGTGGACGCAATCCCGCAGAAAGAACGAACGCCTGCCCTCATGGAGGGGCTGACACCTGGAGAGCATGAAGTTCGTCTTGAAAAAGACGGCTATCAGCCATGGACCAAACGTCTCGGTATTTTTGAAAGCCTGACCACCTTTGCACGCAATGTCGTCCTTTTTCCCGCTGACACACAACCGGAAGAAACCGTGACCAGCCCCCTTCAAATACCAACGCCGGATCCGACGGGACAACGCGTGGTTGCAGCTGTTCCCCAGCCTGGATGGGATGAAATCTGGCTCTATCATCTGTCAGATCGACGCAAGGACACCCTCCTGCTGCGGTTACCAACGGCAACGCCCCCTTTCCAACGTCGGATCGAATGGTCTGCCGCTGGAGGGTGGCTTCTCATCAAAGGAAGCCAAGACCCGATGGATTGGACGATAACGAGCGCGGACGGATCGCAGCGCCTGGATGGAAAGAGTCTTTTAGCGGACGTCCAAAAAAAAGGAACACCACCCTCCCTCCTGGACGTTTCCTTTGACCCTTATGAAGAAGGACGCCTGTGGCTCCAGACAAACCTCGGCACTTTCCTGTTTCCTTCCCCAAATTTGGATCCGCGTCTGATCCTTGCCGAACCAGCGGTCTGCACGGAACGCAACGGAACCATTTATGGCGTCCGCCGTACGGAAGGAAGAGCCATCCTTTTTTCTCGAACCGCCGACGGTTCGGAACATTCCGTTGCTGTTCTGCCAGACGGCCCGTACCGGTTTGAAAAAGCACCGGACCCCTATCTCCTTTTGCATGATGAAAAAAGCGGAGACCTTGCTCTCCTTTCTTCTCGGATCGAAGACGTCTGGCAGCCGGTTCTCTTGTATACAAATGTCCGTACGGCTGCCTGGGATCCGGACCGCTCGCGCCTCCTGTATGCGACGGAATTCGAGCTCCATGTTTTCGCTCCGGACCGTCGTGTAGACGAACTCGTCACGCGCTTGAGCCGCCCCCTGGTTTGGGCTGCCTGGCACCCGCTCGGGAAAGATGTCTTCTATGCGGACGACAGAGGGATCTCTGCCATTGAATTGGATCGAAGATCTGGACGCAATCTCTTTCCGCTTGTCTCTCCCCCGCATCCCTCCCTCTTTTGGATAAACCCAAATGGAAAAAACCTCTGGGCTGCAGCAGAATCCGAAAAAGGAACGGGCCTGTTTTCCCTAAAACTTCGGCTGGAATAGAAAAGACCCGCGTTTGCTGATTTCTTACAGAGATCCTTCGTCGTAACAGAAAATCGTACTCCTCAGGATGACAATACGGAGAAAGGAAAAGTTTTATTTTTTTGGCGATGCCTGGGCCGTTTGACTCATCCGGTCTGCTAAGGCGTCTATCCTGCCCTGTAAATCTACGATTCGAGAATCATCGTCGATTCCTTTTACAAAGGCCTCTTCGCCAAGACTTAATCTCTTTTCTGTTGCTACATCGATTCTAAGCAACGTCATCTTCCTTAAAAGATCGTCGTATTGAAATCGTAGTGCTTCTGAGACAGGGGCTAATGATTCCGATTCTGTTTCAACAGAAACAGCTTTCGTAGAAATAGGCGTCTCGGAGCTGGATAAACTTTCCAATTTCTTTTCCAAAAAAAGAGCTTCTTTTGATCTTCCTTTTCCCTGAGCATCAAGGAATTGAAGCGTTCGCTTCATCACCTCGGTTTCATCCCCTCCGGTTATTTTGATTCCCGAGACTTTTACACCACCCAAAAACCCGCGCTTGTGACTGAAAAAAACTTCTCCGGAACCTTGAGATGGGCCACAGGAGCGAATCAAGCCGCCTGATTCCACCAAGGGGGCTCGAGACGATTCGGGAAAGACTATTCCCAACGCATGGGCATCTTTTTGAAAGGCGGCAAGGGGAAGATGATAACCGGTTGTCAGCCGACTATACGTTTCAGACAGAGCCCGCCGGAGAGCATGGGCCTCGGCTGTTTCCCCTCCTCCGCGTTTTATCAATGCACCCAAAAGAAACGTCTCCTGATAAATCCGTTTAGCCGCCTCGTTCAATTCCGCAGCCTCGAAGGAATCCTCCGAAAAAGGAATTGTCTTTGTTTTCATGAGAGAAACAAATTCGTGACCGATCGCTTCCGGAGGAAGGGGCGTAATTTCCCTTGTCGCGAGACTGGCCTCATTGACGTCCGTGGCAGCCATGGCCCCATTTGGCTGTCGTTCATAGGTAAAAAGCGGACGGAAATAGTTTAGCTCCTCCTGGGTTGGTCTCCAAGAAGGCGGCGGCGGTCTCCTATCAACAGCCGAAGCCAAAGGAACGACTTCACTTTGTTCTCCTGGTTTCAAGGGCCTTGGAACCGAATCATCCCATTCAGCACCTGCTCGCGCGGGCATTTCTGGACCCTTTTTTGATCCTGAGGTTCCTTCTGTGGGATGAGGGGTTGTGACGGCCTTTCCTGCCACGCGATCGTAGGTATATCCCTGCGTTTTCATCTGTTCAATCGTCAATTTTGTCCCATCCGATTTTACTCCTACCACAGACCATTCTCCCTTTGCCCCCTTCTCGGGAACGATGGAAAGATGCTCATCCGCGGCTTTACTCGTAAGGCCAATATCGTGGCTGCCTTTTTTATACAGGCCGAGCTCGCGAACCATTTTTCCTGCCCACTGTTTTGCCTCTTCGGACGAATGGGCCACGCCAAGCTGCTTTGCCTGTTTTTCCAAAAGGTCGGAAAAAGAATTTGCATCCGGAGTTTTTGCTACCCGACCGGTTTCTACCAACGTCTTAAATGCTGCGGATGCGGAAGTTTTTGCTTCCCATCCAGCTGCCCTGTTTACAGCTTCTGCGGATGGCCCTTTGGGTACAGGAGGAGATTCTGATGAAGATTTTCCGGCAGATTCGTCAGATGAAATAGTTCCGCTACTCCCTTTTTCTTTTAACGGGTCCTGAAGCGGCATGTGTCCTGCTTGACTATCAACTGTTTTTCCAGATGTTGTTGTAAAAGAATCTCTCGGAGCTCCGGAATCTAAAACTTTTGATTCTGACTGGATCGGCATATGTCCAGTCGTTCTTGTCTCGGGAACCGTGGATGCAGCTAAAGTGGCAGCCTCTGCCTTTCCGTTTCCAAAAAGACTAAGAACGAAGTCTTTCATCTTTCCAGGAGCATTCCA
>DATDUW010000026.1:0-22371 GCA_035290185.1 Patescibacteria group bacterium
CTGGACGATGCCGACGAATTTTACCGTCTCCGTCCGCGCCGATGGAGGCGCCTGTGGCAGACTGTTTTGAGGCAACCGCAAACAGCTCGCGCCAGCAAGCAGGACAACCGCAAAGAAAATAGCAACAGGACGCACCATAGCTTCTTGCCGCTACCCTAGCGTAAAGCAAGAAAGACGTAAAGCAAAAAGGCGGAAGAAAGAAAGGGGAATGAAAAAAAGAAAAACCTCCCAAATTTTTGGAAGGTTTTTCCTTGGGGCGACTAGAGAGAATCGAACTCTCATAGCTGGGACCACAACCCAGTGCACTAACCATTATGCTATAGCCGCCATGCCTTTCGTGGAGGGAATTGTATGCAAGGGAGCCTGATTTTGCAACTGCGCGGAATAGAGCCGTCTTTTTTGATTTTCGTTTTCGTTTTAAAAAACCGTCACGGCCTTGCTAAGCCGGGACGGTTTCTTTTCCTTCAAAACTTCCGAATGTTTTCAGAAACTTTGAAGGAAAGGGGGAGGGGTCTGCTGATCCAGACGAGTCCTCCCCCAGAGCGAGAGTTTTTTATCTTCGACCGCCAAAAACGGTCGAAGTTGTGGGTAGAACGACGGATGGTCCTTTCTCCGCCTGTTGTGTGCCCACGCCTCCTGTTGCCGATTCAGGGCTCAGAGGTTTCACACAATCTTCACATGTTTGGAGCTTCTCACGGAGGACCATTCCCGTGACGAGGGTTGATCTTCAGGTTGGCGCCAACCTGAAGTTCTGCTCCTTTCCCCCTCAACTCCCAACGTGTCGTGGGAGGCGGTTTGGAGAGTTGGTGGATTCCTCCACTCTCTAGACAGCTTCCGCCGCTGTCTGCGTTGTTTTTCAGGCAACGCCCGGCCATACCACCCAGTCGACCACGAAATCCAATCGTGTCGACCGTGGGTGGTCAAAAGGAGTTTTTCACCATGGAATTTTTTCCATGGTTCTTTTAGACCTTTAGAGAAGGCCACGGGGAAGTTGCCTTTACTCCACCCCGCCCAGCTCAACTCAAGCTGGTTTTTCTCAGTCCGTTTTTTTTGTTTCACTTGATTTTGTTTCTCTCCATCGGAGAGATTCATCTTCAAGCAAACTGGCCGGACTGAGCTTTTGTGAGGATATTTCTCCCCACGGCTCTGAAGGAAAATGGAATTTAGTGACCTACCCGAAGGTTGGTGTGAATCCCCGGGCGCCAGATATGGGAGGAGCTAGTTTGCACCAGGTCCGCTCATTTGGAGCCCACCATGATTTCCGTCGGATTGCTCGTCTTGAAACCACGGCTTCTTCTCCCCCTCAGAGCTGTAGGGGGAACTTGGAATGGACAGTTCACCTTTCTCTTTGTGAACACATTACAATAACACAGAAGCAAATTTATGTCAAGAGCCTGTGACATTTAGAGATTCAATCAATAAAAAATAGGCTTTTTTGGCCATTTTTTCTATTCTGGTGCCTCGGGAGGGAATTGAACCCCCATCAAGGGCTTAGAAGACCCCTGCTCTATCCATTGAGCTACCAAGGCGGTAACCATGAGGAAAGAATAGGGAATTTTCGCTGGGGTTTCAAGAGAGGAGGTTTTCTTTTAAACTGGGGGAGACTATGCCTCCTCTTCAAGACCGTTTGAAGGCCCTTCTCATTTTACAGATTCTTGCGGTGGTTGTTTGGACCGCGGGCATTGTTTTCTTTCATCTTCCGTCGACTTTTTTTGAGCGGTCTATTCCATCTTCCGTCGCATCTATTCCTGCTCTTGCCCGTTTGGCGCCGGAGTTCATTCTCGTGGCCGTTGGTCTTTTTTTCCTCCTCTCTTTTTTTCGGAAGCGAAGAACAACGGCTTTGGCTGTTTCCATCCTGTTGGGGGCGCTCGTTCTACAGGCCCTTTCTCTTTTTTTGGATCCGTGGCCTTCGTTCTTTTTCGCCATCGTCCTCATTTATCTCGAGCGGGCATACCCATCGTTTCTGACAAGGGATTTTTTGATTCTGTCTGCTGTTTTTGCAGGTGCCATTCCGTTTGCGGTTTCTTTTTCGCCGCTTTTTCTCCTTTTTGCGCTTGGAATTTTTTCCGTTTGGGATTTTTTTCTCGTTTCGATCGTTCCGAACATTCCGGGATTGGCCGTGGGTGTTCTCCGGGTCGGTACCACGCTTCCGCTTTTTGCTCCCAAACCGTCTTTTCGGTGGTGGAACCGTCCTTGCCAGGAATCCGTTGCTGCCTCGCTTGGCGCCGGAGACGTCTTTCTCCCGCTCTTGTTTCTCCTGTCCGTTTCCGTCCGTTCTGGCCTTCGTCCAGCGTTTGTGTGTCTTGTTGGGGCTTTGGTTGGGAGCGGCTTTACTTTATTATTGACAGAAAAACGAAAAGGGAATGTTGCCACGCTTCCGTTTTTGACCGCGGGATTGGCCGCCGGTTATGTCCTGTTTTTTTTCTTTGGACCGTGAGAAGCGGATAGTTTTTGAAAGTCCTATGAGCCGGTTGAAGAAAAGTCATTCTTTCTTTACGATGGATGCGTATGGAAACGGAAGCATCGATACGGAGAGTTCCGGAAGAGGAACACGTTGACCCAAAAGAATCATTTCCGGAATCCCCAACCCTTAAAGATCTGCGTGTTAGCACCCTTCAACCTGGTTTTGTTGAAGATTTTCAAGGAGAGTGGAAAAAAGTCATGGATGAGGTGGATAGAAAAGCCCTTCGAGAAACGGCTTCTTTTTCGGGTGCGAAAGAGGGAGGGCACGTCGGTGAGTCGCTTCGGTGGCATTTTGAAATCGCAAAATCTCGTGCGAAACTTTCTCAAATTCGCCAACAAGCGATTCCCGCTTTTTTTCAATCCATTCGATGGGCAGAGCGGACGCTTCCTTTTTTAGATTTGAGTCCTCTTCGCGCGAAAGTAGCCGAAGTTTCTCAAGAGATTGAGGAACTATTGGGGCGGTCGGAAACGCGCCGATCCTTTCTTCAAAAAAGGAAACAACATTTTTTCTTGGCGGAATGGAGACGCCCGGTTTTGGAACTGGAGGCTTTGGATGTAAAAGCCCAAGCGTTTTTTGAAAGGGAAGCCGAAGGATATTTTGCGCCGCTCCTGCGTCAGGTTGATGAGGATCTGCAAGATTTTTTTTCTGAGTACGCTCGTCTTTTCAAACGAGAAGGGGATCCGTCCGTGATCAAGCAGACAACGGATCGACTGGAGACTCTGAAGCATTCGAGAAATTTCGTCCATTTTTTGTTCACCTTTCTTTTAGAACACCGGTCAGAGATGCGTAGAATTATGGGGTCCAATTTGAAAAGCGGGAAGATAGAAATCAGTTTGGATATCTTTGAACATTTTTTGGAATCGAAACAGGGTCTCGATGAGGTGGAACTCATGACAACGATTTTCCATGAGTTCATTCATGCCATTTCTCTACATGATGCGGCTGGGGAGATCCAATTCATCGGAGAATTTCTCTTCCCGAGATATCGGCAAACGGAATCGAAAGAAGAAAAGCCGGAAAAACATTTATTAGAACTTGTTACAGAGTTGATCGCGCTCAAACTTGCCGCCAAATATTATACCCCAGACGCCCCCCTGCGGCTTACGCATGCAGGGAAACAGAAAGAGGGGGGTTATGTTCGAACCGTTCAAGCCTTTCGGGAGGTGGAGACAAAATTTCCCAAACAAACAGAACGTCTTTTTTTTCATCTCTGCAACGCGCTTTTTTTTGGATTGACCCTTCCTTTGCGAACCTTTTTGGAACAGAATAGGGGGCTTTCAGCCGAACTTCAGTTCATCTGCGACGGAGTCGCACAACGGGTTTTTTCAAAGGAAGAATTTTTAGAGAACGTTGAACAGGTGCGTCGGAAGCAGAGAGACTTAAGGGAAATCTTTGAACAATTGGATTTGATTGGAGAGCTACAAGAGGATTTGACGGAGATACCTTCGGGGGAAAGGGGTCTTTTACAGAGTTTTTTGCTGCAGGAAAGACTCGAACTTTACAAACGCATGATTCCCCCTCGTTTTGAACCGAAAGATCGGATTTTTTATCAAGATGCTTCCTGGATCGTTGTTTCCTTTGACGCGGTAAAACAGTCCTATGTCTTGGCTCCGTCGGAAACAGCGGAAGGACAGACAGTCTCACGTTGGGAAGTCGAGGTGGCCCAATCCGCCTCATCCGTTCCGATCAGGCCAGGAGATCGTTTTTTCGCCACAGGAAAAGATGGGAGAGAGAACGATACGCTTTTTCGTGTTGAGGAAAGAGGGGGAGACGGAAAGGTACGGATTGTGGAAGAGGCAAGAGAAGTGGGGCAAACTTCGGAGGAGCTCGATACATTTTCTTTTGAAAACCCGATTGAATCGGTTTGGGAAGCGGACGCGGTCAGGGAGAAAATTTTTGTTCTTTTGGGAGAAGGAGCTATCACCTGGCGTCAAGCAGAAAAAATAAACGAGGGTCATCCTTTTCCGTGAAATTGTTTATGGATTCGTCGGAGCTGTTGGTTGGTAATGTGGGTATAGATTTGTGTGGTCGTAATGGAACTATGACCAAGCATGGATTGGACCGAGCGTAAATCTGCGCCAGCGAGCAGGAGGTCGGTGGCAAACGTATGTCGCAGGGTGTGTGGTGTGACATCCTTGGTAATGCCCGCGGCTTTGGCATAAAATTTAACGATGCGTTGGACCGAGCGGGACGTAAGGGGTTCCCCTTTTTTGCGGTTTTTTTTTGCTGGATCGTGCGAAGCAAAAAGATAGGGGGTCAGGTCGCGCCGACGTTCGAGGTATGTTTTGAGAGCCGCTTTCGCGTCGTTTGAGAGAAAGACGATGCGTATCTTGCTCCCTTTGCCGCGGACCGTAAATTCATCGCGTTCAAGGTTGATTTGGTCGACCCGAAGACCGCAGAGTTCGGAAACGCGTAGGCCGGTTGAAAAGAAAAGTTCAAGCAGGGCCCTGTCACGCAAGTGTGTAACAGTGTCTCCGAGGGAAAGCGGGGCTGCCAGCAGGCGTTTCAGTTCATCGGTCTCCAGGAAGGCCACCGCACGCATGGGCTGTTTGGCAAGCTCGATTTTTTCCGGTGCAAGCGATTTGATATCACGCTTGGAAAGAAATTTGAGAAAAGCGCGCAGGGCGATGAGGTGATAATTCTGTGTGCTCTTTTTGAGCGGATTCCCGTGGCGTTCGACCAGTGTCCGGTTGAGCCAGAGACGATAGGTGTGAACAACGTCTTCTGTGATATCGGACGGAGAAGAAAGACCAGCCCAGCGCGCGAATCGACGCAGATAGAAATCGTAATTTTGAATCGTACGCGGGGCGCGTCCGCGTTCGATTTCCAGATATTCCAGAAAATCGGTCATGTGGCGCTCGATGGGATGAGACATAGATCAAGGATAGTATACGACGATCCCTATCCCGGAGAAAATAAAAGAAAGGGCGCAGCGTGCCGCCCTTTCGAGATAGACCCCCCATTTTGGCCGTTACTTGCGGGGATTTTCCGTCCCCATCCCCACAAACGCCAAAAAAAGTCCAAGAATGATGATTCCCATTGCAATGAACACGCCAACCCCATCGCACCCACCTTCTTCATAATAGTCCCCTCCTGCGAGAAGCGGGGCGGGAATGATCGTCGCGATTGCAAACAAAAATTTTTTCACAACTACCTCCGATTCGGCCGGCTCCATCCGGCCACAGGTATTCTGTACGGTGGGCGGACATCCACCCACCATCTTCCGCTGTTATCCTTCCGAAGCAGCAGGCTATCCTGCCAGATGTATTTCCGGAAAAAAGGATTTCGGTGAACGACCACGTTTTGCTGGATAAAAACGACCTCTTTTTTTTGTAGGTCGATTTTTGTCACCAACGCCACGTGGCCCACCGAACCATCGTCTGGACCCTCATCGAAGACGAGGGTGTCCCACTTTTGCGGTGGGTCTGTTCCACCGTTCGGATAGGACAGCAGACCCTTTTTCCACGAGGTCCAATAGTAGGAATCTGCATGGCCGGATCTTGTCATGTTGGCGTGTCCGAATTTTTGTACGTATGCGCGGTTTACGAGTTCCACACATTCGTATTCTAATCCGTACACACCCCTCCGGCTCGGGCCGTTTGCAGAGGAGACCACGACCCCCTCTACTTCTCCTAGCACAGTGCCGTGCGGCGGAAGAAAGATCCCATATCCTTCACGGAAGTGAGAATCCAACCACCACCACAGAACGCCAAGACAGAGAGTCAGCCACCCTATCAGGACGATCGCGCGTTTCATTATCGTCCCCTTTTTTCAATGGTCGGATACAGGTCATATCCGTTGCGGACGTGGAAGAGGAGCGACTTCTCGATGAGGGCGTCCCCCTTCTTTGTCCAGGAATAGGTAAATCGCGGCAGAAACCACGGCTCCCTGGGGACAACGAGATATTCTCGTATGGTTTCCCAGGGCATCATGTTCTGTCGGAAAGCGAGTTCGCCACTGACGCGAGGAAGCAGCAACTCTGCACTTTCGAGTTTTCGATGCGTCCTGATCCGTGATTTCTGTCGGACCTCGGCTATCCATACCGGAAAGATTTTTTTCTCCGCCAGAGCAGCGGACAAACTTTCCATTCGAAGAGGATCGTCAGGGCCGGCGTGAATGAAGTGAATCACCGCGCTCCCTCTTACAAGGAGGGCAACGTGGGAATTGATGTCTGGCCCCTCGGTCTTTATTTTTTCCCAGTATCGCGTTTCCTCCCAGAGGAGACCAAGGACATAAACTTTATCCGGATCAAAGGGGAACCGCTGGATCACGTCTAACAGTTCTGTCTTTTTTTCCGGAGTCAATCGTCCATTTTTGTATTCCTCCGTTCGATCCCAAACAGTGAGGAGTTTACGACTATTCGACACGTGAGTCCTGGAAATTCGATAGGACCGAAGTTGCCAGGCACTGGTTTGAACCAGTCGGACACCCGTGAACAAGTTCGTATACTTAACCACGGTGGCAGCACACAGGTCGTTGTCGTACTCCCACCACGGGAGGACGCGGGGAAGTTTGTTGGTGCGGATGACATGATTGAGAAGCGCGGATCGCTCCTCTAACGTCATTCTGTCGGCCTTTTTCCAAAATCGTTTTTCTTCGATTTTGGCTTTTTCCGCTGTTGCCGGATAGGTGTGGCACACCCACCCAAAAAATAAGGAAAGACCAACCAATAGACCCGCGCAGAGAATCCGCACGAGCCGTTTTCTTGTGCGTCTCATGACAGATCCTCCCTAAATTTCGTTCAATTTTTAAAGGGCAACGGCGTACCTTCGCAGAAAAAATGTAAAAAGTCAATAGTTTTAGACACCTTTTTTCTTTTTTGAAAAAATCAGGATTTCACGTCCAATGTGCTGATCCGGACGGGCATAAAAAAGGCCGCCAGAGAAGGATAGGGGTGACAAGGTTGGTGGAATGGAAGAGGGAAGAAGGCGGATTGGACAGAAGCCAAGACGTGCCCAGTCAACGGGGACACAAAGAGGATCGTGACCATTTTGCCTTTGAAAGGCAGGGGAGGCGAGAACAAGCCTGCCGCCGGGTCTTAGGATACCGGAGAGAGAACGGAACGAGGTTGTGTAGAGAGAGGTGAGCTCCCTGATGACATTTCGGATTTTTATCTCTGATTCGTGCCCGGTGAGCGAGGGACCCAGATAGGGTTCTGTGACAATGGCATCAACCGGTTTACGCAAGCGTCTGGGCAGATCTTCGGCTTGACTTGTAAAAAGTTGGATGGAAGGGCGAATAGAAGGAAATGGTTTTGTCAGCCAATCCATGTTTGTTCGGGTGTCTGCAATGGCTTTTTCAGAGGTATCACTCCCAAGGAGATTGTGAATCCCCAGGAGAGCCGCTTCCATGAGAACGGTTCCGGATCCGCAGAAAGGATCAAGAAGCGTTCCTTTTTTTTGAAGCCCGCTGAGGTTGACCATAAGGTGTGCCAGCTTGGGCGGAAGCATGCCGGATTTGGCATCGCGTGCCGGCCGTCCGTAGTCGCGCTGTGACCACGCCTGGAAATCCTGAACGGCTTGCGTACGACCGAGGTAGAGACCATTTTTGGCAGCAATCAGAACGACCTCTCCACCGGTTTCAAGCAGATGATTCGTCCACACGACCACGCTCGAGAGCGCGCGCTCCCTGGCCTCCACAAACCGCACGGGACGCCCTTCTTTTCGCAACCGTTTTTTGATTTCTAATCCGAGTTTGAGTCGTTCGCGTGCGAGTTGTTTGGCGAGGGTCGGGTTTTCAAGATCATAGACGCTGATGCCAAAAGAGAGTTTGGATTGCGATGGATTTTCTTTCTTTTCACAAGAACTCAATCCATCTGCAATTTGATCTGCCACCTCGTTAAGATTCCATTTTGAAATTTTTTCCGTTACGGTTCCAATTTTAATAACGCCAGCCAATCGTTCTTGGAGGATTTCTGCAGATTCGGAAACTCCGTCCAGAATCAGAACCTCGGAAGAAGAACGAGAAAAATCCAAACCAGGACCGAGGACCGCAGCAATTTCTGCGATCGAAAGCGTGGGGTGGGTACCAAGGACAAAAAAGGAAGTCATAGAATCAAGAGTATTGTATCAATCCGATTCTTTTTTAGAAATAAAGAGCCGCCCGACGCAGAGGGGTGGGCGGCGATGCTGTAAGGGGATAAGTGGGGTTTTATCTGAGAAGGTGGCCCCCGATCTTTTTTCCAAGGCGGTTCGTTCGGCTGGTGATGACCCACTCGATCCCAGTGGGTGTTTGGCCTTTTACCTGTTCGATATTCTGTGTCACATAGTTTTTGTCCTCGCCGAGATCGACCCCCTCATTCAGAGAATCAAGGAGTTCATCGAGTTTTTTTTGGATGGAGTACCTTCCATCCATGGTCGTAGAGAGGAACTTTTGAAGTTGTTCGATTTTCTCTCTGAAATCCATTTTTAGACCTCCTCAAGAGCTTGGAGAATTCAAAAAGTGACTCATTATTTTTTCCCATTTTTTCCGCCCCTTGTCAATCCCAGGCAAACCGGATAGGATGCTCTCTATTAATTCATAACCGCCCATAATCCGGCTTTTTGGCTGGATTCCCCGGCCTGAAGACCGGGGCGAGATATGATGTACGAACTCCTTTTTATCGTTCCGACGCGGTACACGGATACCGAAGTCGCAGATATTCAGAAGAAGGTTACCGAGCTCATTGTTAAGTTCGATGGGAAGATTGTGCGCGAGGAAAACCTCGGGCGCATCAAGCTCGCCTACCCCATCAAGCAGTCTCATCACGGATCGTACCTTCTGGCCTTTTTTGAGGCTCCGCCTGCTTCCGTCAAGCTTCTTGAAGATCAGTTGCGGCTGACCGACGAGGTACTGCGACATCTGTTGCTTGTGGCAGAACCGGATGCGGAAAAGCGACCAGTGAAGCTCGAAGCCTATGTGGCGCCGCTTTCCGAAGAAGCCGAAGGGTCGCGTACGGGAACACGCGGACGGCGCGAACGCGACGGAGGACGGGTTTCCAGCTCTCCTGCTATTTCCGATCCCACACAGGTTTCGTCCGTTGCCACTTCCGAGGCCGAAATTCCTATGAAGAAGGAAAAGGAAATGAGCATGGAAGAAATCGATAAGAAGCTCGATGAGATCCTTGAGGAGGACGTAACGGACAAAACGTAGATTTTTTCAAAGAAATTTGTTTTGAGCCATCTGTATGTACACGTTAAACCGCGCAACCATTCTTGGAAATGTGACTCGAGATCCCGAAACACGTCAGGTGGCTTCGGGCCAGACCGTGTGCACGTTCGGCGTGGCCACCAATCGGTCTTGGACCGACCCCACGGGTCAGAAGCAAGAGCAGACGGAGTTTCATAATGTGGTAGCCTGGGGAAAACTTGCGGAGATCTGCGGTCAATTTTTGGCCAAAGGGCGCAAACTGTACGTGGAGGGACGTTTGCAAACCCGCGATTGGGAAGGTCAGGACGGCATTCGTCGGTTTCGTACCGAAATTATTGCCGAGAACGTTATTCTTTTTGACCGCACACCGACCGGAAGCGGAGGAGAAGGCTCGGGATATGCCACGCGATACACCACTTCCCCAGCCGCTCCCAAGTCGACCTCTCCATCAACAGCTTCATCGATGCCAGTTGACGGTTCGGCTCCAGCCGCTGCCGCGGATGGCGAGGAAGAGATCCGGGTGGAAGAGATTCCCTTTTAATCTGGACAGGTTTTTTTATGAAGAAGGATCGAAAAGAACAAAAACAGCGCCCTTGCTACTTTTGTGTGCGCAAGGACGAAGCCATTGATTACAAGCGCACCAATCTCCTGCGGCGCTATACATCTTCGTTTGCAAAAATTGTTCCGCGCAAGCGTAGTGGGGTGTGTGCTGCGCATCAACGGAGGCTTTCGCTCGCGATCAAGCGGGCGCGTGTGATGGCCCTGCTTCCGTTTGTCCAACGATAATCAGCGCGTGAAATAGATGAAAGAGGCGGGGGTTTCATCCCTCGCCTTTGCGTATGGTTTCCTCTGTCCAAAAAATGCTTCTTGAACGTCAGCAAATCAATGAGACGATTCGGTCCTTTTTCCGTTCACGGGGATATGTCGAAGTCGAGACGCCGATCGTTGTGCGTAGTCCTGGAATGGAATCGAATTTGGATCCGTTTGAGACGACTCTTTTGGACGAGAGAGGAAATATCTATCCAGCCGGGATCATTACGAGCCCAGAATATGCGATGAAAAAGCTACTGGGTTTTGGAATGGAACGGATTTTTACCCTTACGCACGTCTTGCGCAATCGCGAGCCCATGGACGCGACGCATAATGCGGAATTCACCATGTTGGAGTGGTACCAGCAAGGCGTTGAGTACCAGTTTGGCATGGATGAGACAGAGGCGTTGGTCCGAGCGGTTGGAAAAGTTTTTGGAAAGGAATTTCCTTCGTTTGCCCGTTTAAGGATCCGTGATCTGGTATGGAAATACGGCCGCGTGGATTTGGATGAGGCTGGAGAACCGGAACTTCGGGAAGCCTGCCGGAAGAACGCCATCCACGACGATCCTTCGGATACGGAAAGCGATCTGTTCTACCGTCTTTTTTTGCACTTTGTCGAACCGGAAGTCGCTCAAGGACCTGCGTTCGTTTATGACTACCCCTTGTCCCAAGCTGCCCTTTCGTCTAAAACGCCGGACGGCAAGTACGGACAGCGCTTTGAGCTTTATCTGGACGGTTTGGAACTCTGTAACGGTTTTACGGAACTAACGGACGCGGGAGAGCAACGGCGCCGATTTTTAGAAGAGGCACAGGAACGTGTTGGAAACGGGAAACGCGTCTTTCCGGTTGACGAAGCCTTCTTGCGTTTGTTACCATCCCTGCGGCAGCCGAGTTTCGGTAATGCGTTGGGGGTGGATCGTCTTCACTTGCTTGTTACCGACCGGAGGGAAATTGGTGATATTCTTCCATTTTCAGTCAAAAAATTGTTTTTTCCGGAGGATTCGCCGCCGCCTTTCTCCGGATCTCAAGCAGATTGATTAACCTTTTTTTATGGCTTCTCCCAATGATATCAAGAAAGGAACGGTCGTCCGCTATGAGGGCGACCTGTGCGTCGTGATCTACTTTCAGCGCGTCAGCCCGGGGAAAGGGAGCTCTTTTGTGCGCACACGCATGAAAAATATCCGTTCCGGTAAGGTGGTCGAACAAAACTTCAAATCCGCCGAATCGCTTGAGTTTGAGGAAGTCCAATATAAAAAGATGCAGTACCTCTATCGCGACGAGCGGCTGTGCACGTTTATGGACAACCAAACGTACGAACAGGTGCAGCTTGCCAATGATGACGTGGGTGATGACGTGAAATATCTCAAGGAAGGGATGGAGGTGATGATCATCATGCATGGCGAAACGCCGTTGACTATTGAACTCCCTAAGAAAGTTCCGTATAAAGTCGTCTCCGCCCCCCCGGCCGTGAAGGGTGATTCGGCTTCGGGAAATGTTACGAAAGAGGTGAGACTCGATAACGGGCTTACGGTTCGTGCTCCGATCTTCGTCCGGGAGGGCGACGTCATCGTCGTGAACACAGACACAGGCGAATATTCAGAACGAGTGAGCGAATAAGGCGACAAAAGAAAAAACGCGTCGGAGAAGTTCCGGTGCGTTTTTCTGTTTAAGCGAGAAGATTTTTTAAATCGTATGAAGGGTCTTTCAATTCTTTTTTTCTTTGGATTTCGATCCTTCGATCAATAAAGCCGGTTATCGGCATCCGATCCGTGTTTCGATTAAGGAGGGCCGCACCAACGAGGTGATTTCTCTTGAGGAAGAGATAGCCAAGCCCTCCTTCTTCGACGCTGCCGCGGAGGATCGTTTCATCGGCATGCCGTCGGTCCGTGTCGCCAATGAAAATAATTTCGATTCCGAACAGGTTTGATGCGTAGGAAGTCACGAGGCGGTACGGGGTTCGCTCTCCGGCCAGGGTCTTGGCAACGACGCGTCCTTGCATGGTTGCGTTCATCCAGTTGGCAGCACGGCGGTGCGTTCCGGAAAAAAGATCGAAGTATTCCGTCCCGTCTCCAGCCGCATAAATATCCGGAAGATTTGTTTCAAGAAATTCGTTTGTTTTGGTACCACATCCGGTTTCGATCCCCGCTTCGTGTAGCCAGGAGAGATCCGGTTTCACCCCAACACCCACTCCCAGAATTGAACAAGGAACGTTTTTCGCTCCCGTCTCGCAAATTTCTATTTCATCATCGCCTTGCAGACCAAGAAACGGGGCGTTCGGGATCACAGGTATTCCTTGTGTTTCCAGTGTTTTGTTGATCCATGTTCCGGCTGGCTCATCTAGGACCTTGGACCAGAACCAGGATCCGCGGAAGGCGATTGTCGTCGGAAGATGAAAATGGGAAAAAATATCAAGGTATTCGGCCGCAATGAAACCACTTCCGTAAACAGCGGCCACAGCGGTTTTTGTACGTTCGGAAAGGAGCTGTCGCAGGTGGTCGGCGTCGTCGAGGGTGCGCAGATAGGAAACGCCGCGCAAGTCGTCCGGGAGTGTTTTTGGTTCGCCTCCAGAGGCAAGGAGCAGTTTATCGTAGGGAAGTTCTCTCCCGTCAGAAAG
Source organism: Patescibacteria group bacterium (assembly GCA_035290185.1). Classification (GTDB taxonomy): domain Bacteria; phylum Patescibacteriota; class Patescibacteriia; order UBA9934; family GWF2-40-263; genus DATDUW01. The sequence goes on from DATDUW010000026.1 coordinate 13,017, forward strand.
AGCAACAAAGTGGTTTTTTGCATCGAGGGCTTCCGCGCGAAGGCCTGGAAGCCATTCGATCCGCTGGGTGGCGTACCACGCTTCTTTTTTCAGAAAAAGCCGTTCTCGTGGAATGAGGGCCTTCACATAATCCGAAAGCAACACTCGGGAATAGAGCGGGTGTTGTTCTTCACTAATCAAGACAATTTCATCTTTGGGCCGGAGGATGCGCAGCGCCTCCGCGCAGCTCGTTCCGGCCATGCCCCCGCCGACAATGACATGACGCATAAGACCTTAAATTTCCGGAAAAATCTGGAAGCCATTTTCATCGTACAAAAAGATAGCAAGCGTGGGGCAGGACTGGGCGCTTAGAATAATGTTTTCTTTTTCTTCTTCCGTTACGTTTACAACGCGTTCGTATGTCCGTTTTTCCGGTTCCATTCCGTGGTCGAGGACGACCGCTTTATTTTCGTCGTCGAGTTGAAAGGTTTCCGGGGCGACGGTGACGCAGGCTGCCGCGCCAATACAGAGGTCGGGATCAACTTTAATGCGCAGTTTTGGCATAAAAAATTGGGAGAAAGGTTTGAAAGGGAAGAAAGGGGGGAATTGGCAAGAAAGACGCGAATAGCTTATCCAAAATATTTTTCCCTGTAAAACCGAATCAATTCTTCCACGTGCGGTAGGATGGACGGATTGCCGATGCCGACCTTGGTTTTTTGTTGAACTTTTTCAAGGGTTACCGCGCCCTCCAGAACAGCCTCTTCTATATCTCGATCCGTTACCCCGGTGGAAGGGTCTAGAATGCGGGCGGCTTCTTCCATGATTTTTTCTTTTTGTTGTGTGCGACGGTAATAGTCGTTGATGGCATCGCGCAAAGCCTTATCGCATAGAACCGAGCAGTGGAATTTTCGGGAAGGAAGGCCGCCGAGCCGTTCGATGATCGTCTGTGGTTTGAGGGTGCGCGCTTCCTCAAGCGTCATTCCCTCGCCTTCTGTCGCAAGAATGGAACACATGGACGCGGCTGCGATCGCACTGCCGCATCCGAAGGTTTTCCAACGGAATTCCTTGATGCGTTCCGTTTTTGTATCCACGTGCAGCCACACTCGCAATTCATCTCCGCACGCTGGGGACCCAACATGGCCCATGGCGTTGAAACGGGTCATGTCTTCATCTTCTTTTAGGAAGTTGTGGGGATGAAAAAAATGATCCTTGACGATGTCGGAATAGAACCAGGATTGGGTTCCGGCTTTGTTGGAGACATCGCTGCCCGTTCTCTGAATAGGGGATTGGGAAGAGGGAGTCATAGGGCAAAATATTTTTCGTTCACGCGTACCGGGCTCAAGGACCGAAGTTTTTCCACGAGTGGCGGAAGGATTTCTAGGACCCTATCGATATCCATTTCCGTTGTAGATCGGCCCAGCGTGAAACGGATGGATCCGTGGGCGACTTCGAAGGGAACGCCAAGGGCAAGGATGACGTGGCTTGGATCAAGCGAAGCGCTTGCGCAGGCAGAACCCGTGGAGGCGAAGATACCTTGGGCGTCGAGATAGAGCAGAAGGGCCTCGCCTTCGAGATCAAGGAAGGAAATATTTACGTTGTTGGGGAGACGTTTTGTTGGGTGGCCATTGTGTCGGGTTTTCGGAATGTGTTCGAGAATTCCTTGGAGCAATTTGTCCCGCAAGGGAATGAGTCGGGCATTTTCCTTACGTATTTCCTGTTGGGCAATCTCAAGGGCCGTTCCAAGTCCGATGATTGCTGCCACGTTTTCCGTTCCAGGACGGAGGCCGCGTTCCTGGCTTCCACCGAATTGAAGGGGACGAATCTTGAGGCCTTTTTTGAGATAGAGCGCTCCGATTCCCTTGGGTCCATAAATTTTGGATCCATTAAGGGTGAGCAAATCGACATGGAGTTTTTCAACGTCCAAGGAAAGTGCTCCCGCCGCTTGACAGGCATCCGTATGAAGAACGGGATAGAGACCGGACCCGCGTTGTTTGCGAAGAGCGTTACCGATTTCTGAAACAGGTTGGATGGTTCCGATTTCATTGTTGGCCAGCATGACGGAAACAAGAATGGTGTCTGGTTGGATCGCAGCCAGAACATCTGTAGAATTTATCACCCCGTCTTTATCTACCGGCACGCGCGTTACACGAAAACCCTCTTTGCGCTCCAAATAAGTGACGGCTTCAAGGACGGCGTGATGTTCAATCGTTGTCGTGACAATATGCTTCCCGTGTTCCTGGTTGGCCCGTGCAAAACCGAGGATGGCCAAATTATCCGATTCCGTCCCACCGGAAGAAAAAAGAATTTCTTCCGGTTGGCAAGCGAGAATATTTGCTATTTTTGATCGGCTTTCGTCCATCGCATCTTTTGCCCGTTTTCCTGGCGTGTGGAAGCTCGAGGGATTGCCGTAGATTTCCATAAAGTACGGCTGCATGGCCTCGAAGACGCGTGGGTCAAGGGGTGTGGTAGCTGCATGATCCAGATAGAGAGGCCTGTGCGAAATCGTGGAATTTTTTTGAACAAGATCGGTAAGGGTCATCCCACGCAAAGCCCTGACAAGGGTGTCTTGAATTTTTTGCCAGGCTTGTTTGGAAGCACAGTGGTTTCCCACGGGGCAGGGAGGGGCACTGGCCGTCTGGCATTCCACCAGGGCAATGGGTCCATCCACGGCTGTGACGATTTGTTCCATCGTGATTTCAGAGGGATCTTTGGTAAGCCGATAACCGCCTGTCCGGCCACGAGCGCCAGTAACGAGATCGCCTTCGCGCAGTTTTGCCGCGACTTCTTCCAAATAGGATTCCGAAATAAATCCGGTTTTTTGGGAAACGGATTGAAGGGAAATATTTTCTTCTGTGGGATACGCACGTGCCAGTGCGTCTAAAAGAATAAGCCCATAATGGAGCTTTTCGTTGATTTCAAAAAGGTGTGCCATAAATTCCTTGTTTGATACAAGGAATTTATCCGAAAGGAAGAAAATTGTCCAATAAAACAGAAGGGCCCTTGGCAAGAGAATGCCAAGGGCTTGGTTGTTATTCGGTTTCCCCGAGGACTACGGGGAATCTTTCCTGAGTCTTTTTGGCCTTGGCCGCATAGAGATTACGGTCGGCCGCGGTCAGGATGGTGTTGAAATCTTTGTGTTGCGGGGTCACAAGCACCCCGCCGAAGGAAACACCGACAGGAATGATCTGTCTGTAGGTGGTTGTGTAGGAAATTTCAGAGAATGCCTCACAAAGACGCGCGAGGACAAATTGAACTTTTTCAAAATCGCAGTCTTTGAGGAGAACAGCGATTTCATCGGACCCACCACTCATGCGCGCCGCAAGATCAGAGGCCCGGATCGCACCCGCGACAGCCTTACCAACTGTTGTCAGGATCCGATCACCCTCTGGGTGGCCCCCTCGATCATTAATCGTTTTGAAATCGTTAATGTCGAGGAAGAGAAAAACCGCGGATACACGTTGACGATCTGCCAGCCAGACGTGTAGTTGTTCTTCTAAGAGCGTACGAGTCGCCAGGCCAGTTAAAAGGTCACGAAACGCCAGCTCACGCAAACGCTCCTTCTCCTCTTGAAGTTCAGCAACCATTCTTCTCAACTCTCGGATCCGCCTGTCGCGCGGATCCACGGCCCGTCTTTCGGGCGGAGTTTTTTTCTTGTTCACTTTCTCTCCTCCCAGGCCAGGATTTAAAGAACGTGTGACGGCAGTAACCTATCCGTCCTAGACAGATTCGTCAACCCGTGGGAGGATTTTGGCGATATGTATTCATTTTTCTTCCTTTTTGTCGGCAAGCAAAAATCAGGGCCCTTTCGAGATTTGGCCGAAGAATACCTGAAACGAATTGGACCTTATGCAAAGGTCATTGTACGGGAAATTCCAGAAGAGTCGTTCCGTTCGGAACAAGATCGTGAGCGCGTTTTAGCTTTGGAGACAGAATCCATTCGGGCCGCAATTCCGGACGGGGCCCTTGTGGTCGTTTTGGATGCCAGCGGAAAAGGAATGAATTCGGTTCATCTTTCAGAAGCGATGGCGGCGTGGTCCGAGCAGGAGCGTCGGACGCTGGCGTTTGTCATCGGTGGTCCGCTCGGCGTCCACGATGCCCTCAAGAAAGAAGCAGATGTTCTTCTTTCGCTTTCGCCCATGACATTTCCGCACGACCTGGCGCGGGTCCTGTTGCTTGAGCAGCTCTATCGCGCTCTGATGATTCAAAAAAGGAAAACGTACCATTATTAGCAAAACGCTTTTTATGCGAAATCGTCACGCAGAGTTTTTCCAGGTTCAAAAACAATGGGCGTGTTTGCGATCTCAAGCAGAAGCTCTTTCAGAATGGGGTATTCGGTGCCCATAAAGTGATCGTCGCTGGTTTGCAGCACAAGCCTGGCCTTTAGGGCAGCCGCAAGTCGGTGTCCGTGCTCGACGGGAACAAGCTTGTCATCTTCGGAATGGATAACGATAAACTCTTCAGCCTTCCACATAATGACGTCCGCATCCAGGTCTTCGATAAAAAGATGGCGCAGTTCGGGTTTTGAAACTTTCCAAGGTGAGGCTACCAGTAGGACGGCTCGCGGCGGCTCGGTCATTTCCGCAGATTGCAGGTATTGAAGGGCGATGAGGCCGCCCAGAGAATGGCCAACGATAATATCTTCTCCGTGCAGGCACCCGACCTGTTTTTTGACTTCCTCGAGAATGGTGGGCAGGTTGATTTCCTGATCCGTACGCAAAGATAAGGATGGGGCCAGGACCTCGAATCCTTTTTCCTGGAGCTGGTCTTTGAGCCAGGGGATGAAATTCATCTCTGGATTGGCATTGAAACCGTGAATGAGAATGATACGCATATCTGTAAGAAGGGTTGTAGGAGACAAAAAGTCGTGAGATTAAAGACAGGGAGAGGATTGATTACAGAAGATCATACGAACCACGTCATCCGCCCCCACCTCGTCGATAATAATATCATCAATTGGCAGATCGGATGACAAAAGGGCTATAGCCGTTTCCTTGGTTCGTTGGCGGTCTGTTCTGATCGTGCAGGCGTGGGGCGTGAATGCTTCAATGTCCCCGAATGTCTGTGCTTGGAGCCGTTCTATCCCTTCTCCATTAAACGTGACTTTGAGCAGTTTATAGGGCGCGTATTTTCTAATGAGGTCGTCCAGCTTGCCGTCGTAAATAATTTCACCAAGATTAATAATGACAACCCTCTGGCAGAGTTCCTTTATATCTTCCATGTAGTGGGACGTCAGAACGATCGTGGTTTTTCTCTCTTGGTTATATTTTTTGAGAAAATCCCGGATATTTTTTTGTGCCACGACATCCAGCCCGATCGTGGGCTCGTCCAGGAAAAGAACTTTTGGTTTGTGCAGAAGTGCTGCCACCAGTTCGCACTTCATCCTTTGGCCCAGCGACAGCTTTCGGACTTGGATGTTGAGAAGGTCAGTAATTCCAAACAGGTTTACGAGTTCCTCTAGACTTTTCTTAAATTCCCCATCGGGAATCTCGTAGATTTCTTTATGAACAACGAAGGTTTCTATGGCCGGCAGGTCTTGGATGAGTTGATTTTTTTGACCCATCACCAAAGCGAATTGTTTAAGGAAGGCCTTTTCCTTTTTAAAAGGAACGTATCCCAAGACGTTCGCTTCGCCACTGGTGGGATGAAGAATTCCGGAAAGCATTTTGAGCGTCGTTGTTTTGCCGGCTCCGTTCGGCCCCAAAAATCCGACGAGTTCGCCGGAATTCACGGAGAAATGGACGTCCTTTACGGCCTCCGCGTACTGTTTTTCCCGATAAAAAAGGGACTTCAAAGATCCTGAAAACCCCGATTGTTTCCGGTAGTACTCGAAGGTTTTGGACAGGTTTTTCACCTCAATGTCTGCCATAGGTTATATACCAACCCCTTCATACCTTTTTAAGCCGCGATTCCAGACGATTTGAATGATTCCATAAAGGATCGCGATCCAAACGATTTGAATAAGCAACCCCTTCACTCCCACAGAAAGATCTATTTTTTTAAGGTAAAGCTGCGCGGGAATAAAAAAAGAATAAGCGAACGGCAGAGCGAAACTCGTTTGGACGAAGGCAACAGGCAAAAGGCTGAGGGGAAAATATCCTCCGGAAAAAAATTTCTTGATGCGGTCTACGGTTGCGTAAAGACCATCCACTTCATCGGTCCAGAAGGCAATGAGGCCGATAAGGTAGGAGAGAAGGAGTTCGGTGACAAAGGCGAGAAAAATCATGCCGAGGATAACGACGAGATAGGCGGCATCAAAGTTCCAAATAAATACGCGGAGGAAAAAACCAATGGCAAGGGCCTGTGTCAGGATGGACAGGAAGGTGACCAGGGAGATGCGTCCGATTTCCTGGGAAAGGATGTAGTTGAAGTACCCCATGGGTTTGATAAGAAACATGGATAGCCGTCCGTCTTTGATATCGCGTGCAATGACGTTAGAAAGGAAATTTCTGATAAAGGCGTTGAAAACATTCCCGATAAGGATGTAGGTGATCATCTCCCCCAGAGTGAAACCGCTGATGGTTTCCTGGCCGCCATAGATGGCCGTCCACATCAAAATAAGGACAAGCACCTCCCCGAACTCACCTACGCGGTAGGCGAGAACGGTAAAACGGTAGGTGAGCGCCCTCTGCCAAAATGCTTTTACGATGGTCCAGAATTTTTTCACATCTTCGTTATTTCGGAATCAAATCGTTTTCCGTGGCCTGCCGTCCGTCGCTTCATCCATAACGGGACTTGCTCTGTTCGGAGTCCTCCGCTGTTCCACCTCAGGCGAGGTTATGGAAGACATCCTTCGCTCCGACTGCGCAGATGATAGACTTTTTGTGGTCTACCATCCGAAGCCCCGCCCCAGGCGGGGCGAAGGATGGTGCCGAGGGGGAGACTCGAACTCCCATCCGCTTGCGCAGACCAGCTCCTAGGGCTGGCGTGTCTACCAGTTTCACCACCTCGGCATGGAGGGAATCTTAAAGGAGAAGACGAATTTGTTCAATTGCCGCTGGTTTTCTTTCCGTGAAGGGGACAGCATCGTTTTTCCCATCGTTTGGCTTCTTCCCAGGCAAGGTGGAAAATCCTTTTTTGCGCCTGGGCCATCTCTTCGCTTTCAATGATCATGGCGAATTGGTCGCGCCAGGAAAAGAAGGCGACTTTCTTGTCGTAGATATTGATCTCCGGAGAAAATTGATACAGGTCCGGAGGAACGAGGAGGGATGTGCGATCTTCTTTTTGGTCGCGTTTGTGAAGGGCGATGGCCATTTCGGTATGTGGAAAAATGGCATCGATATGGATGCCATTTTTCGCGCGACGTTTATAGTAATCTGGAAAGTAATCCGGCAGGGTATTTTCCGTGTCGTCCACGGAAGCATAGGCCCTGATGGTTTCCGAGGAGGTCAGGGTGTCTTCGTAGGCGTTTTGGATTCCCTTTTTGCCTTCGTAAATTTGTACCTTGGGCATCGTAACCCCGCTGTTCATCATGGATCTGAGTTCTGGGAGGATTTTGCGCGCCCTATCAGCCATTTGTGTATAGTGCTTTGCGCGGAATTCCATGAGGCTGACAAACCGTTCCGGCGGGACAGCCGTGAACGTCTTTTTATTCTTGTGTTGCGATTGGATCACGAGCCCCTGCTCGGCCAGCTCGCGCAGAATGACGTAGGTGGTCGATCGATTCAATCGCGCCTCCATGGCGATTTTGACGGGGAAGGACGTGCCTCGTTTCAGGGCCGCAAGATAGACGATAGATTGCTTCGGCGTCAGGCCGAATTGCTGTAGATGGTCTTCAACAATCATAGGTTTTGTTGTTAATAATTATAAACGGAAAAGTAGAATAAGTCAAATTTCATTTTAAATAAAAGTAAAAATAGATTCAAAATATTTTGAAGCCCTTAACAGAAATTTAAATTGGCCTATCGTGGCTGTGGGTTCGAGCTTAAAGTATCGCCCTTTCAACAACGAGAAGGGAAAACCCTTCGGGAGAGAAAACATGGAAAAAGAAGACGTGATCGTTTCGCTTGTGGTTTTCGTCTATGGTCTGTCCGCTCGTTTCATCGGGGTCCGGATTGCCTCAGCGGCTTGGCGTTCTTTCTCTAGACATGAGAGACGTCCTTGGAAGACAAGTAGGTTTTATGAACTTTTCTTTCCCGTGGATCACTTCCTTTCAGAATCCCGTTTTCTGACGATGAAAAAGGTGAGGTGGGTATTACCTGTCGCAAGATTCCGTTGGGAAACGTACGTTGTTTTCACATCGTGGCTGTGGTTGCCGCGTGTGGTGTGGGGTGTTGTGGTCGGCACATTCCTCTGGGTCCTGAAGATCGCGTTGTGTTTTGCGGGTATTCTTTTTAATCTGATTTTTTGGATTGCGAAGGAGTACATTGGTTCGCCAACACAACCGACTCTTGAAGAGAAGGAATGAGCGACTTTTGTAAGGTTTGCTTTCCGGCGTCGATCATCTATCGGCGCTGGTTTTTTATTTTCATAGGGAGATGGAGGATTTTTTTAAGCGTACATGATTTATTTCAACGGGAAGGAGAGATGTTGAGCGTTTGACATTTTTGTCAATTTGTGATATCATTTACGTTAGTTTCTTTGAAAATCCAAGTGTTCTACTACTGCGGCAAGCCTTGTGTCTTTGCATCGGGCAAGGATAAGGGGTAAGCCGCGCGCGAAGAAGAGGTGAAGCATGGCTCGTCGTGAAGAGAAAGACCTGGGGGATGTGATCAGCAGCATGGGGATCGGCTTTGAGGTCGTCAAAGTACTCGTCCACGCCATCCTGAAGAAGGGTGGAACGATCGAGCATCTGAGGCGACTCCTCAAGGAGCCGGACCTGGTCGAGAAGATCGTGTCCCTCGTGCTGATCCCGGTGGCCAACCTGGTCACCGTTGTGGTTCAGTCCATCCCTGCCCCCCAGCTCGTGGAGTGGGTCAAGGGGAAACTCAACCTTACCTATCTCAACCTCAACTTCGCCACGTGGGATTTCCTGCGGGGCGAGGGAGGGAAGAGGTTTGAGGTTCTGACCTGGGCTCCGGGTCGGTGGGTTTCCTCGGACGAGGTTCGCACCTACTTCCGCGGGAAAGGGTCCGTTGGCAATACCGCGGCCTTCCTTTCGTGGATCGGGGAGACGAACCCCGAGGGGTACTGGGTCTCGATCCCCGAGGACGAGCACCTCTGGCGCCACCCGCGGTCCGGCAGCCTCTGCGCGCCGAACTTCCTCCGCGATGGTTCCCGCCGCCGGCTCAGCCTCAGCGATGTCGGCGACGACTGGGCTGGCTGCTGGGCGTTCGTTGCCTTCCGCGAGCTCCCCGCGTGAGCTCGTTCCCTTGGGTCCTTGGCGCTTGGAAACGAGCCCTTGGACCCTTCTCAACCACCCGTTTGCAACCGGTTCTCC
>DATDUW010000027.1:0-10535 GCA_035290185.1 Patescibacteria group bacterium
CGTGGTGCGAAAGTGGCGGATATTGCCATTCTGGTCGTGGCAGCGGATGACGGCGTTCAGCCTCAAACGAAAGAGGCTGTTAATATCATCCAGTCTAGCCATTTGCCGTTTTTGGTTGCGCTCAATAAAATAGATAAACCCGAAGCCAATCCGGACCGTGTAAAGGGGCAGTTAGCCGAACTCGGCCTCGTACCAGAGGATTGGGGAGGGAAGACGGTCGTCGTTCCGGTTTCCGCCAAAGCAGGGCAGAACATTGACGGGTTGCTCGATACCCTCATCCTTCTGGCCGACCTTTCAAAAGATGCCATTCGTTCTAATCCGGATCGTCCGGCCATTGGCACGGTGATTGAGTCCCATGTGGATCCGGGAGAGGGACCCGTGGCAACGGTTTTGGTGCAGACCGGTACCTTGAAAATCGGTGACCAGCTTGGTATTCGCGATGCGCTTTACGGCCGTGTGCGGGCTATGCGCGATTGGAATGGTGGAGCTCTTTTACAGGCGCCTCCGTCCACGCCGGTTAAGATTATCGGATTTAAATTTGCTCCGGCCGTAGGCGACATCATGGAAGTTCCCAAGGATGTGGCCGCGTTACACAAGTTAAAGGATCGCCCCGTGCGCGCCGTCGAAGAGGTCGCTGCTATTCAACACACAAGCCCTTCCAAAATCCAAGAAGGCGAAAGTGCTAGCGGACAGAAATTGATGGTTCCCTTTCTTATACGTACGGACGTACTTGGGTCGCTTGAGGCCATCCTCGGCATGCTCGACACTTTGCAGCATGAGGAGGTGGGCGTGGAAGTTGTCGGGAAGGGTCTTGGAAATATCACGGATGCGGACGTGAATAATGCTGAGGCCACAAAAGCCGCTATTCTCGGTTTTAACGTGCGTGCCGTTCCAACGGCCGAAGAGCTTGCCCGTGAAAAGAATGTAACGATTCGAACCTACAGCGTCATCTATAAACTGTTTGAAGATGCGTTGGCGGATTTGCAGAAGCTCCTCCCGTCCGAGACGGTCATTACCGAACTTGGAAAAGCCGAAGTCCTCATGAATTTCCGCAAAACCGAAGAGGGGTGGATTGTCGGCGTAAAAGTCAAAGAGGGAAAGCTCAAACCCAAGGCAAAACTGCGCATCCTTCGGGGAGAATCCATCGTGGGCGAGGGAGAGATTGTTACAGTTCAGAGCGGTAAATCAGAAGCGAAGGACGCAAAAGCCGGACAAGAATGTGGTATTCGTTATAAGGGTCGGACCAAAGCCGAGCTTGGTGATCAATTGGAGGCTTACATAGAGGAGGTAAAAACGCGACGTCTGGAGATCAAGGGCGTGCGCGCCCGCTAGTTTTTTCTTTTGACCAATTTTTGACCTTTCGTGTATGAGTCAAGAGCTTGTGCTTACGACAGCGAATTTTGAAAAGGAGGTTTTGCAGGCTTCCCAACCAGTCTTGGTGGATTTTTGGGCAACGTGGTGCGGACCGTGCCGTATGATGGGTCCGATCGTTGAAGAGCTCGCTCGGGAAATGGAGAACCTCGTTGTCGGAAAGCTCAATGTGGATGAAGCATCAGAAATCGCTCAGCAATATAATATTCTTTCCATCCCGACCTTTGTCCTGTTCAAAAATGGACAGGTCGTGGATCAGTTTTCCGGCGCCATGAGCAAGGAAATGCTTCGGGCGCGTGTGGAAAAACAGCTTGCCTGAGGATTTTTTATCAAAAACGGTTTGGACACCCGGTTTTTGCCGGGTGGTTCCGTTTTTTTTCTGAGAGAGGTACAGTGTCTTTATCGTTGTTTTATTTTTTATGCGTCACGTCCGTCTTCTCATTATTGGTTCCGGTCCGGCTGGTTATACGGCGGCGATTTACGCGGCGCGGGCGCAGCTTGCGCCGACCCTTATCGAAGGCCGTTCAGCCGGGGGTCAGCTCATGGGGACGACGGAAGTAGAAAATTTTCCAGGTTTCCCCGAAGGAGTCCTTGGGCCTGAATTCATGGATCGTTGTCGTAAGCAGGCGGCTCGATTCGGAACAGATCTCCTGTCCGATGATGTCGAGGCCGTTGATCTTTCCTCCCTTCCGTTCCGTTTTCGGACGGCCGGAAAAGAGGACTACGAGGCCGAGGCGGTCATTTGGGCTACGGGCGCGTCTGCTCTTTGGCTCGGCGTTCCAGGTGAAGAGACATACAAAGGACGCGGTGTGTCCGCCTGCGCAACTTGTGATGGTTTTTTCTTTCAAGGAAAGAATGTGGTTGTTGTCGGCGGGGGAGACGCGGCTATGGAAGAGGCTTCTTTCTTAACAAAATTTGCGGATCGTGTGACCGTTTTGGTCCGTCGAGAGACATTGAGGGCTTCGCCGATTATGGAGGAACGCGTGCGTACCAATGCGAAGATCTTTTTTCGGTGGAATACGGAGGTTACGGAGGTCCTTGGCGACGGCCAGCGGCTGACAGGTCTTCGGCTCCTTGATGGGAAAACCGGGGAGATAGAGACGTTTCAGGCGGACGGGTTGTTTGTAGCTATCGGGCATAAACCGAATACAGAACTCCTACATCCATGGGTGGAGATGGATCGAAAGGGCTACGTCCTTTGTCAGGCCGGATCGACCCGTACGAATGTGGAAGGATTTTTTGCTGCGGGAGATGTGGCCGACCATGTCTATCGACAGGCCATCGTGGCAGCGGGGAGTGGCTGTATGGCGGCTTTGGATGCACAGCGGTGGTTGGCTGCGTAGCACATATGTCATTAAAAAAGGATTATGTCCGGGTCTCTTTTTGAAAGCGCCCTTTCCCAGCTTGACCGCGCGGTCCACGTCCAGTCGTTCGATGCGGCTTTTTTGCAATCGTTGCGTCAACCGAATCGCGAAATTCGCCTTTCGATCCCAGTCGTTTTGGATTCCGGACAGACACGTTTTTTCCGCGGGTATCGCGTTCAATACAATAATATGTGTGGTCCGTACAAGGGTGGCATCCGTTATCATCCAGCAACCGACATGGACGAAGTGCGGTCTTTGGCCTTTTGGATGACGTTGAAGTGTGCGGTCATGGGTCTTCCGTTCGGGGGCGGGAAAGGCGGGATCGAGGCGGATCCCAAGGCACTTTCCGTCCGTGAGATAGAACAACTCACCCGTGGCTGGACTCGCGGACTTTCAGACGTCATTGGACCCGAAAAGGATGTGCCGGCTCCGGACGTGGGAAGCACGCCGCGCGAGATGGACTGGATCGCGGACGAATACCATGTTTGTGTGCCGGAGGATCTACATCCCCGTGCGGTCGTAACAGGCAAATCGTTGGCGTGGGGCGGAAGCTTGGGTCGAAGCACAGCCACGGGCGACGGCGGGTACATTCTTTTTGAAAAATTGAATGCATATTTGCAGATGGAACCCGAGCTTTGTACAGTGGCCGTTCAGGGATTCGGCAATGTGGGACAGCAAATAGCCGAACGGTTTCATCGCCACGGATACACGGTTGTCGCCGTTTCTGATTCACGTGGTGGAATTCATCACGCCGCTGGGCTGGATATCAAGGCTGTCATCGAGCATAAGGAGGCAACAGGAACAGTTCGGGGATTCCCGGGAGCGAAGGAAATAACAAATGCGGAATTATTGGAATTGGAATGTGGACTCCTTGTCCCTGCGGCTTTGGAAAATCAGATTACAGGGGAGAATGCGTCGCGCCTGAAAGCAAAAGTTGTTCTCGAACTCGCCAACGGTCCGACCACTCCCGAGGCCGATGAGATCCTTTTGAAAAAACGGGTCGTTGTTGTACCAGATATCCTTGCCAATGCCGGTGGTGTGACCGTGAGTTTTTTTGAATGGGAGCAGAACAGACGCGGGGAAGCATGGAGCGAAGAAGTCGTGCACTCGTGTCTGCGGGAGACGATGGAGAACGCATTTCAGGCCGTTTGGGAGTGCAAAAAAGAGAGAGATTGCGACTTTCGGACCGCCGCGTTTCTCGTGGCTTTGACGCGGCTTGAATCTGGCTTTCATCGAGCAAAATTGTAAGAATTTAAGCTAGAAATTTTGACAACTTTGACAGAATGCTTGTTTGACTCCGTTTTTTCTTTTATGCTGTCCGCGTATGCAAACTTTCCGTATTCGCGGCGGAACGCCGCTTGAGGGGTCTGTCACGGTTCGTGGGGCCAAAAATGCCGTTTCAAAAATCATGGTGGCAGCTTTGCTCACGGATGAGCCGTGTCTTCTTCGCAATGTTCCAGATATTGACGACGTGAAAATTGTCTCCGAACTCATCCGCATGCTGGGGGGAGATGTCCGCTACGAAGACGGGACGGTGGCTATTCATGCAAAGAACCTCCGGACGGTTGACCCGTCCGATCTCCACCAAGTGGCGGGAAAGAGCCGTATTCCCATTTTGTTTGCCGGACCGCTTTTGCATCGTCTGGGCGAAGCACTGGTTCCCGAGCTTGGCGGGTGTCAGATTGGAAAACGACCTGTGGATTTTCACTTGAAGGCGTTGGAAATGCTCGGGGCGGAGATTTCATCCGTTCCCAAAGGGTTTCTCATGAAATCCAAACGCCTGCAGGGAGAGAAGATTCGACTGGAATATCCAAGCGTTGGAGCGACCGAACAGGTTCTGCTTGCGGCCGTGCTTGCCCAAGGAAAAACAGAACTTTCCCATGCTGCCGTGGAACCGGAAATCATGGATCTGATTGCTGTTTTGCAAAAAATGGGAGCGGTCATTTCTGTTGATACCGATCGGACCATCACGATTATTGGCGTGGAACGGCTGGGTGGATACGTCCATACGGTGATCACGGACCGCATTGAGGTCGCTTCTTGGGGGTGTGCTGCTTTTGCGACGAACGGACGCGTGCTTGTGAAGAATGCACGCCAGGGCGATCTGACGACGTTTCTTAACAGCTACCGTCAGATTGGTGGAGCCTTTGAGGTTCGGGACGACGGTATTGTCTTTTGGCGCGGGGAGCCTCTTCGTTCCATCGCGCTTGAAACCGATGTTCATCCGGGTTTCATGACGGATTGGCAGCAACCATTCAGTGTCTTGCTCACACAGGTTCCCGGGGCTTCCATCATCCATGAGACGGTTTACGAAGATCGTTTCGGTTATGTGGAGGCTTTGAACCGGATGGGAGCCAAGATGCAGCTCTACACGGAATGTCTTGGCGGACGCCCTTGCCGATTTGGACAAAAAAATCATCTGCACAGTGCCGTTGTGACGGGTCCATCAAAACTTCACGGAGCCGAAATAACGGTTCCAAACCTACGAGCCGGATTTTCTTATGTCGTAGCAGCTCTGGCCGCCGAAGGCGAAACCGTGCTCCATCAAATGGAAATTATTCGTCGAGGATATGAGGATTTTGAAAAGAAGCTTCGGGGGCTTGGAGCTTCGTTCGATACAATGGAGGAAAAAGATTTGACAGGGGTTTCGTGTTGAAACGGAAAAAGGAAAAACCGCCCCGACAATGGGGACGGTTTTTTGGTGGCGAGAGGGACCGATGTCATCGGGCCGTTTGTTTGGTGCGGCGTTTCGGAAGGCGCACGGTGCGGGCTGTGACCGTAATCGTGCCCGGACTCTTCGTCTGCGTGCGCAAACATCGGGTGCATAAAAGGACACGCTTACCGTCCAGGCGTCTTGACTGGAGGTTCACCTTCTGGCGCGTTTTGACTGCGCACATGCTCTTGCTGCGCAGGTTGACGGTGAGCGCCCCCCGTCCGCAGGCGGAACAGAATTGGGACATACAAAGTAACAGTGTGTTATGCTGAAAGCGTCCTGACTCTATCTTATCAAAGAAAAAAAGGCAAGACGTCCCTATGTTTCTCACCCTGCTTTCCCATGCCCCGGCTCTTTCTATTGCCTGGCTTGCCGCCATCCTGGCCGCTCTTACGTTTCATGAGTTTTCCCATGCGTTGGTGGCTACCTGGCGCGGGGACCGTACAGCCGAACGTGCCGGGCGTCTTTCGCTCAATCCGCTTTCCCACATTGATCCCCTGGGATTTATCCCGCTTCTCCTCTTCGGTTTCGGGTGGGCAAAGCCGGTTCCCTATAATCCGTACAATCTTGCCAATCCAAAGTGGGACAGTGTAGCCATTGGGCTTGCTGGTCCGATTTCCAATTTGTTCCTGGCTGCGGTTGGGGCTTTTTTTCTGCGTCTTCTGCTTTTGTCCGAGACGCTGCCACCGGACAACCTCCTTGTCGCCTTCCTTTTCCTTTTGGTCCTTATCAATCTCTTTCTCCTTTTTTTTAATCTTATTCCTGTTCATCCGCTCGATGGTTCCAAACTTTTCTTTGCCCTTTTTGATGCGCCGCGCTGGGCGGAGTTACGAGCATTTGTTGCAAACCGTGGGCCACAAATTCTCTTTGCTTTTGTTCTGCTTTCTTTCGTTGGTTTTGATGTCTTTCATTTTTTAAGTGCTCCGGCTTTTGGAACGTGTAGCGCCCTGCTCGGTCGCAGCTGCAGCGGATTTTACGGGTGGCTGTTTTCAGGAATTTAAAAATGGGGGTCTTTGCTAATCTGCGCTGTGAGCGGTGAATTGATTCGTAAATTTGACAAATGGTCTGAAATTTGATAAAATTAAAACAATTAAGTCTTAAATTGTGATCTTATGGAAGGTGAAAGAAATGACGAGGAGTTGGCATTTAAAGAAAAAGTCGCGGCTTGGCAGAAAATGTTGGATGAACGACGTAGTAAAGCTGCGGGGACCCCTGATTTTGACAAAACACCTAAAGAACTTCTTTGGGATTGCGCTGGATATCCTTATGACGGAGATGGGGCAGCGCGAGCACCAACAGAAGAATTTGAAAGAATTTTGAAGGAACTTCACTAAAGAAAAAGATGAAAAAAAGAACGGGATTCATCCCGTTCTTTTTTTACTTCCGTTAAGGTTGTTGAAAGAGAATCAGGAGAAAAGGCGTTACTCTTGACGTTTTCGTGACTTTATGATGTGATCATTTATAGATCTTTGACAATTTATCCGAACACTGAAAATGAGGAGAAATATGAGTTCTTCCGAGTACGAAGAGTATCGAAAGTCGGTCGTAGATTCAGTGATCGTCAGTGGGATGATCTTGTTTTTTTTCTATCTCTGTTTGGGTGTTGCTATTCCATTCTTGATCGACGTCCACGGGGACAACAGCTTCCATAGGAATTACAGTTCATGGAGACGGATAGAAAAGACTGCCGAAAGACGGCAGCAATTCTGGAGGGATGTTGACGCCGGGAGCATTCTATCCATAGCCCCCGTTCCTGAAGGGAACGATGCAGTGTCTGGACAAAAAAAGCTTGTGCAACAGGAAGAGATCGTTCTCTTTCGTTCATTGTTCATTAAACCCATCCCTCGAACATGGAAGGAAATGAAGAGTGATGTCTTCAAAATAACCGGTAGTCAGTTATTTGAAGGAACCGGATTTGTGTGGTCGACAGACCCCACAAGCTCGATTTTCAGCTCTGTCTTCGAGAACGAGGTCAGAACCTACAACACAGGAGGAGGTTTGTCGGGTGTTTTGGTTCTTCCGGAGTTTAAATCGATTCCAGAACCAAAACGTTCCGATTATGATTCCTCTTCCGGTTGGATCAACATGTTCGTCGTCTGGCCGAGATGGTTCCTTTGTTGGATCTTTTTTTCAGGCTTTTTTTATTGGATGGCCGCTGCCAACATTTCCAATAAGCCCTTACACCCATTTCTCCTTCGTTGGTCTGCAGGAGGGAGGGGGTGGCAGGTGCTTCTGGTCGTTATTCTGTTACCCGTTTATGTCTTTGGAGGGGTTGGGTGGGTTGGATGGAAGGGAATCCACGGCGTCTGGCAATGTGGTCTGTTTGTTCGGGACCAGGCGAAGAGATTCTGGGTAGCAGTGAACCTTTGGCGGGAGGATGCCCACAGTCCAGAGCGGGAAGAGATTGCGGAAGCAAAATCTGCCTTGAGGACATTGATGAAGCAAGGTGGAGATGAGCAAGACATCTTTACAGCCAGAGAACTGCTGGAGGCTCTGAGGAAACATGGGCGTGAAGCCAGAAAGACCGGTTCAAGGCCGGGATTCTTCGCAAGATGGCTTGAACTTTCTGAGGCTGTTCGCCGCGCGAGCCTTGACCGGGCCAAGGAGAAAATTGAGCTGCTTCAAATGCAGCTCAAAGATCCAAAAGATTTCTGACGCCTCTACACAGGGCGGTTTCTTCAACGGGAACCGCTTTTTAAAATCAAGGTTGCCTCTGTGACTCTTGACCGCTCGCGGCGTTTCCCGTACGCTTTAGAGCGTCTTTTATTTATTTTATCTCACAGGCGGAAAGACTTCTTTTCAGATCCTCCCTTCTTCTATCCATGAGAAGAATGGGCCTGAAAGAACCGCCGAGGAAAAAAGGAACTCTATGCTTACCCTTCCGAGTCTTCTCGAACTCCTTCAGGCCGGCGTCCATTTCGGCCATCAATCGTCCCGCTGGCATCCAAAAATGCGGCCGTATATTTTTACAGAACGTGGGGGCATCCATGTTATCGATCTTGAAAAAACACGCGAGAAGCTTGAAACGGCTCTTGCGTTTGTTCGGGATGTGGCAACACGGGGGGGCACGATTCTTTTTGTTGGGACGAAACGCCAGGCGCAAGATGCCATAAAACGCGAGGCGGAGCGGTGTGGCATGCCTTATATTCAGAACCGGTGGCTTGGGGGGACTCTGACGAATTTTCCGGAACTGCGTCGGCTCATCCGGAGACTCAAGACGCTGCAGGAACAGCAGGAAAAGGGAGAATTGAAAAAATATACGAAAATGGAGCAGCTCTGGTTTACCCGCGAGATTGAAGATTTGAACCGGAAAGTGGGAGGGATCCGAAACATGGAACGCCGACCGGACAGCGTCTTTCTTGTGGACCTTAAACATGAAAAAACAGCTTTGGCGGAAGCAACTGTTACGAAATTACCCGTGGTGGGTTTATGTGACACGAACGTGAATCCCGAGGACGTGGCTTACCCCATCCCAGCTAATGACGACGCAACAAAAGGGATTGAGCTGTTGGTGCGACTGATGGCGGAAGCTGTGTTAGAAGGAAAGGGAGAGTGGGAAAAGCGTGCCGCAACTGGACAACAGGCTGCTCCGGTTTCGAAAACCATTGGCCTTGCAGCCAAACCAGTGGAAACAGAGACGCCAGCGTCGGATGCCGAAAAAGAAACTGCCTCTTAATTTCCCGGTTTTTTCATCCGAATCATATGATTGATGCTCAAGCCGTTATGCGGCTGCGCCAAGCCACCGGGGCCGGACTCATGGATGCCAAAGCCGTGCTCCAAGAGACAGAAGGTGATGCGGAAAAGGCTGTTGACCTCCTTCGCAAGCGCGGCCTCGTGAAGGCAGAGAAAAAAGCCGATCGGCAGACGCGCGAAGGACGTGTCGTCTCCTATCTTCATGCAACTGGCAAGATCGGGGCTTTGGTGGAAGTGTTGTGTGAAACCGATTTTGTGGCGCGCAATGAGTTGTTCAGCGACCTCTGTCATGATCTTGCGCTTCACGTGACAGCTGCCGATCCTCTCTATGTCCGTCGAGAAGAAGTCCCGTCGGAAACCATTGAAAAGGAAAAAATAATTTACCGGGAAGAGGTGCAGGGCCAGGGAAAGCCCGCTGACATTGTGGAGAAAATCATCGAAGGGAAGCTGAATAAGTATTTTTCACAGGTCTGCCTTTTGGAACAGCCGTTCGTCAAAGACGATGTTAAGACCGTCGGCGACCTGGTAAAGGAAAAAATCGCGGCATTGGGAGAAAATATCCAGGTGGCCAGATTCAGCCGCTTCGTCATTGGTTAAACAAATACTCCCCAGCCAAATCCGCCTTCATTCGGGCGGATTTGTGTTATAGTTGTGTTATTCTTTTTGGAATCTCATAAAACTTTTTCTATTTTTATGTCTTCGACCGCTTCTCCCTTGTGCCTTGCGATCAATGGTTTTGGTCGCATTGGCCGCACTGTGTTCAAGGCCGGCTTTGAGCGTCCCGGTGTTCGGTTCGTGGCAATCAACGATCTTACCGAACCAAAAATTTTGGCTCATTTGCTTACCCACGATTCCGTTTTTCGAACGTGGCCGCACAAAGTCGAATGCGATGCGAAAAATTTGATTGTGGATGGAATCAAAATTCCGGTTATTGCCGAAACGGATCCGGCTAAACTTCCTTGGAAGGAGCACGGCGTGGATGTTGTCCTCGAATGTACGGGTCGGTTTACGAATGCAGAGGACGCTTCAAAACATTTAGAAGCCGGAGCAAAGAAAGTGGTTATTTCCGCCCCGGCCAAAGGTGTGCCAACGTATCTTATGGGTGTGAATCATAAGCAGTGTCGAAAAACGGATCGGATTGTGAATAACGCTTCCTGCACGACGAATTCGATCGCGCCCGTGGCCCAGATTATGGAAGAGACGTTCGGTGTGCGTAAAGCCATGATGACGACCGTCCATTCGGTCACAGCCGAACAGAATATCGTGGATGGCCTGCCTCCCAAACGGCACCCGGATCTGCGCCGGGCGCGCGCGGCACTCACCAACATTGTCCCGACTTCCACGGGAGCGGCCAAGGCAACGGCGGAAGTGGTTCCAACCTTGAAAGGCAAGTT
>DATDUW010000028.1:0-12806 GCA_035290185.1 Patescibacteria group bacterium
GAGTCGCCAGGTTCGATACGGAAAAGGTTTTGAGATACGGCCAAATGGCCGGATCGACATCCATTGTCTCCTCTTCTTCCTGACTTGCAAGAACCATCGTCGGCGACAGCAGAAACCCTGCCAGGATCGCCACAACAAACATCAAGATTTTCTGTCTCATTTTTTTATCCTCTCCTCTTTCGAAATTGAAAAAGACCACGCAAGCGCAAGGATCTTAGGACGCGTGTGGTCGCTTGTCAAAAATCTCCTCCCCCTATTCCTTCTTTCCGTACGTACGCACGCGCATGAGTGCTTGGCGAATAATAGGTTTAAGATCAGGATAAAAAGATTTCTGGGACACCTCGCGCAAAGGAATCCATGCAGCTTCCTGAATATGTTCAGAAGCCTGAGGAAAAAGATTGGCACCGACCGGGGCCAAAAAAAGAAAATAATGGATGTCTTTATGAACGAGTGCTCCCTTGCGGACAAAACGGTCGCGAAACCAGATAGCGATCTGCCCCAGAGGTTCAAGAAGTTGAATTTGATCCAGACCCAGCTCTTCCATTGTCTCACGCGCTGCCGCCTCTTCCATGGTTTCTCCCGGTTCCACATGTCCTTTTGGAAACGTCCATTTCCCGTAGGAGTCCTTCATCATGGCAAAAAAAAGACCTTCTTCTGTCTGTTTAAAGACGAATCCACCAGCAGAAATCTCTCGCGTTGGACGCTGGCGCCGACGCGAGACTTTCCGACGCATTCTCTTGTACGAACGACGTTGGCCGGAAACAATTTTTCTTTTCTCTTCGGAAGGAGACATAGACGTCTTAAAATTTGTCCATGCCAACGATCGTTCCCATAAGGAGTTCAAGAGCCTTGTTCATCTGGGGATCTCTACCAACCTTCATGTCCTCTTCCGTCCATTCAACCGTAACGTCCGGTTCGATGCCAATCTCATTGATCGACCGTCCTTTAGGCGTGAGCCACTCCGCTTCCGTAATTTTGATGGCGGAACCATCCGGAAGCTCGCTATAATCCTGAACCGATCCTTTTCCGAAGGTCTGTGTTCCAATCAAGGTGGCAAGCCCATAGTCCTGCAAAGCACCTGATACGATTTCTGAAGCCGAAGCGGATCCGCCGTTCACGAGAACCATGGTAGGAATCTGGGCGAGTCGTTCCGAGCCGGAACCGGTATAAACGCGCTGATTGCCTTGGGATTTCTCCAGGACGACCGGTTGGGGTCCGATCCAGGCCGATGCAATGTCAATGGCGGCCGTGAGCAACCCGCCCGGGTCTCCGCGCAGGTCCAAAATCACGCCTTTTGCCCCGCTGTTCAAAATTTCGTTTACGGCGTTTACAAAGAGCGATGGGGTCTCATCATTAAACATCGCGATGCGAATAACCGCCACGCCATCCGGGCGCATTTCATAAACAAGACTGTCCACAGTAATCGTATCGCGTACCACGGAGAAATTCTGTGGTTCTTTCCACCCTTCTCGAAAAAGAGAAAAAACCACCGTCGTCCCCCGTGCCCCGCGAATAAGAAAAACCGCTTCTTCCACACTCATTCCATCCGTGGCCTTTCCGTCAATGGCCAGAATGAAATCCCCTGTTTTTAACCCAGCCTGTTCAGCCGGACTTCCGGAAAGCGGAGCCACAATTTGCAGCTGTTTGTCTTTAATGCCGATTTCCGCTCCGATCCCTTCAAAGGACCCCGAAAGGTCTTGTTGAAATTCCTTGGCCTCCTTTGGATCGAAAAAAACCGTGTAGGGATCGCCCAAAGAAGCAAACATCCCTTTCAATGATCCGTAAAAAAGCTCCTTATCGGAAACGGGTTGGTGATAAAATCGGTCTTTAACTGCGTTCCAAACGTCCCAGTACAAACCAAAATCCACGTCTTCAGCAAGATGGTCTGAGACAATATCCTGGCCCGTGACTTGACCCTCGCCAATCGGTACGGCCGCCCGACGGCCTTGTTGACGACCAATAAAAAGCCCGCTGGTAAAGGAGACGAAAACAAACAGAAGAGTCGTTAATACAATGAGACTCTTAGAAAAGGGATAGCGGATGTTGGACATACGTTTCTAAGAATACGCGAGGATGAAAATTCTCACAAGGAGAAAAAGATGATTCAACGAAAAATTTTTGACAAAAAAAGAAAAAAAGGTAAACTCCCCTTATCGAAGTCCTTTTGTGGTGAGACAAAATAGAAAGGGTTTGAAATGAAGGAAAAGAAAGACCTGGCAGCTCTCCTCTTTCGTGTCCTGACTTTTGGAAACGAGGAATTGATGGCCCTGAACAGCTGGTCCTCGCTCCTTTTTCAGGGAGAGGAAAACCTACGGCAAGGGGGGATTCACACTGAACTCTGTCGGGGCATGGTTTTGTTCACCGTCGGTGAGATCGTCATCGGGTTCGGAAGAACGCGCGAGCGGCTTGGTCTTGAAGAGATGAAAATTCTCTTCGAGGGAAAAGATCACTTCATCAATAGCACTAAGCTCATTGATGCGCAACGGTTGTTTGCAGACATTGTGAACATCCTACCCACCGGTTGATTCTTTGCCATCTCTCTTCTGAGGCGTCCCAGACGGACGTTCTCTTTTTTTAAATCAAAATTCTCCTCAAATACTCTCCCGTAGGGCTCCCCGCATGCATGGCGAGAGAGACGGGAGTGTTGTAATGTCGTTCTGAATACAATAAACTCTCGGATATCTTAAGCCAATTTCATAAAGGTCTATGAGAGAATGGCCAGTGGATGAAAAAATGAATTTGGGTGATGCGGAAATAACTCGGGTGGCTTTTGAAAAATCAGACCATTTTATTGCTGATCTCCGACCAAAAACAGAGACCTTTTTGGATTGCATCCCAGCAGAGCAAATTGAGACTGATGCGGTCTATGTTGCCAAAATGCGAGGAATTTTTCAGTCGACAAAAACACCTTTTTTAGAAAGACAAAAACAACGCGCAAAAGTCCTTGAATGCATTTTGATTGGACACATAGAACTGAGCGAATGGCTTGGTGAAGGCGTCTCTACCTTTCTGCCAACAGAATACGACGACTTCCACAACAGGATTGACCTGATTGTTGAAATACCCACGAATGAAATGGATTCTGTTCTTTTGGCGGCAGATCTTACCTATTCCCAAACGGAACAGAATATAGTGAAAAAGCTCGAAGAGCTCAAGCGAGATCTTACGGCAGGAAGAGGAAAAACTGTCAAATATTTTTCGTCTGAAATGACGGATAAACGGGGAATCCAACAACGGATTCCGGGGGTAGTCATCATCATCGACCCAAAAACAATGGATGAACTTACGCGACTGTGGGTACAAAAAAACAAAAAAGATCTTGAAACTCACCCCATTCAATACATAATACTGGAACAAATTTTGATGCAGCTTGACGTCTTCCAGGCTTTCACGAAATCCACACATCCCGATCTTGCAAAACAAATGGCCGAAGTCAAAGACTCCATCTGTGAACGGTTGAAGGAAGATCGTTATCAAAATCTCTCCTTAGATGCTATCCGTCGCCATCCGTCGCTCAGATTGTTCAAGGAACTCCTTGAACGCGTTTTTTTGCAGGCTTACCGCGAAATCAAAGGACATCATCTCCGATTGGCCGATTTGGCGTGGGAGCAACTACCGCAAGCCACGATTCTCGAAGAAGAGGCATGGATGCCACAGGCGGAGGAACGCCGAGGAAGCACACGTGAGCTGCCTCAAATTCGGCTCGCAGATTTGCTTCAAGAATTGCGCGGAATGCCGAATGGAGACAAAATATCGTGGGATCGTATTACTCGCATAGCTGCTCGTAGAAGCAATCCTGGAGAACTTATCCAAGATAAGACGACGGGACAGATATTTCTTTTGACAAGGCTCGCCGAAGCCATACGGATGGAGATTGCCAAAACCCAAGAACTTCCCTCCCCTCCTCCCGGATCTTTAACTAATGACGGACTCACCAAAGAATTGCAGACGCAACAAATTGCTATTAAGCCCTTGACGGTGCGTCGCCTCGCCGTGCTGCTGGCACGCGAGACAAATGAAACTCCCGCCCAAACCACCTATCGCGCTTCGAATAACCGCCCTCGTACGTTCTATTCTCCCCAACTCGTTCAGCGTGTCATCAGATGGTGTCTTGCACATCACGACAAACACATTGACCGTGCCGTGGTCCCATTCGATCCGACCTGGGTTTCTCTTCGTGAACTCTCCAACGAATTCGAGAAAGAAATGAGTGCTGCCTCCGTGCGCAGGGAGTGGAACGGCCATATCGACTCCATCACCTATATGCGGGATGCGGACGGAAATATTTATGGTCGATGTTCGCCGCAAACAGCAGAAACCATTCGACAAAATTTACAAAAAAAGATTGAGGTGTTGGAACCTCAAAAAGACGAACTGACCTTGCCTCAACTCGCTTTGAAAGCAGGTCTAACGAAAAAAGTGGTAAAAAGATTGATGAAGCAAACCGTGGCAGATAATCCTACGACGGAATACTGCGCCCGCCGAAGACCTAAATACGGCAGAACGGAGTGGTATTATTTTGCCAATGCCCTCAAGGTTGTTGAGGAAGAATCAGCATATCGTAGGACTCTTCTTTCACCACAGCTTGGAGAAAAATCCATTTATCAAATAACGGAAGCCGTAAAACAACACGCCAACCCTAGGGCCAACAATCACACGCTGGCTAAACATATACAACACGTCCTTCTCAACCACTCCGACTGGATGCACAAACGCCTTGTGCCGGACGGCAACGTCTATGCCTATTATAGCCCAGAAATGGAGCGGGAGCTTATTCGATTAGAATCAGAAAGACTACTCGCCCAGGCTGAATCATAAAAAAATCTTGTGAGACAATTCGACGCTCTCATTTCAGCACCTTCCTCAAATACTCTCCCGTAGGACTCCCCGCATGCATAGCAACTTCTTCGGGCGTTCCAACGCACACGATTTCCCCACCCCGATCACCACCTTCGGGACCAAGATCAATCACCCAATCCGCGGTCTTGATGACGTCGAGATTGTGCTCGATGACGAGCATGGTATTACCGCGATCTACGAGCTTGTGCAGCACGGTGAGGAGCTGTTCGACGTCTGCAAAATGAAGACCCGTGGTCGGCTCGTCTAAAAGGTAGAAGGTGCGGCTGGTCGCGCGCTTAGAAAGTTCGGTTGCAAGTTTTACGCGCTGCGCTTCCCCCCCGGAAAGCGTAGGCGCTGGCTGGCCGAGCTTGAGATAGCCGAGACCGACTTCCACGAGCGTCTGAAGTTTATCGGAAACAAATGGAATGTCTTGAAAGAATGGAGCGGCTTCTTCAACCGTCATTTCCAAAATTTGATAAACATTCTTTTCCTTGTATTCAATTTCAAGCGTCTCCCGATCGAACCTCCGACCTTTGCACACGTCACAGATCACATAGACCGTTGGCAGGAAATGCATTTCGATCGCGATCGTTCCATGACCTTCGCAGTTTTCGCACCGGCCTCCGGGAACATTAAAACTGAACCGCCCTGGTTTGTAGCCCCGATAACGGGCGTCGGGCGTGGCAGCGAAGAGGTCACGAATCGGACCCCAAGCCCCCGTGTAAGTAGCTGGATTTGAACGTGGTGTGCGGCCAATGGGAGCTTGGTCGATGAGGACCGTTTTATCAATATATTCGACTCCGAGAATCGATTTGTGTTTGCCGGGAGGAGATTTAGAGCCGTAAAATCTGCGTGCAAGTTCTTTATAAATCGTCTCATGGGCGAGGGTGGATTTTCCAGAACCTGAAACACCCGTCAGACAGACGAACCTACGCAGGGGAATGTCCACGTTGAGATTTTTTAAATTGTTCGCGGACGCCCCTCGGATTTTTAACACATCCTCTCCCACTGCCCGACGCTTGGATGGCACTGGAATCTTCCGCTCTCCCCGCAAATAGGCTCCCGTAATGGAAGAAGGTGTCTCAAACACCTTCGGAACCGGACCAATAGCAACCACGTGGCCGCCATGCACGCCTGCTCCTGGTCCAATCTCTACCATGAAGTCCGAAGCACGAATGGTATCCTCATCGTGTTCGACAACGAGAACCGTATTCCCCAAATCGCGCAGGTTCGAAAGCGTCTGAATCAGACGTTCGTTATCGCGCTGATGTAATCCAATGGTTGGTTCATCAAGGACATAGAGGGCGCCGACGAGACGTGACCCGACCTGCGAAGCCAATCGGATGCGTTGAGCCTCGCCGCCAGAGAGCGATCCTGCCGCGCGATTTAGTGTCAAATAATGGAGTCCAACATCTAGGAGAAACTGAAGACGATTTAAAATTTCGCGCAACAGAGTGCCAGCGATTTCCTGTTCGCGTGTGGAAAGGTCAATGGTCAAAAAATAATCCGTTGCCTGTTCAATAGGCATCGTCACGATCTCAATGATGGACAGACCCATGCCCTCCGATACGGTGGCAACCCCCTCTTGATTTCCCCCTTGGTGAGGGGGAGAAACGAGCCCCCTCCCCTTCCCAAGGGGAGGTTGGGAAGGGTTGCCAGCGGGCAACCACACATGCAGTGCCTCCTTCCGCAACCTGGCTCCCGCACATGTGAGACACGGCTCTTCGCCAAACAATTCCGTTGTTCCCAATCCATGACAGGAAGGACAAGCACCATAAGGAGAATTAAAGGAAAACAGGCGCGGTTCCACGTCCGGAAAGGAAAATCCATCCTCCGGACAACTTCCAGAGGTGGAAAGACGTTGTTCCTGGCCGTCCGGAAAAACAGCGATCGCGACCTCGTTCCCTTTTTCCACAGCCGTCTCCAGGGCTTCGGCAAGACGCTGACGCGCATCTTTTTCAAGGTTGGAATCCTCCTCTTTCATCTCCCTTTTGGAAAGGAGAAGAGACCCTAGGGGAATCGCGTCCACAACGACTTCAATTGTGTGTTGTTGGTAACGCTCCAATTTAATCTGCTTCGTAAGATCATGTTCCTTCCCGTCGATGCGCACACGAGCAAACCCTCCATTATAAAGATCATAAAGAAGCTGGTAGTACTCTCCTTTTCTTCCGCGAACAATGGGCGCAAGAATCTGCACAGATCCCTTTGTCTTTGCTGAATTTTTTTCGGAAAATTCTTTCACGCGTCGTAAGACCATGTCCACCATTTCTTCGTTCGTGAGTTTCTGAATTTCTCGTTTGCAAATCGGACAGTGCGGTTTTCCAATGCGTGCAAAAAGAACGCGCAAATAATCATAAATCTCCGTGAGCGTTGCCACGGTCGAACGCGGGTTCGACGTGTGTGCCTTCTGGTCAATGGAAATGGCCGGGGAAAGACCTTCAATTTCATCCACATCCGGTTTCTGCATCTGCCCCAAAAATTGGCGCGCGTATGCCGAAAGTGATTCAACGTACCGGCGCTGCCCTTCGGCAAAAATGGTATCAAACGCCAAACTGGACTTTCCAGATCCGGAAAGTCCGGTAATGCAAATCAGCTTGTTGCGCGGTAATTCAAGAGAGATATTCTTGAGATTGTGTTCCCGTGCACCCCTGATGATGATTTTATCCTGCATAAAAAATCCTTTCATTTGTTTTTCTCAGCCGTTTAAGGGTATCATGAACGGGAAAATGCGAAAGTTTTGCCTCATGTAAAATCGCTATGAACACTTACCTCTTATTTATTATTGGGTTTTTTCTCCTCATCAAAGGGGCGGATCTTCTGGTTGATGGTTCGGCCGCCATTGCGAAAAAAATGAAAATTTCAAGCATTGTCATTGGTCTGACGATTGTAGCCTTTGGTACTTCAGCCCCGGAATTCATCGTCAATATTTTTGCGAGCGCGCAGGGCAATAGCGAGATAGCCATTGGAAACATCCTGGGAAGTAATATCGCAAATATCTTATTGATTTTGGGCATTTCCGCAATTATTTATCCGATAAGTGCCAAAAAAAATACGGTTTTAAAAGAAATCCCCTTAAGTCTTTTAGCCGCTGTTGTGTTGGGTTTGATGGCTAATGATCTGCTTATTGATAGGGGAACTTTTTCTGGAATCTCAAGAATAGATGGCTTTGTTCTCTTGTCCTTCTTTCTCATTTTTCTTTACTACGTTTTTGGAATTACGAAATCGGATAAGGATATCATTGAAGAGGAGGTGAAAGTATTCAAATATCCTAAGGCGATATTGTTTATAATTCTTGGTCTTGTTGGTTTGGTTGTCGGCGGAAAATGGATTGTTGACGGCGCAGTTAAGATTGCCGAGCTTTTCAATATTAGTCAGTCGTTGATAGGTTTGACGGTTGTCGCCATTGGCACGTCCTTGCCGGAATTGGCCACTTCGGCGATAGCCGCCCATAAAAAACAATCGGATATTGCCATTGGAAATGTGGTCGGTTCAAATATTTTCAATATCTTTTGGATTCTTGGCGTCAGCGCCCTCATCCGTCCGCTGCCATTCAACCTGAGGTCCAATGGAGATATCGTCATGACGATCATTGCAAGCATCCTGCTCTTCCTCGCGATGTTTATCGGGAGAAAAAGGGTCATCGAAAGATGGCAGGGGGTCTTTATGGTTCTTTCCTATGTGGGATATATTATTTTTCTCATTCGGACTTCGTAGGAGGGAGAAACCCTATGCTCTATTCCGAAGATCAAAAATTCCACAAAAAATTTTTCTATACCATCTTTGCTATTTCGATAGTCTTTTTCCTCTTCTCCCTGTTTGCAGATGACATTCCCCTTGATTCGTTTCAGGGGAACGATTTGAACACCCTTCCTGTCGCGGCCGTCATGGGCGTCTTCCTTTCTTTCCTATTCCTTTTGATGAAACTAAAAATTCGCATTGATGCCACTGGCATCTATTTTCGCTTCGTGCCCTTTCACGTGAAATGGTATCATCTTCCCTTTTCAGAGATCGAAGAGGCTGTATCCGTAACCTATCGTCCCATCCGTGATTACGGGGGCCGGGGAATACGCTATGGATGGAAAAAAGGGAAGGCTTATAGCCTTTCGGGAAATAAAGGCATCCAAATTAAAACAAGAAAAAACGAACTCATCCTATTCGGGACCCAGCATCCAGAGGAATTTCTCAAAGCGCTTAGCCATGCGCACGCCGCGTGCCGAGCAGAATAGCGACGGTAGGCGCTGTTAGCTGATGTGACAAAAAAATAAAATTTGGGCAATTTTAGTACGTATCACCAAAATTATCAGGAAATTTTTTGCGTAACCAAATTTCTGCTCGACTGATATAGTGTTGTTTTACAGTCCTATCTCCATCAAATTCTCTAAATACATCTCCAAATAAACTGAGTGCTGCTGATGGTGAAGGATCATTATTAACCTTATACTGTCTATATAGTAAAACGCATGCTGCAAAATATGGCCCCTTTTCTTTTAACCATTGATTGGTTATTTTAGTTTCATCCAATTCTTCATCTTTAGGTTCACGATCATTTGGAAAACTTGATCGCTCTTGCCCCCCCCTATCAATTTTTGATGTTCCAGTTTCAGCCATAAAAAATAAAGTTTAATTTGTTAATTTGTTTTAAGAATATCTCATAAATAGATTTTTGTCCAGAAGTAATTGCCCAAATTTCCTTAATGAATTTTTTGACATTCTGCGACGAGCGAAGCGATGTTGCAGAACTCGTTCTTAGACGAATAGTTTTCGTAAATTCGACGAAGAATTGTAAATTATGCGAATCTAAATTTTTTCTTTCTCCCTCAATTCCTTTTTCAACAGGACGATCTCGTCGCGCAGCACGGCCGCGGTTTCAAAATCCAGCTTCATGGACGCTTTTTTCATTTCCTGCAGTTTCTCTTGAATCACCTCTTCAATCTCATGTGGTTCAGCCATTAGTTCCAAATCCAGAATTCCTTCTATAGACTTCTGTTCCGAACCCGCAATCATCTCACGAATGTCTCGGATTCCCTTTTTGATCGTCTGTGGCGTAATGCCGTGTTTCTTATTATAAGCCAACTGAAGCTTGCGACGACGTTCGGTTTCCTGCAACGCCCGGTGCATGGAGCCGGTCATCTCGTCTGCATACAAAATTACCTGTCCAAGGACATTGCGCGCCGCGCGACCAATCGTCTGGATGAGCGACGTTTCGGAACGTAAGAATCCTTCCTTGTCCGCATCCATAATCGCAACCAAGGTCACTTCAGGCAAATCCAACCCTTCCCGCAACAAGTTAACACCAACTAAAACATCGTAGGTGCCCCTCCGGAATTCCGTCAAAATTTCGATGCGTTCCAGCGTATCCACATCCGAATGGACATAGCTCACCTTCATGCCTTGCTCGGAAAGGAATGTGGTAAGGTCTTCGGCCATTTTTTTTGTAAGTGTGGTAATGAGGGTGCGCTCGCCGCGCGGCGTCCGGGAACGTATTTCCGCGATGACGTCATCCACCTGTCCAGGGTTTCCATCCTTAGGCGTGATGGGTCGCACGAGGACTTCGGGATCAATGAGGCCTGTAGGACGAATAATCTGTTCCACGATACGCGAACTGTTGTTCCGTTCATATGGCCCTGGCGTGGCGCTCGTAAAAATCGTCTGGCCTGTGCGTCCTTGAAATTCAACAAATGTTAGTGGGCGGTTATCTTTCGCCGAGGGTAAACGAAACCCGTGTTCAACAAGCGTCCCCTTGCGTGCGCGGTCGCCCTCCGACATGCCGCCGATCTGCGGTACGGTCACGTGTGATTCATCAATCATGAGCAAAAAATCCTTTGGGAAATAGTCGAGAAGCGTATAGGGCGGTTCTCCTGGCTGGCGTCCATCGAAATAGCGCGAATAATTTTCAATGCCGTTGCAGTAGCCGACTTCTTCAATAAGCTCCAAATCATAATTTGTGCGCCGTTTGATCCGTTCCGCTTCAAGAAGCTTCCCTTCTTTTTCCAGTTCCGTGAGCTGCACAGCAAGCTCTTCACGGATCGCTGCTAAGGCTCGATCCATTCCTCCGGTAGCAATAACATAATGTTTAGCTGGAAAGATCCAAACAGATGTTGTTTCGCCGCGGTCGCGACGCGTAACAGGATCTAAAAGCTGGATGCGCACCACGCAGTCTTCTTGCAAAGTCATCCGATAGATGACCTCTTCATTCATGGGCATGATTTCAATCACATCCCCGCGTGCACGAAACGTTCCACGAATAAGATCTGTATTCAAGCGTTCAAATCGCATGTCCACAAGACGTCGGATGAGTTCTCCTCGGGAAAAAGCCCGATCGCCGGCTTGAACACGTAAAACCGTCCGTTCATATTCAACCGGAGATCCTAAACTGTAAATACATGAAACTGAAGAAACGACGATAACATCCCGACGGGAAAGAAGCGCCTGGGTAGCGGAGTGCCGCAAACGATCAATTTCATTATTGATCATTGCTTCCTTTTCAATGTACGTATCTGTGCGTGGCAGATAAGCCTCGGGCTGATAATAATCGTAGTAACTCACAAAATACTCGACCGCATTCTCCGGAAAAAATTCCCGAAACTCATTACAGAGCTGAGCAGCCAAGGTCTTATTCGGAGCCAAGACCAACGTCGATCTCTGGACAGCCTGAATCACGTTAGCCATTGTAAACGTCTTTCCAGAACCCGTGACACCAAGCAGGGTCTGGAACCGCTCGCCCGCACCTAAACCTTCAACCAACCGACGAATGGCGTCCGGTTGATCTCCGGCTGGAGAAAACGGTATTTTGAGCTTGAATGACATAGAAACGGGAGAGAGATATCATACCGTTTTTTAGGACTCTGTCCAGCCAAAATCTTGGGCTGGACAAGACGCACCCTTTCGAAAAAAGAATCCTGCCCCTACAATGGGATCATGACTCAATTCCTTCTGGATTGGTACCGTCACCATGGCCGCGATCTGCCCTGGCGACGGACGCACGATCCGTACAAAATTCTCGTGAGCGAAATCATGCTCCAGCAAACACAAGTACCGCGGGTGCTTCTTTTTTATGGAAAATGGTTGGAACAATTCCCTGATTGGAAATCGCTTGCCGACGCTTCAAATGCGGAAGTCCTACGAGCCTGGGCCGGGCTCGGCTATAACCGCCGAGCGCTTGCCCTACGGAACATTGCCAGACAAATAGTCGAGGGTAAGAACGTTCCGAAAACAGCGGCGCAATGGATGGAACTCAAGGGGATCGGTCCCTACACGGGCGCGGCCGTCTCCGTGTTCTCTTCCAGCGAATCTATCCTTCCTATTGATACCAACATCCGGCGGATTTTGGGGCGTGTCCTTCTCGGTCTTCCCTTTCCACAACCCGAACACGACAAGCGCATCCGCTGCATCGCAAAAAATTGGATGCCGGCTGATAAGCGGTTTGCGGATACGACCCAAGCCCTCTTTGATCTCGCCGCATCCATCTGTACTAAAAATCCGTCCTGCGCGATCTGTCCTCTCCGAAACGAATGTCGTGCCGCTTCAAAATTTCTGTCCGGTCACGTCCGCATTCCAAAAGCCATGATCCGCAAAGGAATGGAAAACAAACGGCCCGGAAAGCCATCTCCGGACCGCATCTATCGCGGGCGCATTCTCAGCCTCGCGAGAATACAAGGATCAAAAGGGCTTCCGATAAAAAAGATGGGGTCTCAAGTGGATCCATCCTTTGATCCAAGAGAGGATCAAGTCTGGATGAATCAGATGGTGAAACGGATGGAAAAGGATGGGTTGGTAAAAATAAGGTCAGGAAAGATATTTTTGGAATAGGGGAAAGTTACTCCTCGTCCCACGTCGCCTGTCCATCGCCAGTGATCGGAATCGGCTCCCCGAGATACGTCGGTTTGACGCGCATCCAGACGTCGAGAACGGCTTTCACCCGTGCAAACCATTCTCGAAAACGAAAAAAATCCATTTTTTGGTACACC
>DATDUW010000029.1:0-19356 GCA_035290185.1 Patescibacteria group bacterium
ATTTTGGTATACTTTCTGCCGGAAAGTACATGAAACAGTCCGCGGCCACGGCTGCGGGCGATGGAAATCTGGGGCGGGAGGGTAGACCAGAATGTCGCAGAGGCACAGCCTTGCGGCAGCGCGTCGCCGCCCGTTTCCTCACACGTGGGGAACTCGGTGCGTTTGTGCTAGGCGATTTTGATCGCGCGTAAAATTCAGCCCTGAGAGCATTCGTCCTTCGTTAGGCCCAGGATAGACTTGGGTCAAGTCGAAGGGGTCGAGGGGCAGTGGCTCGGACGGCACAACGCACGTTGGGGAGGGCGGCCTCTGGCGCGACCCGAAGTCCGACAACCTCTACGCGCCGAACTTCGTCCGCGATGGTGCCAACCGCAAGCTCAACCTCAACGATGTCGACAACGACTGGGACGACAACTGGACGTTCGTTGCCTTCCGCGACTTCCTTCGTGGGATAAGCTCCGCCAACCGTGCGGGGCTTTTCATTCCAGCGACTTTCTCCAGCCACCGAGCATTCTCCCCACCTCGCCAAGGGGAGTGGATAAGGTAGTGTATTTTTTGTGGTCCAAATTTTTGGTTTCCCAGGCAACCTGGAGGAAGAATTTCAGGCTGTCGAATTTCGCATTGGCCTTGGCAATGACGGCCGCTTTCTGCTCCCGGCTCGCATACCCGGCAAAGAGCAGGAGTTCGATGAAGTCAGTAAAGAGTGTATCGATCTTTCCACCCAGAGTGTATTTAGTCAGGCGCGGAAAATGAACGTGGTATGCCTGCCAGAGCTTGTACGCCTCGACGGACTTCTGTAGCACTGGCAGCTGGGACGTGATTTTTGGTGGGGGGGGGTAACATACTATTCATTATGAGAAAACAATTTTCCGTCTCCTTTGAGGAGATCGTTTGTGTGGAAAACCTCCTGGAAGCCTGGCAAGAGTTTATCCGAGGCAAGCGCAACAAGGAAGACGTCCGGGTCTTTGAACGCAGTCTGGCTGACGGTATTCTTGCTTTACACAATGATTTGGTATCCGGGTCTTATTGCCATGGCACATACCATCACTTCCGCATCCGTGACCCCAAGCCACGCGACATCCACAAGGCCGCGGTGCGCGACCGGCTGCTCCACCACGCCGTCCATCGCAAGCTCTCCCCCTTCTTTGCTTCCACCTTTATCGCGGATTCCTTCTCCTGCCAGCTGGGCAAGGGTCTTCATCGGGCTTTGGACCGATTCGACCGACTATCACGCGCGGTCACGCGAAACCACACCCGTACCGGCTGGGCACTCAAGGGCGACATTCGCAAGTTCTTCGCCAGTGTCCACCATGACAGACTCCTCGCTATCCTACGTCGCTCCATTCCGGATCCGCGGACCACAGGCCTGTTGGGATCCATTATTGAAAGTTTCAAAGCTTCGCCAGGCAAGGGGATTCCCCTGGGCAACCTCACCTCCCAGCTATTTTCCAACATCTACCTCAACGAGTTCGATCAGTTCGTGAAACACACGCTCAAAGTCAAGCATTATTTGCGTTACGCCGATGACTTCCTCCTTCTTTCGCCGAACCGGGAGTGGCTCGAAAGCCTTATTCCCCAGCTTGAAGCGTTCCTCTCCGAGCGTTTGGATCTTCACCTCCACCCCGACAAGATCGATCTCCGCACTCTGACCTCGGGCTTGGACTTCCTGGGCTGGATCCACTTTCCTCGTCACCGCGTGCTGCGTACTTCCACTAAGCGCCGGGTATTGAAAAACCTCCGGGGAAATCCCAAGCCGGAGACGCTCGCCTCGTACTTGGGGCTTTTGAGCCACGGGGACACATACGAACTGCGCCAACAGATTTTGAACGACACTTGGCTCTGGCGCGAGGAAAAGGAAAACGAAATCGCTGGCAGTTACGTCAGGGATTTTTTTTCGGGCGTTTTTTTGCGTGAGTATCCTTGAGAAAAAATACTTCGAATTGAATTTGACAAGCGTCTTTTTTTGTGGTGTAATCCTTTTAACAAAGTAAGCAACTCCCCTTCTCAAATGTGGGAGTTGCTTTTTTGTTCGTCGACGTTTGCCGTGTTGGCCACGCGGCTGCTCACGCACGTTCTCAATTTAACGTATGGCGAACGATGATCGCACGGTTTCGATGTTTGCCCCGCATCGTATTGGTGCGCGGATGACAGCGATGGTTGTTGCTATCGCGGTAGTTTTGTTCGGAGGGGGAGGGGCACGAGCGGACGAGGGGTCTCCGGCCGTCTTTATTTCTGAGGTCGGTTGGGCAGGCTCTTCGGTAAGTCAGGCGGACGAATGGATCGAGATCGGAAACACAGGAAGTGCTTCTGTTGATATTTCTGGTTGGTTCTTGGAAGGAATGGGAAGCAGTGGTGCTGTTATTACGCTTCCGGCAGGGAGTGTAATCGAGGCTGGTGGAACGTATCTCATTGCGAATTACGGAGCAGGGGACGTCAAGTCGACCCTGGCCGTTTCCGTCCAGTTGGTTACAACGTCCGTCTCGATTTCCAATGCGGCACTTTCCGTTGTTTTGCGAAAGACAGATGGAGAGATGGTGGATCACGCGGGGAACGGTGGAGTGCCATTCGCTGGAGGTTCACTGTCAAGCGGTGGGATTGCTTCCATGCAACGCACAGATTCAGCGGCAGACGGAACAACGGCCGCGGCCTGGAAACAAGCAACCGTTTCCATTGGGTTTGATCCCGGCGCACCGGATCTTGGTTCGCCAGGATTTTTGGAAGAAGATTTATTGGATGTTTCTCCGAACACGGAAGAAACAAGCCCACAGACTCCTTTGGATGATGTTGAGGTGGACTCGGCCGATCTCGTTGATTCTGTTGAAGGGGGAACGCAAGAGGACGTGGCATCCCTTCCGGTAAGTAACTCGTCCGAATCCGCATCCCCTGATTCCGAGGAAGCCACGTTGCCTGATTCAGCTCAGTCTTCTTCGGAAAGCATTTCTGATCCATCAACAGAAAATGAGGTAGATGCGAGTTCGGATTCTCCATCGAACGAACAAGAAAATTTAGCCGTCGTATTGGATGTTGTGGAAGAAGTGACTCCGGCGGTGGACGTTCCGATAACGTATCCGTTGGGAACACTGGTCATCAACGAGTTTGTTTCAGATCCAATTTCCGGTGAAAAGGAATGGGTAGAGATTTTCAATCCGTTTAATAACGTCATCCCGCTTGCGGGTTGGCGGGTGCGGGAATCGTCCGGTCGAACAGTGACTCTTCCAGATCAATGGTTCGGATTTGAACAATTCATTGTGGCAGAATTCTCTTCGAGTGCGCTGAACAACGACGCGGATACGATCGAGCTTTTGGATCCGACAGGAGTCGTTATTGACCGCGTTGTCTACGGAACGGATTTCGTTCCTTCCGCAACGGATCCGTATGCGGTGGCACGGGATGTAGATGGAACATTTCGAGTGACAGATGTTCCAACACCCGGTTCAGCTAATCTTTTTCCAGCTCCTATCCTTGCACAAGAAAATTCAGAAGAAGACGCGGTGGTGCAGGCTCCGCTTTCCATAGCCGAGGAGGATCCGCAGAAAAGAGAAGAAGAGATCGAAACAGTCCCCTCTCCCGCTGTTCTTTTTTCGCTCCTTCGGGATATTCGGCTTTCGGAAATTTTTCCGAACCCGAAAGGATCTGACGAAGGATTTGAGTTCATCGAAGTGGAAAATAGAGGGAAAACGGAAGCGGATCTTTTCGGTCTTGTCCTAGAAGACGAATCAGGAAGTCGATGGGCGGTTGCGGATCATCGGGTCGTCCCAACAGGAGGCTTCACAACTTTCTATGGTTCCTCCTTCGGGTTCTCTCTAAATAATACAGGAAGGGAAACCATCCGGATTTTCGCGCCGGATGGAGAGCTCCTTGATGAAATGTCCTATGAAGACGCTCCTGAGGACCGTTCGTACGTCTATCTGGACGCCGGGTGGGGTTGGTCGTCAGTGGTTACGCCGGATAAACCGAACGCACTTCCGGCAGATGATGTTGGATCCAGCGAGGACAAGGGTGCGTCCAACAACACCCTGAAAACAGCGGTTGTTTCTGCGCCGTCGATTGACCCGTTCGTCCTGTTGGAATCCTTGCAAGAGATTCGTCAGATGCCGTTGGGGACGCGCGTGCGCGTGCGTGCAGTCGTGTCCGCTGCTCCCGGAACGTTTGGGGAGGGAATCTTTTCTTTGACAGATGCCAGCGGAGGCATTCAGGTCTTTGTTTCGTCGGCTGGAACCGTTCCAACGGTGTCTATCGGGGATGTTGTTGAAACAACCGGAGAGATCCGAACGGCTCGCGGCGAGACACGGCTCACGGTTGGGAAGGAAGGATCGGTCGTTTTCGTAGAACACGGTCCGTTGCCGGTTCCCATTTCCGTCGAGGCAATCGGAAGGGAGACGGAAGGACAGTTGGTTCGCGTGAGCGGTCGGTTCGTAAGTCAGAGTGGAGACAAGATTTTGCTTGAAGCCGGACAAGAGACGGTTCAAATTCGCCTCAAAGGGGCTGTGGGAGAAACAAAATTTCCCGCAGAATCCGCTGGTTCTCTGCTCGAAGTAACGGGTATTGTTAGCCGATCCGGTGACGCATTCATCCTTCTACCACGTTCTGTCGAAGATCTTCGATTTCCGGAGGCGGTTACGTCACCCGCCCCCGCCGCGTCCGTTTCGATTCCAGTGGAATTAACGGGAAAAGAATCGGATGCTTCCGCACGGGGTCACATCGGCCTCATCTTGGCTGGATTGACCTTGGCGGGTCTGTCGGGGTTTGCTTTCCGTTTTGCTCTCAAGAAATACACCCTCCGTCGTCTTTCGACAAAATCTTCTTATGAAAACGCAAAGCTACCTGCTTCACATGCAGTATGAGTTCGAACAGGCCGCTTATGCCTATGGCATTCAGCCGGCGGTTTGCATGCTTCTGGGAGAACTCGTCTATCAAAAACTCGAAGAGAGCTGGCGTGGCGGCCAAAGGGACGGCTGGTCCAAGGCCCACCAAACGCTAGATCCGTCAGGTCATCCGTTTCCTGTTGGAAACGCGGTTCCCGTGGCCGTTCCGGCTTAAAACGTTTTATTCACGGGGGTGGGTTCAAAATTCGCCCTCGCAACCCTTCTTATTTCTATGGAGACCGTTCTTAACAAGTGGTACAATACGCTCATTACGGAATGTAATACTTTGGGGGAAAAATTCGGTCTGGACGATCCGGGGACGAGCGAATTGCGGGATTTTGTGACGCGGATTGCAAAGGAACAGTACCAAAGCGGTAATAAGTCCGGTATCCGTTGGGCCTATCGAAAAATGGGCGCGCAAACTGGCGCAACTGTTCAAGCGTAAGAGTTTACGAATGGGAAGTCATCTCCTATGAAAGATCCCTTTGTGACGATTCGAGAAGAGATTGAGGGGCTTGTCCAGGCAGTGCAGGAAGGTTTTGAATCAGTTCGAAATGAGATTCAAGATGTTCGCGATGATGTTCGTGAATTGAAAGGGGATGTCAGATGGCTTAAACATCAGGTTGTGGCCAATGGTGATGCCTTTGCGCGATTATCTGAGCGGTTTGACGCAGAGTCCGCGGCAACGTGTTCTCATTTTATCCGTCTTGAGGAAGTCATTCTCGCGAGATGATTCCGTCCGTAAAAAAAAGCCCCGGGATGAACCCGGGGTCTTTTTTTTTGTGAATTTATGGCTTACCATCCGTCTTTTCAGCAGAGGCGAAAAAATGGGATGGAGCGGCAGACCGGGATTGAACCGGCGACCTTCTCCTTGGCAAGGAGACGTTCTACCACTGAACTACTGCCGCGTCAGCGAAGAAGACTATAACACGGGCTCTTGGGAGATGACAAGACGTTTGGGTAAAGAGCTTTTCCTGCCGAATCCTTTGGTTTTTTTCCTTTTTTTGTTATTCTGTGGTCGGTCGGGCAGATGGCGGAGCCGGTATACGCGGGAGACTTAAAATCTCCTGGCCGAAAGGCCTCGAGGGTTCGAATCCCTCTCTGCCCACCATCCTTCGCTCCCAGAGGGAGTTTCTTCCTTCATCCTTATGGACTCTGGAGGATAAATCGGATGGAGCGAAGAAGAATGTCATTTACTACCACCCAAACAAATCAACGTTGTGTTTGAGGATATTTTTAAGAATCGAGTTTGCGTTAATCTAAAAAAACCAAAAATGGGAAAAAATGTTCGTGGTGAGTTTAGAAAAATTCTACGATCTTCTTTTGAAATTAGACCTTTCTTCTTCGGGAATTGAAGGGTTTCATCGACGATGATTGGGGATTTAAAAATAGTTGTCGGGTTGGAATGTTTCCTTGCCCCCTTTTTCAACCTCCCCCATAATGGAAGGTGTCTATGATCGAACGGGACGAGGAAAATATTCCGGGCGCGCGGGTCGTTGCCCAAGAGGCCGGGGATGAAGAGCGGGTGGTGGAAACCAGCCTGCGTCCGGCTTCTTTGGTCGAATTTGTCGGACAGTCCTCCCTGAAGGAGAATCTCCGCATTCTGCTTGAGGCTGCCAAACAGCGGGAGGAGCCGACGGAGCATCTCCTTCTTTATGGCAACCCGGGGCTTGGAAAGACAACGTTGGCCTATATTATTGCCCGCGAAATGGGGGCACAGATTCGAGTCACGAGCGGGCCAGCGCTTGAACGCGTGGGAGATTTGGCCGCGATTCTTTCGGGGCTGGGAAAAGGCGATGTCCTTTTTATCGATGAAATTCATCGTCTCAACAAGACCATCGAAGAGGTTTTGTATCCGGCCATGGAGGACTACGCGCTCGACATCGTGGTTGGGAAAGGACCGACCGCGCGCACCCTGCGTCTTGCCCTTGAACGGTTTACTATCATCGGGGCCACGACACGCCTTTCGCTCCTTTCCGCTCCGCTGCGTGACCGTTTCGGCGCGGTCTACCATTTGAATTTTTACGAGGAGGATGATATCGAACGGATTTTACGGCGCAGTGCTGGCCTTTTGCATGTGCCGGCCGATGAGGAAGCTGTTCAGGAATTGGCAAAGCGTTCTCGTCGTACGCCACGCATTGCCAATCGTTTGCTGCGGCGCGTGCGGGATTTTGCCCAGGTCGAGGGCGCGGGGCACGTGACGCACGCCATGGCCCTTTCCGCCCTTACCCTATTGGATGTGGATCCGTACGGGCTGGATCGCGTGGATCGGCGGATTTTGGAAACCATTATCGACAAGTTTCAGGGCGGACCCGTGGGACTCACAACGATTGCCGCCGCAACACAGGAGGAAGTCGATACGATTGAAGAAGTCTATGAACCGTTCCTTATCCAACTCGGATTTTTGGATCGGACCCCTCGCGGTCGCACGGCCACGCCGCGTGCATATGAACATCTAGGTTTGGTTCCTCCCGTCAGAACCCTACTTTGATTTTTTTATGACAGAGTTTCCATCCATTTCGCTTCCATTGGCATTCCTGCTCATTCCCTATGGATTTTTTCTTTTCGGATACGCTTTTTACACGCTCTTTAATCTCTATCATCTTTCTCGCTACAGCCTCTACGGGATCGGGACGTATTTTTCTTACGTTCTTTTTTTTGGTGGCACTCTTCTGTTTCTTTCTGGTTCGGCGGCTCTCCTCTTACGCTATGATTGGACGGTTCCACTCATCGATTCCGAGACCATTCAAGAAGAAGTCTTCCCTTTTTTCCATTTCGATCTGAAATTTTATGATACGGCTCGACCAGCTTCCCAACCAAAGACCGAATGAGAAAGTCCGTCTTGTCTTGCGGCGCTGCTGGGTGACGCCGTTTGAGATTTTATTTTATGTTGGGTTGTTGTACGCGGTTTTGGCAGCGGGCGTGATCGGATTTTTTCCGCAACTTACCGTCTTGCTTGGGCGTCCTGTGTTGGGGCCACTCACGACCATGGGATTGAGTGTCTATGCGCTCGGTGTTTGGCTGTTCGGATTCACCGAGTTTGTCGATTACTATTTGGACGTTTGGATCGTGACCAATGAACGGGTTTTGAGTGTGGAACAAAAAGGTCTGTTCACGCGCGTGGCTTCCGAACTTCACCTTTCTACGGTCCAGGATGTAACTTCCGAAGTGAAGGGGATGCTTCGAACGGTCCTGAATTACGGCGACGTCCACATTCAAACCGCGGCTGAACGTATACGTTTTATTTTTAAGGGTGTTCCACACCCCGAACGCGTGCGTGAACAGATTGTGGCGCTTGTGGAAGAAAACCGCCAAAAGCAAGTGGAAAAATAATGGAGCCCTATGACTCTTCCTCATAAACAACTGACGATTGTCTTGGGAATTGTGGAACGGGACGACCGTTTCCTGGTTTTACGGCGCGTGGACGAGGTCCCGATGCGGCATCATAAATGGGAATTTCCGGGCGGGAAGATTGAAGCCGGAGAAACGCCGACTGACGCGCTGCGGCGTGAAGTCCTTGAGGAAACTGGTTTGCAGATTGGAGAGCCGGAACTTTTGGGAATTCATACCCACCATTGGCATTTTTCGGATTTTGTTCAGCAGACGTTTCTTATTGCCTATCGAGTAGCGACTGTTTCCGCGAACGAGGTTGTGCTTTGTCCTGGTGAAAATGATGCACATCAATGGGTGACGCTTGATGAGTTTTTTGAATTATCGGACCATTTGGAAGCAAATAAGGCTATGTTGGAACGGTTGTATGTGCCGATTGTGGAGAAGGGATGATTCCGTGGAAATAATTTTTTCAATTTCTTCGGATTCAATTCCCCGCCGCTTGCGGCTGGGTAGTTTATTCACACTCCAGAAATCACCGGAATTTCTTGTTCCAAGATAAAGGTTTTTCCAGACTCCACACCCACGCAATCCACTTTTATTTTAAAATCACCTTTAATTTTTACATTTCCAATATACTGCCGTTCTCCTTTTTGGAGATTGCGGCATGTATGATATCTGCTCATAGCAGGATCGTCGTCTTGATACAGAAAAAAATCATTCCATGTGCTAAACACATCTGTTCCTTTCTTGTATTCAATGTTTAAATCTTGGACATCTTCTGTTCCATTATTAAAAATTTCAATCATGTTGAAACTCCTGTTTCGAACAAAATTGATTTGTATTTTAGGTACCTTATCAAAATAGATCCCAGCGGTTAATTCTGGAAAATCCTTATGAATAAATTCATACTCTAAAAAAAGTGGGGCTAAATTTGAAGAGGTTATTGATCCGAAATTCTCTATACCTAAAATTTCTTTTGTTTTTTGATGTGCATGATTCAAAATTTCGACCGGCAACTCTTCAGGAGTTACGAATGTCCAACCCAACGTCGCCCATTTCCATTTCTGGTTATCAATAGCCTGTTTAAGTTTCTTTAAATCGGTATTAATTTTACTTTTGTAATTTTCAGATTTTGTCCTTTCAGGATACATGGGGCAATACAATTGAAATACAACACCGCTGTTTTTTAGATAGCCATCTACTCCAGAATCTCGAAAACGTTTGCTAGAAATATAGTTTTCACAATATTTCGCGGTCATTAACGAATCAAACAACCTTTTAAATACATGGTCATCTTCGATTTTTCTAATTCTGGCGTAGATGTTCATAAAAACAGGTCACTTAATTATCGAGACTTCTACAAAAGCGCTAAACCATAACAAGGATTTTGTAGAGGTCTCTATCCTATATTTTACTGCATTTTTTGAAAATGCTGATTTTGACAGGCTAAAATGGTTGAATAAGGACGCGAAACCTCGTCCTCTGTATGAAGAGTGATGGCGGTAGCCGGCGGAAGTGCATCCGTGATTTTGGATTTACAAAGAGAAAAGATGTGTATTTTTATTTCGATAAAGACGAAACAAAGTGACCATCAGCTTTCTCGTATTACTTCCACTCGGCATTTTTCCATGTCCATTTGGCCAGAGCCTTTGCATCTTTGAAACTATCTGGCCGGGATTCGCTTCCGAAAAGAACAAGGAGGAGTTCTCTTTGGGTATCATCAGCGCTTGGCCGCAGGGAGACAACAAGATTCCATCCGGATTCCTCGAGGTAACCGGTTTTACCGGACGTGACATAGACATCGTCGTATTCGGGCTTCCAAATCATCCAGTTCGTGTTCGTGAGTTTTTTCGTGGATTGGTTTGAGAGCACGGGAATGACGCGAGAAGCCGTTGATGTGTAGCGGCGCATTTCCTGGCGGGAAAAAACTTGCGTGGCGAGCTGGGCAATTTCACGCGGCGTGGAAACATTGGCCGGATCCATGCCAGATGGGTCAAAAAAACTGGTTTTGGAAAGTCCCATTTCTTTTGCTCTTTCGTTCATGGCCCTTACGAACGTCTCTTTATCCATGTCCGTGGCATGAGAAAGAGCCGTTGCGGCATTATTGGCGGAGCCAATAAGCGCGGCATAGAGAAGTCCTTCCACCGTAAAGGTTGTTCCCGGAGAAACAGCAAGACGCGCGCCGCCGACCTCGTCTTCCTTTTGGATAGCGACAACCTTGTCAAGCGGCGTCCCTTGTCCGAAGACAAGCTCTGCCGTCATGAGTTTGCTAATGGAGGCAATAGGCCAGGGAACACCTCCTCGATGTTCCGCCAGGATGGTTCCCGTGCGCCGGTCCATGACCAGAAAGGCCCCTGCCGTCATCTTAGGAACAGGGACGGTTCCGACGAGTTCGGGGGCTGGTTCTGATGGAGCATAAGCAGCCAATTCCGCATGTTCACGCCATCCGTATTGCCTGGCCCAATCCTCAAGATTG
Organism: Patescibacteria group bacterium; assembly: GCA_035290185.1. Taxonomy (GTDB): domain Bacteria; phylum Patescibacteriota; class Patescibacteriia; order UBA9934; family GWF2-40-263; genus DATDUW01. The sequence continues at coordinate 10,672 of DATDUW010000029.1, forward strand.
AGGAGAAAACCTGCTTTTCCTCCCTCGATCGGTTGCCCGTTGACGTCAAAGGAGTTCTGAAGATCACTGCGTTGTTGATAAACGGCCATGAGGGACGGAACTTGAATAGCTCCTTTCGAAAGGAAGGGAAAGAGAAAAGAAAAGAAAAAGATGGGAACAAGAAAACGGTTACGCATAGAAAACGTCATTCGTTCCAACGTTTTACAAGATCAATGCCGGTGTAGAAGTAGGTGAGGATTTCTCGCCAGTCTTTTCCGTTGTTGGCCATACACAGAGCCTGGCTGGCGGACATCCCTACGCCGTGGCCCCAGAGTGTTTTTCCCGCGTCGCACGGAGCCGGGACGGAGCGCAACCATTCTACGGTTCCATACCACACTTCGCTCCAGTCGCGCGTGCGTCCATCGGAGCGCGAAAAATAGGGGGTGATCGCGGTTTTGCCGCTGTAGGTGACAACGGTTCCTGCTGTTTCCGTGACCGCACGCGAGAGATTGGGCGTCCGCGCTTCCTGGCCGTAGCCATTGTAAACTTGGTCCGCGTAGGCGTCCACGTGGAAAAATTCGTTCGCGTGTTTGGTGGCTCGTTCCCAATGGTAAAGGGCGTAGGTGCGTGCGGCAGTGATGAGGGTTTTTTGAAAATTGAGGTGAGAGAGGTTGGATGTTTCCGCCAGGCCGCGCAGGTAGGCTTCGATGGGGAGCTCATTAATGAGCCAGGTACGATTTTTGTCGGGATTGTAGCGAAGCTCAAGAATATTACGGAACGTATTATCCGCATTGGCGGCATTGCGGGTCTTGCGACGGTCGAAGTTTGTGACCGTGCAAATCGTATTTTCCTGTCGCGGAAGGAAGCGCAGATAACTGTTCGTCGCCTCCAGGCCCTGGCCGCGGTTGTACCAGTAGCGTTCTTTTTTATAGAAGGCCCCAATTTCTTCCCCGGCTTTCATCTCGGCCACAAGATGACCCTCTCCGTCTTTTACGTCGAAATCATTTGCACAGGTGATCCTGATCATGTCGTCCGTTTCGTCATCAACGATAAGAACGCCTACGCGAATAATCGGTTCGTCTATGAGAGAGACTGTTGGAACGGAGGGCGATTCTGACGAAGGGGTTTGGGCAAGCGGATCGTAAACTTCCGGCGCGTCGCTTGTCACCTCCACGGGGATTTCGATTTCTCCGCCCGGAACAGCGACGCCGTCCGCGGCAAGAACGAATCTAGCTGCGTACGTTCCTTTTTTAGAGGGCGCGGCAAACGTGAAAGGAATGAGATCCAAGCCTCCGGGGGTAATGACTCCTTCTTGTTTTGTGATGACATGAGAAGGATCCAACCAGGAGGAATGGTGGAAATCGGTCTGGTTGGAGGCCATGGATACGCCGGGCAATTGGATGGTCCGTTTATTCCAGGATTTTGTTCCTGTATTTTTTATCCCGATGGTGAAAGGAATGGCTTCGCCACCTGACACTACGGCCTTTTTGACGCTTTTAAGAAGGACAGTGGCTGCATAACCGTCAGTGGGCGGTGTCGAGGAAACGGGAGGTATCGAATTTGTTGAAGGAGGAGCTGTGGGTACAGAAGGAGATGGGGTTTTGAGTGTTTCTCCTACACGAACCGAGAGAGAAAATTGTCCTCCTGGAATCCAGGCGGCGTCTTCTGCGGCAAGGGCAAAGGTTTCACGATACGTTCCAGCCGTTGATGGCGCGTGTAAAAGGAAACTGACATGGCCAGTTTCTCCGGGTTTTACGGTTTTTTCTTGAAGTTTTACCGGCTGGTCCTTTTTGAACCATGAAGCGTCTTGAAAAGGACTTGTGCGGTATTTCGGGTCGTACGTATAAAGGGAAGCAAACGTTTCTCCATCATTCGTCCACGCGTTCGATCCGATATTAAGGAAAGAGACGGAAAGGGTTTTTGTTTCTCCGGGTTTCAACGAAAGGGATCCTGTGACGGCCACAGCCAAGGCTTCATAACCTTTGAGGGGGGCCGCGGAAACAGCCGGAGGAAAAGAGGAAAAAAGAAGGGAAAAAATGACAAAAAAACCCAGAATCCATTGAAAGAACGGGTTTTTTTTTCCGCGGGTTTCGCCCTCCTCCTGGCAAAACGTTTCCATAGGTCTTCCTTATTGTAGTCGCCGTGTCCTTCCGGCGTCAAACCGTGTGGTACACTAGAATTCCTTATGTCTTTCGCTTCTTCTTTTGCACACAACTACGGTGCCCAGCTCCTTGGAAAGGTGGTGAGTGTCCTTTTGGGTTTGGCTACGGTGAGTCTTATGACGCGCTCTCTGGAAGATTTCGGAGAGTACGCTGTTATTATTGCCTTTCTTTCTTTTTTTGGCGTTCTCGTTGATTTCGGATTGAATTTGACCCTGACGCAGATGATTTCTGTCCCTGGGGCGGATGAAGAGCAAATCGTGGGAAATGTTTTTACCATGCGCTTGGTATTCGGCGCGCTTGGGTATGCCATTGCCCCGCTTGCTGTTCTGGCTTTTCCGTATTCTTCCGCTGTCAAACTCGGAGTTCTGGTTGGTTCTGTCGCTTATTTTCTCATGTCCGATGCCTGGCTTCTCGTTGGCATCTATCAAAAGCACCTGCTTGCCTCAAAATATGCGGCAGCAGAATGTGTCAGCCGACTCGTTTATTTTTTGCTTGTCGCGGCAGCAGCGTGGGCCGGGATGGGAGTCGTCACCATGATTGCCGGACTTGTTGTGGCGAACCTGGTCTGGCTTATCTGGGTGATCGTTGTCGTTCGACCGGTAGTAAAAATTCGTTTGAAATGGGAAACTTCTCTCTGGAAAAAGGCGATTCGCCTCAGTTGGCCCATTGCCCTTTCAACGCTTTTTAATTTGGTCTATTTGCGCGGCGATGTCCTTGTCCTTGGGGTTGTGCGTCCTGCGGAAGTCGGTGACTATGGGTTGGCCTATAAGTTCATTGATGTCCTGACGAATGTCCCTGTGCTTTTTATGGGGCTTCTCCTCCCCAAGCTCGGGTATGATTGGGAATCCGGGGACAAGGAAGCGTTCGAGCGGCACCTACAACACGCTTTTGATTTTCTCGCAATGAGCGCTCTTCCCCTTCTTTTTGGAGCCCAAATGCTTTCCATCCCCTTTCTCACCTGGATTTCAGGAGAGAAGTTTCGTTCCGCGGGTCTTGTCCTGCAGATCCTTGTTTTTGCTGTTCTGTTTGTTTTCTTTAATTCCCTCTACGGCCATGCTGTCGTGGCTGTAAAACGCCAGCGGCAGGCCATTGCCGGCTATGCGGTCACAGCCGTCTTGGCTGTCGTTGGCTATCTCCTTTTTGTTCCACATTTCGGCATGTGGGGAGCAGCAGCCGTGACGCTTTTTTCAGAAGCCGGTATTGCCTTTTGGACGTATTTTATCGTTTGGAAAGACACACATCATCGGCCGCATTTTTCGGTCGCAAGGAAAGCCTTACTTGCCAGCGTCGGCATGGCGGCTGTGCTGTGGTTCTTGCCCCCATCGCTCCACGTCTTTTTTCAGATCGTCATTGGAATAGCGACCTATGGCGTTTTTTTGTGGATGCTGGGAGGAATAAATCATCAGATGATCCGCACCCTTTTTGTCCGTTCCGTGTAGACTTCCTCATGCGTTCTCTCCCATATGATTTACCCATTCCTTTTTTTTGGTCTCGTCCTCCTTTTTTTGATTGCCACCTGGAGGAATCCTCGTCGCGCCATCTTCCTTCTTTTTGCCTGCCTTCCCGCCTATTTGTTGCGTCTGGATGTTTTTGGGATGCCGACCACGCTCCTTGAATGGATGCTTGGCATGGCGATGTTGGCTTGGCTTACGGATCCGGTGAGACAAAAAATCGATGGGTCATTTCTGCGGGGGTGGCGTCTTCCTCTCTTTCTTTTTTTTCTTGCGTCTCTTGTCGGGTTTTTTGTTGCTCCAGATAAACTTGTTGCGCTTGGAATCTGGAAGGCGTATGTCATAGAGCCCGTCTTCTTTTTTCTTTTGGTGCGGATCTCCTTGCGTTGGTATGACGATGCCCAAACCGTTGTCATGGCTCTTGGTTGCGGGGCGGCCGTTGTGGCTGCTTTTGCGATTTTTCAATCCGTAACCGGACTGGGCATTCCCATTCCTTGGGATGTGGAAAGGCGCGTGACAAGCGTTTATCCGTATCCAAATGCGGTCGGACTTTATGTGGGTCCCATTATTTTGTTAGGACTCGCAGCCCTGTCCCGCGGGGTAAAGGAGCGAATTCCTTCCCGAATTTTCTTTTGGATTCTCGTATTGGGTCTTTGTGTTGCGGCAGTGATTTTTTCGCAAACAGAAGCTGTTTGGGGTGCGGTCCCTGCGGCTGTTCTCGTCTTAATGATTGGCCTTTTCCCCCGTCTGCGCCTGCTGGCTGTCCCCCTGGCTCTTGCAGGAATCCTTGTTATGCTGGCTGTCCCAGCTCTGCGTACAAAAGCCCTGTTGCATGATTACTCTGGTGAAGTGCGTCGCAAGCAGTGGACAGAGACAGCGGAGATGCTCAAGGACCGTTGGGCTTTCGGCGCTGGACTTTCTGGCTATCCGGCCGTTATGGCCGCCTATCACGTCTTTCCCGAGATTGAGATTTTTCAGTACCCACACAATATTTTTTTGAATATCTGGTCGGAATTCGGTCTCCTTGGATTTCTCGTCCTCGCGATGTTGACGTGGCGTGTCTTACGTCTTTATCGTAAGGCCGATCGGGAAAGATCGCCCATGCTTTGGCTCACGTTCGGCTGCGTGGCCGCCCTCGTCGAGATGTTTCTCCATGGTTTCGTAGACGTCCCTTATTTTAAAAACGATCTAGCCCTGTTGACCTGGGGCATTTTCGCCCTTCTATCCTGGTCAGCTACGGGAAGGTTTGGAGAGCCAGAGAAGAGAGAGGGTGGAACGATTTTTGCATCGTGAAGCGATGAAAGATGTTTGGCATTGACAAAATCTGCATTTTGGATAAGGTATCCTCTTGTTTTTTCAAAATTTGTTTGGTGAATGCCGTTTTTCTTCAGTTTCCTGAGCATCTGCTGTAGGTGTTCAGGAATCCTGAAGGAAACGGGTAGATTCTCAAGGGTTCTGTCTGCTGTCTGCCCACTATCTGGTCAGAGGAAGGAACTGAAAATGAAAGAGAACGAAGTTTTTTACGTTGGTCGCGTGGGATCCGTGCTCGATGGATACGGATTTATCTCCATCCGGACGATCAGACGAATGGATGGTATGGAACACAACCTCAAGCACGACGTCTTCGTGCATCTCGATGATTATGTTAACGGTTTCGAACTCAAGGAAGGTCTTCTCTTGCAGTTCGCGTGTGGCCAGGATCTGCGTCGGGGCGATGATTTCAGACGCGCTATCAATGTGACGACTGCTCCGGAGACGGCTTTGTTGCCGCTCGTCGGTTCGGTCATTCCCGGATTGGTTCACGAGATCCCCTATCACGTCGGAATGAAGGAGATTCCGATCGAACAGGTTACGTTGGCCAGGGCCAACCACCCGCTGGAAGGGCTTCCCTGCGATGAGGCGACGGTACAGGTTCCTGACGACGACGAGGGCCTGAGGCGGGTGTTGACTGAGTATTTGATGGTTCAGTTCCCGCAATTGGGCGGCGTTGGTATCGACTACACCGTTATTGGGTACGACGAGCAAGCCCAGAACGCCAGGATCGCGGAAGAAAAGCAGGCTCTTATGGACCTCGATATGGCGACGCAGGCCAACGAGCTCCAGGAGGCGTACGACAGGTTCAAGGCCGTGCGCCGACTGCTTGTGATCACCATCGAACGTGGTTTTTTCCGACCCGGAACGCAACTGTCACCGGCTATTTTCCAGGTCATCTTGAGTCTCATCGAGAAAGCCGAGAATTCAGGGGAGAAGCTGGAGGCCGTCACTGGTGTTGAAGAAACCATCGGATTTATGATCGAAAAAGGCCTTCTTCGGCCCAATACGATTATTCCCAATCGGCATCTGGTGGAGCTTTTCGTGGCGTGTCCGGTATGGTTCTGGGTACTTTCCGGTCAGGATGCGACGGATGCGAAAGTGCGGGCGACTGTTAGAGATCCGGAGGTACATCCTGTCACGGAGGCGGTCTGCAGGATGTTTCAAAACCAACGGTGGTACGACGTCTTTCAGATGTTCAACCGTCGTACCCGCGGACTTGATCGATACCAAGGGGAAATTATTCCCAGGCACATTCGTGAACTCCTCCGGCCAGCGGCTCAGGTCTTTGATGCGGTTGCCATTATCACTCCGTATCACGATGTGGCAGGAGTGGACTGGGGTGATCTGGCCTGGCTCCGGAGCATTGATCCCTATGTGATCGGGTTCAAGTGGGGCCTCCCCGTGTTTTTCATTCTCGGCCGTTACTCGGACTCAGGGATTTTTCCCCTGATCCAGGAACTTACGGCCGATACGATGCTCTTCCTTCGGTCAAACCTTCTGAAGTTAGAGAATTTCAACCTCGTTCAGTCTCCCTACTGGTTCACGGGAAGTAAGCGTGATGGCTTGTTTAAGTCAAAGATGGGTACATACCTCGTGGAGCGCACCCAGGAGATGACCCAGGCCTTCGAGGCTGGGCACCTCTTCGACTGGCTCCGCGGGGAATGGGATTTTCCCACGACCGCGGTCGACCTGTCGTCTACCCCCTGAGGTTCTCGCCATCCTGCGCGGGGACCTCCCCGACTTAGAGCCGCCTCTCTTGTAGAGCGGCTCTTTTTTGATTTTTCCCCCTTCCTTTGCTATTTTTCCTTTGGTTACCTTTCGATTTATAAATTCATCTTTTTTCAAAAATAGCATGCAAATCATTTACGCCAAGGAGGAAGCTCCACAGAAGTTTTCAAAATCCATCTTTTTGGCAGGACCGTCTCCACGCAATCCTTCCCATCCGAACTGGCGACCGGAGGCGCTCACCATTCTCGAGGATATGGGTTACGACGGAACCGTCTTTCTCCCGATTCCGCGAGACGGAGACTGGGGTCTTGACTATGATGCCCAGGTCGATTGGGAAACCCGGCACCTGAACATGTCCGACGTCGTGGTTTTTTGGGTACCACGCGACATGCGTGATCTTCCAGCCCTCACCACCAATGTTGAGTTTGGGATGTTCTATGATTCGGGCAAGGCTGTCTTGGGTTATCCAGAAGGGGCATGCCACATGCATTATCTTGCCCATCACGCTCGAAAGGAACAGGTGCCTATTCACGGAAGTTTGGAATCGACCCTGCATGCCGCTGTCGAAAAGATCGGAACCGGCGCAGAGCGAACAGGGGGAGAACGAATGGTCCCATTCCATATTTGGTGTTTGCCGCACTTTCAGAGATGGTTGAAAGCCCAGAAGGAAGCTGGAAATCGTCTGGACGGGGCAAGACTTCTCTGGTCGTTTCGGGTTGGACCAGCGCAGGCACAACCCTTTCCATTCGCTTTTGCCCTTCATGTTGATGTTTACATCACATCCGAGGGTCGTCATAAGACCAACGAATTTATCATTGCTAGGCCGGACATTGCGACGATTGTGGCTTACCGCAAACGTTTTCCTTTTATGGATACGGATGTGGTGCTCATCCGCGAATTTCGCAGTCCTGCTGGGACAACAGATGGTTTCATTCACGAGGTTCCAGGCGGATCTTCCTGGAAATCCAATGAAGACTTTTCTGTTCTGGCCGTTCGTGAACTCAACGAAGAGACGGGTTTTTCTGTTGATCCAACTCGTCTTCGCCCTCTTGGTGCCCGCCAACTTTGCGGCACCCTTTCCGTGCACCAGGCACACGTATTTGCCTGTGAAGTGACAGAAGGAGAGTTGATTTCGTTGCGTCAGCAAAAAGAGCATGGGATGGTGTGTGGCGTTGTTGAGGATACTGAACGTACGTATGTCGAAGTTTATCGTCTTGGGGATCTCCTTGATTCCGCATCCAATGAGGTTGACTGGTCAATGATCGGTATGATTCTTACGGCCGTTAAGGAAGATCATTGAGAGATGAAAATTGTGGATTTGAATTTTTCCAGATTTCTTCTACGTTTTTTTGTTTGTCTTAGCCTAATTTTTTGCTGTTTTTCCCTGGCGTCTTCCGCACCCCTTGCATTTCCTTTTTCCTGTGGATCACCTGCGGATATTTCTTGACGCGCGGGCCTTGACAGGGTTTTAACCCTCCGTTAGAATTCCCACGCAATGATTTGAAACCGACTACCTTCTTTGTCCCAAGAATTGCCCTATGAACGGGCTACAGATGGGATGGAGGGAAGGCAGGAAATGGAAGAGAAAATCCATTTTCCACACGCCTGCGGGTAGAGGACAGTCCACCATCCGCGCGGCAAGCGCGGATTTTAAAACCTTGGAATCAGAGAAGAGCTTATCGAGGTTCTTCCCTGGTCCGAAGGCGTCGCCTCTAGGCTTCGGCCGAGGGTCCGGGCGATCCTTCACAATTGAAGATCGAAGAAACCATCAATACAGAATGACTGTAAGACACGAGCATCTGTTCTTACAGTGGTTGTAGAGGAAAAGGGCATACGGTGGATGGCTCGACGGAAAGCGCTGATGAAGGACGTAGCAGCCTGCGATAAGCCTCGGGGAGGTGGCAAGCAACCTTTGATCCGAGGATTTCCGAATGGGGAAACCCGGCCCGCCATCGGCGGGTCATCTCCTACTGAATCTATAGGTAGGAGAAAGGCACCTGGGGAAGTGAAACATCTCAGTACCCAGAGGAAAAGAAAAAGACCGCTAGCTT
>DATDUW010000030.1:0-3678 GCA_035290185.1 Patescibacteria group bacterium
CGGGCCAGCCTGTCCTGCGGAGCTGGACGGCTGGTCCCCTTCCATTCACATCCCCAAACGCTCTCTTATTTCACCAACAAACCACTCCCAGGTCAACGGATCGCGACGCAGAGTCAGTTTAACAGGCCCGAGCAAAAACGTCTTTCCCGTATCCTGAATCCCTGGAAGGGAAACAACAAATTTCCACGTCTCCTTATCAAAGGAAAGAACGGACGGATCAAAGGAAACGTTTGCGACGAGCCAATCCCCTTCCTGCCGAGGCGGAACGTATTTTGCCACGATGTAATTCACGCCCAAACGATCCAGATCCGTGTCCGAGGTCAAGCGTGTAGGATCCGGATCAAAATACTGATCCTGAGAAAATGCGAACAAACCGTCGCTGTTCACGATTACGTCTCCCTCTGGAACATTCACAGACACAAGACCTGTTTGTGTGACGCGGTGTCGAACTTCTTGAAACGGCATGGGAATCGACACAGAATCCGAACCAACAGAGACGTCTTGCACCGCATCCGCATGCTGCGTTGAGAATCGCAAAACAGAGGCATCCGTCCAGAACTGAACCGAAGCCGACGGCTCCCGATATCCAGCCTCGTCCCCAAGCGTGAGATGATTGAGGAAGGTGACGTACCGCTGACGCGTCGCAATCCTGCGAAAAAAAATATCGGATTCGGCTTGAAGCTGAACCTTGTAAACTCCTTCCGGAAGATTCGGAACCTCTAGCCGAAGGGTGCGCATGCCCGACGGCTCCCGATCTTCGGAAACGTTTCCATCATCTCCCAAATTTCGATCCGCAAGAGGCACCCCTTTTTCATTCACCAGGACAATGCGGACTGAATCCCCCCCTTCCTTACGATTCATATCCATGAACCCAAAATCAAACCGAAGCGTCTCATCCTTAATATAGGTAAAAAACTCGTGGGGTCCACGTAGAGAAACGTCGAGAATTTGGCGTTGGGGAGAGGGCTGAACGTCTACCAAACGAAACAATTTTTCCAAAGTAAAATGATAGGTGGCGATCGTGGCGCGCGCAGGAGGGTCCGACAAAAAATCCTCTAGGGAATCATAGATATGCTTGCGTTGGAGGAGAACCATTCCATCTTTTTCAAGACGATCCCAGGAAGAATGATCTATCAAAAGATTTTGGAGCGGCCGCAGATCATACGTTTCTCCCGGTGCATTGGCTCGCGCCCCAAATTCGACAATGGGGACATTCTCATCGTTACGGAATCGAACCTCTGCTTCGACCGTCTTGAAAGAACGATGCGGATGGACAAAAAAGAACGCTGGATCGCCAATGATCGGTTGAACCCACTCATACGAAGACAGATGCTCCGGCGACCGCACGCGCGCATCCGGAAGCACCCGATCCACAAATGGCGATGAGATGCCAGGCGTTTTCGTTACCACAAATGTTCCACTGGGCACCAGCTCCTGCCAAAGCAGCCAACCAAAAAAAACCGCGGGAGCGGAGATGACCAGAATTTGGAGAATGCGCAGGAGAGGGCTAAACATACACGAAAATCCTTCCGCGCCATTATACCAAACGTAAAAACAACCCGCTGTGGGTTGTTTTTCAATATCACTCAATTAAACCTTTTCTTTCACTAAGTAGAAAAAATTGCTTTCTAATTTTTACACACCCTTGTCAACCTATACTTTTGTCAAGCTATACTGCCATCGCTGTTTTGGGCGGGGGGTATCCGTCCTCCCATTCCATGGCCGGTCGCGGTTGAGAAACTCCTTGAACCCTTGGATGTCCGCACGGGAAAAAACGTATTTCCCTGTTGGCCGAAATATTGGGCGAATTTTACTAGAATTTTCGTCAAGTACCAGAATCTCTCGACGTTTTTGGGCAGCCAACCTGCCTTCACGTATCAGCTCTTTAGTCTCCGTATCGTAACATGAATATTTTACAACTAAAGTATCCTCGGTCGAAAAACCTTTTTCTCCTCCTTCAAGTTCAGACCAAACGTATTCCTCTTTTTTCCCCAAACCCTCTCCTGCTTCTAAACCATACATTCTTCTTTCGCGGTCAGCGAGACTTTCTGGTTTTCTTTCGCCTTCTGGCATATTTTTTCTAAAAAATAAAAAACCTTTATATAAAAGGTACCATAAAAAAGACCTTTCGTCAAACATGCCTGGGTTGTTTTTTCCTCTCAGAACCCTCGATCCTTCCTGAATCAAAAATTCATTCGAAGAGGGAGCCGGTAAGCGGCTTGCGAAGCGAGACAGATGCCTCGCAGCGCTTTCGGCTCCCAAAGTTGTACATCAGGAGCCGTGCGAGGCATGTGCAAAACGCACTTGCCAGCTCCTTCTTCTTTTTGTGCAGTCACCCCGGCGGGTACGGAATCACAGCCACGATCTCCTCAGGGAGATCGTAAATCCCGTCCGCGTCGCAAACAACGGATGTTTGACCGCCCACATGGACGGTCGCAAAGATGCCCATTCCCGGACTCCTTCGCCAGGTGGCGAAGAGGGTCCGGCCGTCCGTCAAAAAAATTCGAGAGCCTCCAGGTTCCAAAAGAACCCTTCCGTCCTCAAAAACGAGGAACGGATCGAGATACCTCGACGGTATCTTTTTTAACTTCATCTTTTCAAACCGGCCGTTTGTTAAACTGACGCCGGTCTCCATGCGAACCCGTCTCCTCCTGATTGCGTGCGCCCTAGGCTAGGGCTGACAAAAGAAGGCGAGTTCTAAAAGTTACCTTTTCACTAAACTGAAAAAAGTTTACCACAAAAAAGATTTTTTGTCAAATTTAAATAACACAAAATTTTACTCAAAAACTAGCTCTATTTTTCGTATTCCTGAAGGATCCGCTCGACTTCTTCCGAAGGGAGAAACACGACGTCTACAGGACGAAAGACAAAGGCGTCTCCTTTTTTTGAAGACGCTATATCCATCTCGTACCCGAACACGCCACGATCATAAACGAATCGGCTCAAGATTTCCCGTGGCTGGGTTTCCCCGTCGAACAAGACCTGTTTTTGCATGCTGATAGACCCATCGTCGTGTCTTGTCCAAAGGGATTCATCAAGAGAATAGGCCGTTGTTCCATTCTCCCGCTCGATCATTTCTAAAACTTTTTTTGGTTCGAGACAAACGGATTTCTGTGCAGGACGTTCTTCTGAAAAACCTTGATTTGTCGTGGCCATCCTGACCAGCGAGAGAAACAGAACCGGGCCGAACGTATTGATCAATTCAGCCATACAGGTGTTTGCGTTGGCCTCAAGATGCTCATAGGTTTTCCGCAGGAGACGCCCCACATTCGGTCGTCCTTGGACAACGGCTTCCAGCATTTTTCTTTGTTCCGGATACGAGAGGGGAATCCGATTGAACCTTTCCGTCATGGCTTCATTCAAAGCAGAAAACAGAATACCGCCGTATCCGAGGCGCAGCCCATCTCCTTGCGTATGAGCGTATTCGTGCAAAAGAGTTCTTCGGGTATAATCGCGCGGCAAGATGATGGTGGAAGCACCGAGCCGATGACCGACAAAACCGAACTTTTCCTTGAAGTGTTCCTGATTCATGCTGAGAATAACTACCCGAACTTCTCTTTGTTTTCCTGAGAGCCTGTCTATAATCTTTTTTCAAAAAATACAGTAAAATAGAGGTTATTAAATAAGCCTCTATTTTTTGTTCTGTGCGACAACCGTATCCAAGCGATATCACAAGAG
>DATDUW010000031.1:0-8898 GCA_035290185.1 Patescibacteria group bacterium
CTCTATGCATTCGGGGGAAGGGTGGCCGCTTCCTGTCCTGTTTGTGATCGACGGCGGAGAGGGGCAGGTGAACCGCATCCAACGCCTTGTTCGCGAACGCGGATTTTCGATTCCGATCATGGGTATTGCCAAGGGGTTTGACCGGAAACAGGACCGTCTAGTTTTTGATCGGAAGAATCCGGAACTTGTAAGTGCCGCTAGCCGTGGCAAGGAACTTTTTCAGCGTGCCCGTGACGAAGCCCATCGATTTGCGGTACAATACCACCGTCAATTACGATCAAAACAGTCATTAGGAAGGTAACGTTGTGCCGCATCGTGTCACGGAAATCTGCGGGTGGATCGGCGTGGTTGCTGTGCTTGCGGCTTACGCGTTTTTGAATTTCGGATTTCTCTCTCTGCATCACCCGATCTATGCCGGATTAAACGCTGTCGGATCCGTCGGAATTATCCTTGACGCGTGGAATCAAAAAAATTATCAACCCGTTGTCCTAAACACCCTTTGGTTTGCTATTGCGATTTTTGCGTTGTTGCGAGCCACAGGCCTTTTTTCCACGTAATGGATCGAGCATGTTTCTCGTTAAACCTATGACGGATTTTTTGAAGATTTTGCGCCAGTCCGAGATCTCGGGAGAGGTTTCGGACGAGGAACTTGTCAACCGTATGCGGGAAGGAGACAATCAGGCTTTCGAGCTTCTTTATGAACGCTATTTTCAAAAGATGTACGCGTTTGTTCTTCGACGAGTTGGAAATCAGGCCGTGGCAGAGGATGTAGTTTCCAGCATTTTTTTGAAAGCGTTCGCTCATCGTCGTTCCTTTGTATGGAAGGCTTCCTTTTCTGCGTGGATCTATCGGATTGCGACGAATACCGTGACAGATTATTACCGGACATCCAGGCCTTCCGTGGAGTTGGAGGAAATCCATGGGGAAGAACAAGGTCTTCATTCTATTGCAAACCCCGAGGTTGAAGCAGACCACGCGCTGCTTGCGCGCGAACTGGAGCGTCTCTTGGAACAGTTGAACGAGCGGGAACGATTGGCTATTACGATTAAGTTTTACGGAGAAGGAACGCAAGAAGAGATCGCAAAAGCGCTTGGTTGCACGCCTTCGAACGCCGGGGTCATCCTGCATCGCGCTTTAAAAAAATGCGAACGGCTTGCGGGGACGGCTTTGCGCCGAATGTTGGAACGACCAGAGCCCCCACAACCAACCGTTTTTTCCTGAATCTATGTATAATCAACCTACAATAAAACGTCATGAAGAGGGATCGGAACCATTGAAGGGAATGAGCGGGCTCTTTTTCCGTCGCGCAAAGGCCATTGATCCGACGCCACGTCCGGAATTCAAAGAGGCTTTACGCTCGCGCCTTTTGAAGGCCAGACAAACATCGGTCGGTTCTTCCTTGTTTCCTTTTTCCTTTTCTTTTTTCCGTCCTGGATGGGTACGGAATTTTTCTGTTCTTGGAACAACGATTGTCGCTGTCGCTGTTCTGGCCGCTATTTTTCTTCAGCCATTCGGAAGTATCCGAACGGTTTATGCGCAGGATAATTTTACCTTGATTCCGGAAAACGCTGATACGCTCGGGGTCCAGCCGAATTCGACGTATCGATTAGACAGCAAAGGGCCCGTCAAGGCGGCCGATATTGAGAAGATGTTTTCTACGAATGCTGGCGTTTCTTACAAGATCGAACAAATTTCGAATAAGTCGGTCCGTATTGCTTTTGAAAAGCCGTTGGATCCGAAGGACGTTGTCTCGTTCCAGTTGGCTTCCACTGCCATTTCGTCTTCCGGGGAAACCGTGAATCGGCCGTATGCGTGGGCTTTTCAAATAAAGAGTCCGTTTCGTGTGCTCGGAACGATCCCTGGTCGTTATGCAACGAATGTGCCGCTTGATAGCGCGATCGAATTTCAGTTCAGTCATGAGAATATCGATCCGGTTGTTTTTGAAAAAGCCCTGACCATTACGCCTGCCCTGGCAGGTCATGTTGAACCATCCCGCCGCACCTTCGTGTTCGTGCCAGATAAATTGCAATCCGAGACGCTTTATACCGTCAAGCTTTCCGGTTCTCTTCAACCAAAAGGGAGTACAGAGGCGCTGGGGGACGATTACCTTTTTCAATTTGAAACCTCGGCCGACGAAACGCGCTCCCAAGAATTTTTCCTCCAAGAACATTATCTAACCGTTGCCCCTTCTCAAACCCCGACGCTTTTTTATTCCGCCTGGCAGAGGGATCTCCCGTGGGGTGGCGATGAGAATGATAAAATCCATGTTGACCTGTATCGTTTTCTTTCAAAGCAGAGAGGAGGGAGTGATTATGATCAGTTTGCGGCGGCCATAAAAAAGGCTTCAACGTTTGATTGGTCGTCTTTTTCTACGGCTGGTAGCATCGCTGATCTGTCTTCCTTATCTTTAGCGGTTCAGTTTGATACGGTCGGGATCAAAGTGGATTGGCAGCAGGTGCTGGCCTTTCCCAAACCATTGGAAAGGGGGTACTACTTGGCTGATGTTTCTCTTAATGGTCGCCATGCCTGGTCCTTGATTCAGTCGAGCGACCTGACGGCCTATGTGGCAAAGGCCGTTGATAGGACGCTCGTGTGGGTCAACCGCGTTTCCACACATGATCCCGTAGCAGGGGCAAGGGTTTCTCTCCTTGATGTTGAAGGTCCTGTCACAACAGGAGAAGACGGAATCGGATACGTTTCAGCAGAGGGGAAACCATCCGATGCCTATTTAGCCTCGAATCTTCTTGAAATAAAGGAAGGAGAGGACGCCATTCTTTTACTTTTGGCGCCTTGGGAACAGGCGTTTGTCGGGAAATCAATGGTCGGCCGCGTGGGTCCGGTTCAGAATCCTTCCTCGAATTACTGGACGTATTTATACACGGATCGCCCTCTCTATAAATCTTCCGATACGGTTCATTTTTGGGGATATCTTGAACCCAGAGATGTTGAGAGACAACGATCGGAGGAGGTCCATATTTGGATGGGAAATGGTGGTTATTGTAGACCCTTTGGAGGGGTGTGTGAGCACGCCACCGTCTTTGATGAACAAACGGTTTCCGTAACGGAACGCGGAACGTTCGAAGGATCCTTTCATCTGAGCGGCGTCGGGATTGGGTCCTATCAGCTCATGGTGGAGGTAGATGGTGAACAGGTTGCTTCCCACGGAGTGAGCGTAAGCGATTATGTAAAGCCGGCTTATACGTTGACGGTGACACCCGATCGCAAGGCCATGTTTGCCGGCGAGGAGATCGGGTTTACGGTTCATGGGGAATTTTTTGAAGGGACGCCGGTCAAGGGGTTGGAAGTGCACGTAGAGGCAAGCGGGATGCCGTCTTCCTCGGATTCCTCTCTTCTTGCCTCATTTATTTTAGACGAAGCGGGGAATGCTCGCGGATCATTTCGTATTCCCTATGAGGATACGGGGGAGAGGAGATGGAGGGCCTATCCCACGTCGTTTTGGTTAACGGCTTCACCGGTACGCCCTGAGGAAGGAGATGTCCGCACGACAACAGAAGTTCGGCTGTTCGGTCCCCGTGTCTATCTTGAGGCGACAACAACGGACGCAACGGTTGAAAAGGGAATAGGAACGGTTCAGGTAGCCGCTCGGGAAGTACAGGCCATGGATACGTGGGACGGGAAACAATTTGCTTCGGCGCCGCGTATGGGCCAGGCCATCAGCGGGTCGCTTATTGAGATTACGTATACGTCGGTAGAGACGGGGTCTTCCTATGATTTTCTCCGCAAGCAGGTGGTTAAGCAGTATCGGTACGATCGTCAAGAAAAAACGTTGGGGGTGATTTCCTTGAAGACAGACGAAAAAGGAAACGCTGTTTATCAATTTCCAGCTTCTAATACGGAAGCAAATTACGAAGTTCGCCTTTTGGCAACAGATGCGGAAGGACGCACAGATCGGCTCGCGGTGTCTGTGTGGCAGAAGAGAGGATACGAGGGGGGAAGCAACTGGCTCACGTGGCATAATCCTGCTGAGGAGAATGATCCATCTTTTGCCGGGTATATTCCTGATCAGGAGGTTCGACTGGAGGTTGAAAAAGATGGAGAAACTTTTGCGCCGTCTGCCACAGGTTCCTTTGTCTATTTCCAGGCGATACGTGGTATTCAGGAGGCGAAGACGTCTAAATCTCCAATCTACGAATTCCCATTTGAAAAAAGAGATATTCCCGGAGTTTCCGTGTATGGTGTGTATTTTGACGGGGAAGCCTACGCAGAGGTAGATCAGGGATGGGGGATGGCTTCATACGTCTCGTATGATCGTTCGCAAAAAGAACTGAAGGTGGAGATAACGCCGGATAAAGCAACCTATCGGCCGGGGGACGAAGTATCTGTCATCGTTCAGGTGAAGGATCGTCAGGGAAATCCCGTTGTTGCAGAAGTGAATGTGAACGTCGTGGACGAAGCGTTTTACACGCTTGTCTCTGAAGATGTTGATCCGCTCATGGATCTCTATCGGACGATCGATCATGGAATTCTCGCAAGAAAAGTGAGTCAGGTGATCAGCGACATGAAAGCACAGGCGGAAGGTGGAGGCGGCGGAGAACGCGGAAGCCGATTTGTCTTTAAAGATACGGCGGCGTTCTTAACGGTCATGACGGATACAAACGGGGTAGCGAAAGCTTTTTTCCCCCTTCCGGACAATCTAACGTCGTGGCGCGTAACAGCCCAAGCGCTCGCTTCGGACCAGAAAGCGGCTGGAGACGCAAAAATTGGTTTGGATGCAACCCTGCCGTTTTTTGTCACACCTGTCCTGCGGGATTCCTATCTGGTCAAAGACCAGCCCGTGATCCTGTTTCGCTCAGCAGGCACGTTATTGGGTGCAGGATCAACCGTGGAATATGACATCAATGTTTCGGATGTCAACGTTAAAGAGAAGATTTTTGCCAAGGCCTCGGAAACCGCGAGATTTCACCTTCCGTCCCTCCCTGTGGGAACGCATGAAATCAACATTTTCGCTTCGTCCGGAGATCTCAAGGATTCTTTAACGCGTTCTCTTACGATTCTAGAATCACGTTTGACGAAACCTGTTGTTAAGAGTGTTGTTTTAAACGGAGTGACTTCTCTTGAAGGGGCTTCGGATCGGCTTACTTATGTAACCTTCGTCGATGGAAATCAGGGCAAATTCTACGCCGATTTGGAAGGATTGGCTGGGACATTCGGAGATCGCGCGGATGAAGCCGTGGTCCGCGCCGGAGCCACCAAACTTCTGAACGAGTTGTTCGGGGAAGCAAGAACCGTTGAAGATTTCCCTGTTTCAGTCTATCAGGACAGCCTTGGCATCCGCCTCCTTCCTCAGGCCGACGAGGAGTATGAACTGACGGCCAAGGTGGCACTTCTTAAAGATACCGGATTTGATAAGGAACGCATGAGAACTTTCTTTGAGAATGCTCTTTATGAGGCCAGACAAACAGGACAAAACATTTCTGCCCTGGAGGCGGCCCAGGCGTATGCAGCACTCTCTGCACTGGACGAACCGGTTCTTGCCGAAGTCCAACGTCTGCTACAAATATCGGATTTGGGAACGGATGAAAAACTGTACGGCGCCCTTGCCCTCCATTTTTCCGGGGACGACGAGGGCGCGCGATTCATCTACCGTTCTCTTCTTCCCCAGCTCACGACGGATACGGGGAACACTTTCCTCAAGTCTGATACGCTGGAAACGACAGGAGAACGTACGGCTCTCTTGGCAATCCTGGCCGGAGTTTTGCGGGAGCCGGAACGCGATGCCTTGTATGATTTTGTTCTTCGCCAACCGCATGGGAATACAACATTGGTCCTTGAACAGATGATTTTTTTACAAGGAACCCTTCCGACGTTGTCAGCCGGGGAATCAATAGTGTCCTATACGTTGCGCGGTGAACGTAAGATCGCTTCCTTGGAACGCGGAACCTCGCTAACCGTTCCGGTTTCTCCGGATGAACTTGCGAATTTATCTCCGTTTGCAGAAAAAGGGACCGTTGTGGCCGCGAGTCGCTATGAGATTCCTGTGGCGGGCCCGGAGGAACCCACGGACGCACGGTTTGGATTGACCCGATCCTATGGAATAGAGAAGACTTCCACCGCCACCTTTCACGAAAACGATTTGGTGAAGATCACCTTGCGCTATCAGGTTCCTCTGAAGGAGTTGATCGAGACGTTTGAGGTCACAGACCTCCTTCCGTCGGGGTTACGGATTATCACCCCGACGCTTTCGGCCCATGGTTATGACGACCAGGCCTGTCTTTCCTATCCGGCGCAAGAAGCAAATCAGCGCCTAACGTTCTTCATCACCAACGCGACGGAAGTTCCCTTTTCTTCTTGTGAACCGAACACGCTGGTTTACTATGCGCGCGTTGTTACACCTGGAATCTATACAGCTGAACCGGCGTTTCTCCGCTCCGTTCGTGAGCCGACGGCTTCGAATCGATCTGCGGGAGGAATCGTGACGATTGGCGAATAAACAACCCATGATTTTTTTCGCAAACTTGCGGAACCGAACAAAAAAGAAGAGAAAGACCATGATGGTCTCTCTCTTGGGTTTGACCGCTGTTTTTCTCCTTGGATTTTTTCTGGGAAGAATGATCGGGTTTCGGCCAATCATTGTCAACCAAAAAAATGCGATGTCCTTAGAAACAGACAGGCAACCTTCGCAAACATTTCTCCTCGATGGGATGGAGGGCATTCATGACGTTGTAGCCGCGGCTGAACGATTGGAAGTTCCCACAACGCTTTTTGATGGTGATCCCGTCCACGCTGCCCTTCTTCCGCACCACACCTTGATCTCGGAGAAGATCGGCTCTTTTTGGACACGGATCGCTCAACGGACAAATCCGTCTGTGATTGTTTTGCTCGCGCCCGCACATGAGAATCAAGGAGAGGCTTTGGTTCAGACGGCACGAGGTATTTGGAAAACACCCCTCGGCTCTATTGAAACAGAAGACGCGATCGTTTCTGGATTGGCTGAAACGGGAGTGGTTGCGGAGGAACCGTTTTCTTTTGTCGATGAACACGGGATCGGTGTTCATCTTCCTTTCATCGCCAAATTGTTTCCACAGGCACGGATCGTGCCGATCATCGCCAAATCTTTGGCGGGAGAGCGGGAAGCGCGCGCGCTTGTTTCCGCGTTTGACAACCTTCTTCCCGAGGACACTCTTCTGGTTTCAAGTGTGGATTTTTCGCACGGTCTGTTGTCCCAAGAAAGCGATCAACGAGATCGAGAAACTCTCGCGCTTATCGCGGGACGGGATTACGTGAGACTAGACCGCCTGAGCTCGGAATTCGTTGATTCGCCGTTCGCGTTGGAAACATTTTTGCTTTGGACGGATAGGGAAGAAAGGCGCTCACAACTCGTCTGGCATTCCAACGCGGGAGAATTTACAGGGGATCGGATGATCCCAGGAACAAGCTATGTTGTTTTTTTTGCTCCGCGTCCCAAAACGTCGTTTACTCTCACGGCTGTTGGGGATGTAATGCTCGGCCGCAAGGTGGCAGACTGGCTTTCACAGACGACCATAGAAGAAGCATTGAAAGAAGCTTCGTCTGCGGTTGCCGGGAGCGATCTTATCTTTGCAAATCTTGAGAGCGTGTTTACGCGTTCCGAAACGGTCGTTGATAAGCCGATTCGGTTCAAAGGTGATCCAGAAATGGGGACAGACGCCCTTACGTTTATGGGTTTCACACAGGTTTCTGTTGCGAATAACCACGTCAATGATTATGGAGAGGCGGCTTGGAAGGAATCGATTGGATATTTGAAAACCGCAGGGATTGATCCGGTGGGCGGCTATCGCAATGACGGGGTTCCGGTGATTGCGGAATTACGCGATCGTCGAGTCGTTTTTCTCGCCTTCGATGATTTGAATCGCCGTATCGATCTTTCATCCGCTTCGGAACAGATTCAATCTGCCCATGTCCTAGGTGATCTTCTGATCGTCTCCTTTCATTGGGGTAATGAGTATGAACATTTTCCGATCCAACGGCAGAAAGATCTTGCTCATAGGGCGATTGATGCGGGTGCTGATCTTGTGATCGGACATCATCCGCATGTTTTGCAGGGAATGGAAAAATATAAAGACGGCTTGATTTTGTATTCATTGGGAAATTTTATCTTTGACCAAATTGGGGAAGACGAGAACGAAAGTGTTGTCGCAAAAATACAATGGGAAGGATCAAAATGGTCGGTTGAGTTTATTCCCATGCGTATCAAGCGAGGATTTCCACGATTTGCAAATGAGGAGGAAAAACAGGCGACCTTTCGCTGGTTTGCACAGGGGAACGGGGAACAGCTGAATGAATCCGAATAAGATTTTTGTGTGTCGAACCTCCCTTGGCATGCAGCGAAAATTTCAGAAATTTTTTCCTCTCTTCAAACAGAGAAGGACGGTTTGAGCGCGGAAAGCGCGCGGCGGCGACGACAGGATTACGGTTCGAACGCGTTACCGCGGGAACGGAGAATTTCTTGGTGGCTTCTTTTGCTTCGGCAAGGGACGAGCCCGCTCATCCTCATTCTTTTTTTGGCTGCCGGTGTCAGTCTTTTCTTGGGAGATGCCATGAACGCAGGCGTCATTGCGGCGGCTGTTTTTCTTAATGTGGCGGTTGGTTTCGTTCAGGAATTTAAGGCCAATCGTGCGCTTGAGCGTCTGCGCGCCCTCGTGCAACCGCGCGCGCGAGTAATCCGTGATGGAAGGGAAGTCACCGTGTGGGCGGAAGAGATCGTTCCTGGTGACCTGCTCGTTTTAAAAATGGGAGATCGGGCCGTGGCGGATGCGCGGGTGATCGAATCCGCGAATCTGGAAATGAATGAAGCCCCTCTGACCGGGGAATCATTCTCCGTTTCCAAAACAGCTGATCCCGTATTCGAAGGCGCGATTTTGGCTGAACGCTCCTGTATCGTTTATGCCGGAACGAATG
>DATDUW010000032.1:0-9484 GCA_035290185.1 Patescibacteria group bacterium
CGCGGTATTCCCCCAGCAGACGATCCAAAAGTCGGATCTTATCTTCTTTTTTTACAATAAATAATTCCTGGGTAACATGATCTGCCGCCGTACCAGCCGGCGCTACTTCCACCCGGATCGGCAAACTCATGTGTGCAGCCGCGATCTTTACGATTTCGGAAGGCATGGTGGCAGAAAACAACATGGTCTGACGTTTGGCTGGAGGAGGCAAAACAGAAAGAATCCGGTTAATCTGAGGCGCGAATCCCATATCAAGCATGCGATCGGCTTCATCAAGCACAAGGACGCACACGCCATCAAGACGAACCGTCCTTTGCTCCAAATGGTCAAGAAGACGGCCAGGGGTAGCCACGATGACCTGCGGCTTTCTGGCAAGAGCCGCGCGTTGCGGCCCCATGGCCGCGCCACCAATGAGAACGGCTGTGCGAATTCCTGAAGAACGTCCAATTTTTAAAAGCGTTTCTTCCACCTGTAAAGCCAGCTCGCGTGTTGGAAGAATCACAAGCCCAGACCCGCCTTCTGCGGCCAAACGTTGAAGCATCGGAATACCGAAAGCAAGCGTCTTTCCCGTTCCCGTCTGCGCAATACCAATGAGGTCCTTGCCCTCAATGGCCGCGGGAATAGAACGTTGTTGGATGGGTGTGGGAACCGAAAATCGGTTCTGGGCCAGAACTTCAAGCAGCCCGGGCGCAATACCCAAACCGTGAAAAGAGGAGGCCGAAGAGGAATTTGAAATAGTCATGCGCGGACAGCGTGACAGAAAAACGCTAAGATGTCAACTTTTTAACCCAAAGGGGTTTTTTTCTGAGGCGGGATAGCTGTGTCATAGGCAAGGTACGAGACATAACGGACAAGATTTCCGAGATTCTTCCTCTTCAAAACCGTCCGCGAAAGTCCACGCTGCTTATCCTTGCTGTCGCAAAACTGCTCGAGAAACGTTTCTTTTTCTACTGCAATAACATCATACATAGCGCGAAATGTCCGATCCCGCCGCATACGGTCCCAGATCCAGCGATAACGAACCTGACGGCGATAATAATCCATAAGGCCCCCGTGAGGATCCATGCACTTGGAGAGGTGAGAAAGAGAACGTTCCTCCCCATTCAAAAATCGTTCAATCAGCGGCGCAGCCTCTTTTCCAGAAACAACAGATCCTTTAATGCCGTCCGCGGCAAAGGCCCCACAAAATCCGGCCGCATCACCAATCAAAAGAACGTTCCCTTTTGTAAGACGTTTCCGCGTTCCCCCTATGGGAATGAGACTGCCAAAAACATAGCCAGGCTTTTCAATGTCCCCCTCAATGGAAATCATGTCGCGCGTCAAAAGAATCCTAATAAACTGGTTCAAAAGGTCTTTCGCCCCCCCCGATCCTTCTCCACCTTGGCCAAACCGACCCGAAAGGCAGGACGGCCATCGACAACGGTTGGTGAAAGCCATCCGCCGTATCCCAAAGAAAATGCACCGAACCAAAAGTGATAAATCGTTTCAGATGGATTCGGTCCCAAGAGGACCCTCCCAAAAAAGACGTGTTCGTACCCGAAAAGAAACCGACGATTCCGATCAAGTCCACAAACGGCAGCAACAGACGACCGTCCGCCATCTGCTCCAACCAAAAAACGCGTTCGAATTTCCTCTGTTTCGTTCCCCTTCGTGCGCAAACGGACATCCCTCATTTTATCCGGATGATCCACACCGCAAAAAACGGTTTGCGCCCGAACTTCGACATTGGAAGGAAGTGTGGTCGCCAAAGCTTTCACAAGCGCCTTCGTATCCGTCTGATAAATCCACGGCTGTTCAACACGGGAGATGAAAAAATCTTGAAAATTCGGCGCCACGACGCAGATCGATGAAATTGAATTCGTTATGTAACGATCCACATCAAAAAATGAACGGAATTCTTCCCGTGTTTTTTCCGTAATAAGCCCCGTGGATTCTACAGTCGAACCAGGTTCGGGTTTTGCCTCAACGACAAGAATGTGTAAATCCTTTGGGAGATGATGAGCCAAGGTTAAACCGGAAAAACTCGCGCCGACAATAAGGACATCATATTCAAGCATAGATCGATTTTGGTGTCCTTGGCTGTAAATCTAGGAAGGGAGCGAAAAACCTTCTTCAACCTCATAAAATACCTGTCCCGTTTTCAATGCCTCAAGAACAAGTTTGACAGGCTCGAACAGCGGTTCGGGCAGATGGTCGAGATCATACCACCCAATACTCTCGATTCGTTCCGGCTCGCAAATCATCGGTTCGCCCGAAACAATCTCGGCCGTAAACGAAATGTCTATGTAATGCTTTTCATACTTGCGCATACTGGCACAGGAAGCGAAACGGATGTTATTCAACTCAACACCCAGTTCTTCCCTTGCTTCGCGCTTGACAGCATCGACCAAACTTTCGCCGAACTCAACATGTCCGCCTACGGAGCCGTAGCACCCTTGTGCATGCGAACCTTTGCGTTTGGCAAGGAGCGTCTTTCCGTCCTTGAGGATGACAGCCCCAACCCCGACTTTAATGCAATGTGGATCCATAAAATTTAAAAATTCTCGTCATTGCGAGCCCTTCAATTTCTGTCGGGGCGAAGCAATCTCTTATTTTTTACGTCAACTTTTTTACGTTAACTCGTCAACCAAATCCTTCCACGAAAATATGGGGCATATGATGATCGGAAGATTGCTTTGTCGTTCGTCCGCCGAAGTTTTAACGGAGGCGGACTCACTTCTCGCAATGACGAGGATTCTTTCAATTTTCCCCTCCGACTTTCTCCAACGCAAACGACGCTGCCGAGGTCGTCCGCAAACCCGCTTCCATTTTCTGCGGTTTCGGAAAATGAAGGACGATCGGTTTTCCTAATAGGGTCCTTGGAGCCGCGAACGGAACGAGGAACAACAGAAATCCGAGCCCAAGCGGATGGTTCAAATAGGGCGAAAACGTATGCGTGGCATAGAGCATAACAAGGGAGGCCACAAAGGCGTTCGCCATCCAAACGTGTTCTTTGTTAAGTTCTTCGCGCACGCCGCGGACAAGGAAAAACAAAAGGAAAAGGAATGAGAGAGGTCCAAGGATTCCCATTTTGAGCCAAAGTTCGAACCATCCCCACTCAAGCGCATAGGTGCTCCACCATCCTTCTGGAGAAAAAGCGCGGACGCGCGGATCATCGGTCTGAAATTGGACTTCTTGACCAAAACCATTTCCGGTGATCGGCTGTTGTCGAATGAGTTCGACCATGGGCGGAAGCAGCTTCCACCGGCTGGAAACGGCTACATCACCGGCATCCGTGGTGCGAGAAGAAAACAGACCCGAAAGGGCGTCCGCGGATCCAACGCGATACGGATAGGGGAATAAAATGATCAAAACAAGTAAGACAGATCCGACCGCGCCAGCAAGAACGGTCCATCCAACACCGTTTTTGAATCTCTGCCACCCTGCCATGTTCCTCTGCTGACGAATCAAAAACAAAACAACAAGAACCAACCCCCCGGCTGTCAGCCCGATCCAAAAGCTACGAGAAAGACTGATCAAGAGAATGGAGCAGCCGACAGCCAAAGCCGCGGACAGGCCGGCCCGTTCTTTTCGCACGCCCGCAATCATCCACAGCGCGGAAATTAAAAGGATAAAAATAAGAGCAACGGAAAATTGGGACTGGAGAAAGACACGGAAGATACCGCTTCCCATATCGGTCAGTTCGCCGGTCCGCGTGTCGCGGATGAATGTGTAGACAGGCCCCAGAATTGAAACAGGAAAATGGGTAAACACGTATAAGAGGCCCAGGGTCAAGAGAGAAACCCACGCGGCAGAAGCGGAGAGCGTTTGAATAAGCAACCGGCGGGCCGCTGCCCCCCAGGAAACGTTTAAAAGGGGAAGGAGATAAGCTAGATAAAAATAGGCGTTCCCATCTTGAAAAACATCACGCGGATCCTGTTGCCGCACACCCACGATAAATCCGATAACAACGGCGACGAGAAGCGGAAAAAACCATCGAAATCGCGGATCCCGGCACGGGCACGGCACCCGCCGGATCATGCGATGAAAGAATAACCATGCCGCCAGGACGGCAAAAAAAACAACCATGCGCAAGGACAGAGAAAATCCGGCGACAGGAACAGAGAGCAAGTGTCCATGGGAATTCGCAAACAGTTCTGCAAAGGCGGCCGCCAAGCCCCACTCCAGCTTCCGGACGGTCAAAAGAAAGACCCCGATTCCTATGAGGGCCAAAAGGATGGGAACGAAGGGAGTTTGAAAGGCAAGAACCGCGAGGACGAAAACTCCGCCGAGCGCTCCCAACACGATCCAAAATGGTTTGCCGATGAATTGCGAAAGCATAGGATCATTTATTCAAGACAATCTGTGTTTCGCTAAAACAATCTCCCGGGCCGATTCGTACTTCGCAATAGACGTTGGTCGCCAACCGAAAAAATCCCACGGAACCGTGTAGAGAATCGAGGGACGCCACTGGGTTCCCAGACGGCTTTTCGATTCCACGAAGACGCGGAACAGCTCCTCAGGAACAAAGGTCCCGATTCGTCCCTTTGATAACAGAGTCAACCAGAGATCCCAATCTTGCAGCCGGTAGACAAGCGGATCAAAACCTGGAAACGCTTCGCGACGGATCAGGGCCGTCGTGTGGATGTAGTTCATTCGTCTGAGCCGTTCAGCGTCAAAGGGAAACCCGTGAAATTTCTTCCACCCGAAACGAAAGCTGGAATAGGCATAAGACGCGCGGGGATCTGCATCTAAGGCGTCTGAAAGTTTCTCGAGCATCTCCGGATGCATGACCACATCCGCATCACAAAAAATGACCCGTTCCCCGCTAGATACTGCAAAACCACGATTGCGAGCCGGGTTGCTCCCCTGATTCTCTTGATTGATAAGAATGATCCTCCCAGCGTATGGAGCAAGAATCTCCTCAGTTCTGTCTTTGGACCCGTCGTTAACGACAATGACTTCCGCCGGCGGTAACGTCTGACCAAACACGCTCTCCAAACACCGCACAATCGTGCCCGCGTGTTGATAGGTTGGAATGATGACGGAGATGCGAGACGGATTCATAGTCAAAGATACGGCTCTAGTTTAGCCCATTGTTCCTCGGGACGAAATTCCGCAAGAGCTCGCTGTTGAGCGGCTTTTCCCAATGTGCGGCACAAGGATTCATCCGTGATCATGCGCAAGAGCGCTTGGACAAGAGCATCGGCATTACCGTCCGGAACGAGCAAACCTGTTTCCCCATCGAATACAGCCTCATTCACTCCTGGAAGAGCCGAGGCAATCGAGGGAAGACCCCAAGCAGCCGCCTCCAGATAAACACTACCGAACCCTTCACGGTCCGCTTCCCCGCCCACCGTCGGCATCACGAAAACGTTGGAAGCAGCATACGCGTCCCGGACGTCCGCATCCGAAGCTTTTGTGCGCATCGTAACCATGGAATCCAACCCAAGTTGTAAAATGGATTCTCGAATCGTTTTTTCAAACGGCCCATCTCCGATGATCTGATAGGAAAAAGAAACACCGGAACGCCGCAAGACAGACAGGGCCTGAAGGACGCGCAAGTGGCCTTTGCGTTCCACGAGACGCGCGACCGTTAAAAAATGAGTCGTTCCATCTTGTGGACGTGAAAGGGCTTCAACCCCTGGGAGCAAAGTTTCGTGCACAGTCGGATACACAACAAGGGAGGAAACGTGAAAATCTTGGTAAACCTCTTGAGCAAGAACCTGAGAATTGGCCACGACCACCCGCGCGCCGCGCAAAATCCGTTTCGCAAGCACCCGCTTCCACGGATGTTGTTTTACCAATCCCAAATCCATGCCATGAACGCAGACAATGTAAGGGCGGTGCGTAAACGGCTTCAGCATCCACGTCGCTGTTCCCACCGGAAGCACATGGCTCGTAAGCGTCAACTCATATGTTTTCCTCTTTTTCCAGAGGATGGACAGGATCGGAAGCCAGTGCGGCCATAGCCGAGAAGAAAACAAGGGGACACGTTCCACGGGATAAGACGCCCCCTTATCAAACGCTTCGCTCTCCGGCTCCGGAGGGGCAACCACGAAAATACGATCGTGAAAAATCCGTGCTCCCGCTTCCAAATAACGGGCCACGCCCCCAAGTCTGGGAGGAAAATCAAGCGTCAGGAGTAACAAGTTCCGCATAAGTTTCGTCCATTTTTTTCGAAGGCAAAAGAAGACGACGAATGGATTGAACATCTTCCGAACGTACGGCTCTGGTGAGAAAGAGCATGAGAACGTAAACAATTGCCCCCAAAATAATAGAGGGAATGAACCCGAACCTTTCCCGTATAAACCATGCGGTTAGGGCCATCACTAAACCACTCGCAATAATTGGAATGACTGTTCGAAAAAGATTTGTCCAGCGGTAGCCAGGAATAACAGAAGGGACAAATGCCAATCCAGCCAAGAATAAAAACCAAAAACTCACGAGGGCAGAAAGAGCGGCTCCCATCGCTCCCAAAAAAGGAATGAAAATGGCGTTTAAAATGACATTGATAACCATGGTGATTCCCATGATGGCTGTTTTTGTCCCTTGTCGGTCTGCTGCATTGAGAAGTGAACCAACGGGAAAATCCAGGAAGATCGGCATGAGAACGAAAACAAGAACACGCAGAACGGGTGCAGCACCATCATAATCCGAGCCGGCCAACCGCACCGCATCCGAAGCCACCACAGATAGTCCAAGGGTGATGGGCATGGCCAGAATAGCCAAATACCACATGGCACGATTAAAGAGCGCGGCAAGTTGTTCTGGATCCTTTCCAACGATTGCGCTCATCCCTGGATAGAGAGCGGCAATGAATGCCATGGGGAGAAACTGGAAGGCATAGGTAAATTTGTAGGCAACACTGTAAACGCCCACAGCAGCCGTTCCGGCAAAGTGTGAAAGAAAAAGAGAATCAATGGAAGAATAGACCTTGACGAATGTGCCTGCTAATGCGAACGGAAATGCCAGACGCAAAAGAACGCGAATTCCTTTGAGATCCCACAAGGGTTGTAAAATATTTTTTCCAAACGACTGGATTACTTGAAAAACAGAAAAAAAGGCATTGAAGAGACTTCCAACCAAAAGGGCTGCCACTAACCAAGGTAAAGAGGGATGAAAGAGAAGAACGGCTCCTCCGAATAGGAGTGTTAAGATCTGACCAATAAAAATTCCCGCGGATTCAAAGGATAAACACTGAGAACCGCGCAGGACACCATAATAGAGAAGCGAGATGGCATCCGCAGCCAACACAAGCGTTGCCACGGCAACAAGAAGGATCACGGAAACGTCATACCCAAGGGCAAGCGACGCGAGAATAGATCCAACACCACCGAGCAGAATGAACGGAATTTTGAGAGTGATCGCACGTCTCACAAGGAGGGTTCCTTCCTTCCTTGGCTGTTTGGCGATTTCACGAATAATAACTGGCGTCAAACCAAAGTCTGCGATGACACTAAAAATTGTTGTAATAGACAGAGCTAGAAAATAGGCTCCCGTATGCTCTGGCCCCATGGTTTTTGCTAGAGCTAAGAAATAAAAAAAGGCAACCGCTTTCTGTCCAATGGAAGCAGCGGTCAAATAAAAGGTATTTTTCGCAAGGAGGCCTGACACAACACAAAGAGCATAGCACGGCTCTCTTCGGCCCTCAAACGAAAAACCCCCGACAATGTCGAGGGTAAGGACTCAAAGGACAACGCCCATCTTTTGGAGAAATTGGAACTGAGCGTTCCACTCTCGGGCCTGGTTCTGGCGTTTACCAGAACCGTGGCCTTCGTTCTCAAAGGAAAGAAGAACGATCTGACCCCCCGTAGACTGAACAGCCCGGACGATCTGTTCTGCTTGTGAGAAGGGGACACGTGCATCATTCTTCCCGTGAATCACGAGAAGGTTTTCAATCCGGTCAGCATACAACAGGGGCGAAATCCCCTCCAGGAATTTCCTTTCCTCCGGGACGTCCAACCGGCCATACTCCTCCTGCCGATTGGCTGTCCGATAGGAAGCTGTCCCTTCCAGAAAAGAAATCCAGTCGGAAATCCCGACCGCTTCCATGCCGGCAATCCAAAGATCCTTCCCGTGGCTGACTCCAATTTTTTTGAGATCAGAATCTCCGTCCAAGCCGGCGAGGGTGAATCCGGCAAGGACCATGTATCCGCCGTAGGATCCTCCGGAGAGGACCAGTTTCGAGGAATCAACCCACGGGACGACGTCACGCAGATATAACGCCCCCCAAATCATGTCCTTGACGGAATCCAGACGCCGCAAGCCGTTGTCAGCCTGCTGAAAGGCCTTTCCGCGTCCGCTACTTCCCCGAACATTGGGCTGAAACACGCCAATCCCCTTGGAACAAAGGTATTGGATCCGTCCTGCCCAGCTGAAATCGCGTGCCGAGCTTGGCCCTCCGTGCATGTCCATAATGACGGGGGTCTTATGCGTAGTGTCCGCACCCGATGGACGGTAGAGGATTCCGCGAATTTCGATTCCGTCAAAGCTGGTGTAACTCACCAACTCGGGGACGACCGGCGGTTTTTCAACAACCAACGGATAGGCCCAAGCCTTCTCTGCTTTCTCCTTTCGAAGATCTATTCGCCAAATACTGGTAGGAGTGGACGGGCTCGTGAACGTGAAACTCACGAACCGTTCAGCCGGACTGAACGTAAACCCGTACAGGACGCCCGGTTCCGGCAGAAGCGCGTTCACATCGATCACCTTTCCGGTCCTCCCATTCCGAATCGAAACCTCCGAATAACCAAAATGGTCATAGGAAACCACTTCCCACCTCCCGTTTACGGAGTGGCGGAAAGAATCGGATTCGAGACCCTTGGCGGGAAAAGAATCACGCCAGGCTCCTGTTTCAAGATCAAGCTCCATGGGCGTGAGCAAGTCACGATCCCCAACATCGGCCAGAGCGTAGATTTTCTTTCCATCCGAAGAAAAATGAATTCCTTCAATTCTTGCCTGGTCATCAGGAGTGATGACTGGCCGATAAGCCCCGGACGCAACGTCAACCAGGAAGACATACCCCTGAACATCGGAGATTCCTCTTGTCACCAACATCTTTGCACCGTCGTGACTCCAGGCTCCGAGACCATGGTCCTGTTTGGGAATCTTGCCCGTGAAGATCGGCGTGGAAGTGCCTTTCTCGCGATCATACACATAGACGTCAAAGGACGACGGCTCACGAACATTATTCGCATAGGAAAGATACCTGCCATCCACAGACCAGGAACCCAAATTGGAACAGGTTCCTTCTTGAGAGACAGGGATTGGATCACCGCCGTCCGAAGGCATGACATAGACGACGTGTTTCTCGTTCCCTTTGTTGTCCCGGCCGAAAGCAATCCACTTTCCATTCGGTGAAACCTTCGCGTAATAGGCGGGGTCTTCCCCGCCGGTCAGCTGCCTGACCCCGCCATCTGGCGTGGTCCGATACAACTGCCATGTCCCATTGTCGCTGGCGTTCCCCCAAAAAATAACACTCCCGTCATCGAGAGTCGCCAGG